>JBKHJP010000114.1:0-11894 GCA_046538065.1 Thermoanaerobaculia bacterium | reverse complement strand
TGGGAGGAGGGCCACCAGTGGGGCATGACGGTGGACCTCTCCTCGTGCATCGGCTGCAACGCCTGTGTCTCCGCCTGCCAGGCCGAGAACAACATCCCCGTGGTCGGCCGGGAGCAGGTCTCCCGCGGCCGGGAGATGCTCTGGCTGCGGGTGGACCGCTACTTCGCCGGCGACGTGGCCGACCCGAAAGTGGCCTTCCAGGCCGTGCCCTGCATGCACTGCGAGAACGCCCCCTGCGAGCAGGTCTGCCCCGTGGCGGCCACGGTCCACGACGACGAGGGCCTGAACGCCATGGTCTACAACCGGTGCATCGGCACCCGGTACTGCTCGAACAACTGCCCGTACAAGGTCCGCCGGTTCAACTTCTTCAACTACACGAAGGACACCCCGGAGCTGGTGCAGCTCGCCACGAACCCGGACGTGACGGTCCGGTCCCGGGGGGTCATGGAGAAGTGCACCTACTGCGTCCAGCGGATCAACGAGGGCAAGCGCGAGGCCGCCCGGGAGGGCCGGGCCGTCGCCGACGGCGAGATCCGCACCGCCTGCCAGCAGACCTGCCCGGCGGAGGCCATCACCTTCGGCGACCTGAACGACCCGGAGAGCGCCGTGGTCCAGGGCAAGAAGAGCCCGCGGAACTACGCCCTGCTGGCGGAGCTCAACAACAAGCCCCGGACCACCTACCTGGCGAAGGTCCGGAACCCGAACCCGGAATGGGGGGACGCGTGAGGACACGCCGCGACGCAGCCGGCCCGGACGGCCCCGTAGGGTGCGACTCTACGATGCCTGTAGGGGAGGAGCTTGCCTCCTCCCGGGCGTCCGCCTCCTCCCGGGCGTCCGCCTCCTCCCCAGGACGGCCGGCGAATGCGCCCTCACCACGGGCGGAGGCGAGCTCCGCCCCTACAGTTTCCCGGTGGGCCCCCGGCCGGCGGACGACGGCGGTCGCCGCCGTCGCGGTCGTCGCCCTCGCGGCGTGGACCGGCTGCACCCGGGGCTCCACCTCGTCGCGGCCGCCGATCCACCTGAACCCGAACATGGACGACCAGCCCCGCTACGACGCCCAGGAGGCGAGCGCCTTCTTCGCCGACGGCAAGGCCATGCGGGAGCCGGTGGCCGGCACCGTGGCCCTGGGGGAGCTGGCGGACGAGCCGGCCTTCGCCACCGGGCGGACCTCCGCCGGCGAGCCGGTGGCGCGCCTCCCGGTGCCGGTGGACGACGCCCTCCTGGCCCGGGGCGAGGAGCGCTACGGCATCTACTGCGGCCCCTGCCACGGCGCAGACGGCTCCGGACAGAGCATGCTCCGGGAGCGCTCCGGCGTGGCCACGGCGGACCTCCTCCAGGAGCGCCTGGTCCAGGAGACGGACGGGCACCTGTTCGACGTCATCACCAACGGCCTGGGCCTGATGCAGGGCTACGGATACCCCATCGAGCCCCGGGACCGCTGGGCCATCGTGGCCTGGGTCCGGGAGCTCCAGCGCCGGGCCGGCGCCGAGCCCTACGGAGGCGGAGGTGCCGAAGGCCCGGGCGGTGAGCCGGTGGCGGCCGGAGCCGGGGAGGAGGCTCCGTGACCCCGAAGAAGCTCGCCGTCGCAGCCCTCCTCGCGGTCCTGGCCGCCCTCGCCCTGGCCAAGGGCGCCCAGTGGTTCGACGCCCGGCTGGCCTACGACTCGCCGGTGGAGGTCGCAGAGACCCCGCCCACGCCGCGGGACCAGGCCCTGGCGGAGCAGCGCGCCCGGGAAGCGGAGGAGGCCCGCGCGCGGCCGTACGAGGAGGCGGAATACCGGGAGGTGCCGGTCGTCGGCAGCCGGGTGGCGATCTGGGTGGTGGCCCAGCTCAAGCTGCTCTTCGCCGCCTTCGTCCTGGCGGTGCCCATGTTCGCCCTGATCATCGAGTTCATCGGGTACCGGACCGGCGACAAGCGCTACGACCGCCTGGCCTACGAGTTCACCAGCCTGCTGTCGCCGGCCTTCGCCATGACGGCGGCCTTCGGCGGTGTGCTCACCTTCATGCTGATCATCCTGTACCCGAAGTTCACGAACTACCTGATGTCGGTGTTCTCGCCGACCTTCCTTCCGTACGTCCTCCTGCTCTTCGCCGAGGCGGCGCTCTTCTACACCTACTACTACTCCTGGGGGAAGATCGGCCCGAAGCTCCACCTGACGCTGGGGGTGATGCTGAACCTCGTGGGCACCGGGATCATGTTCATCGCCAACGCCTGGCTGACCTTCATGTCGACGCCGGACGGGATCTCCGAGAGCGGGGCGGTGCTGTCGGTCTGGGACGCGGTGACCAACTACACCTGGATGCCCATCAACATCCACCGGCTGATCGCGAACCTCGCCTACGGCGGCTCCATCGCCGGGGCGTACGCCGCCTACCAGTTCCTCCGCTCGAAGAGCGACGAGGAGCGGGCCCACTACGACTGGATGGGCTACGTGGCGAACTTCGTCGCCATCGCGGGGCTGCTGCCCCTGCCCTTCGCCGGCTACTGGCTGGCCTCGGAGATCTACGCCTTCTCCCAGACGATGGGCCTGACCATGATGGGGGGCGCCTTCTCGTGGCTCTTCATCATCCAGGCGGTCTTGATCGGCAACCTCTTCCTGGCGGCGAACTACTATCTCTGGCTGGGGATGGGCCGGGTGGACCGCCAGCACCAGAAGCGCCAGCTCGTGCCCGTGCTGCTGGGCCTGATCACCATCGGGTTCATCATCTGGGCGACGCCCAGGAACCCGATCACCACGCCGGAGGAGACGGCGGCCCTCGGGGGCTCGGCCCACCCGATCCTGGGCTTCTTCGGGGTCATGAGCGCCAAGAACACCGCGGTCAACATCACCATCCTGGCCACCTTCGTCTCGTTCATCCTCTACCGCCGGAGCGGCAGGAAGCCGCGGGTGGGCTGGGCGAAGCTGGGCAACGCGGTCCAGGGGGCGATCCTGGTCCTGGCGGCGGCCATCGTCGTCTTCCTGGGCGTCCTCGGCTACTTCGTGGAGGCCCAGGTGCGGATCGGCCTGTCGGTGCCCCAGGTGCTCTCGGTGCTCTTCGCCATGCTCCTGGTCACCGTGATCGACGTCCTCATGCTGCGAGGCGCCGACAGCGCGCCGACGCGCTGGGGCCGGATGCCGGAGCGCTCCCAGTACGTGCTGATCTTCCTCGCCGTGACCTTCACCTGGCTCATGGGCCTGATGGGCTACGTGCGCTCGGGCCTGCGCCAGCACTGGCACGTCTACGGCGTGATCCGCGACACCTCGCCGGACGCCTTCACCCCGACCCTGGGCTTCGCCACCCAGGTGGTCTCGGTGACGGTCGTCCTGTTCTTCGCCATGATCGGCTTCATCTTCTGGCTCGCCGGCCTGTCCCACTCCAAGGCGAAGGAGGCGGCCCCGGCTGCGGCGGCTCCCGCCGCCGCCCCGGCGGGATCCGGGGCGACCGCCACGGGCTCGCTCCAGGCCCGCTCGGAGGGCCACGGCGCCGGCGAGGGGGGTGAGGCCGACCTGCCGCCCCCGGTGACGCCATGAAACTCCCGGTCACGCTCAAGCTCGCGGGCCTGGCCCTGGGCTCCACGGCCTTCTACACCTGGGTCGGGCAGCTCGTCCCCCAGCAGGAGGTCCAGCCTCCGGAGGTGGTGGAGATGGCCGAGGACCTGACCACCGAGGACATGGTGGAGATCGGCGAGGAGATCTTCGAGGGCAAGGGCCAGTGCGCGACCTGCCACACGATCGGCTCGTCCGGGGCCCTCCGCTACCCGGACCTGGAGGGGATCGCCACCCGGGCCGGCGAGCGGGTCCCGGACATGAACGCCCTGGAGTACATGGCCCAGTCGCTCTACGAACCGGAGGCGTACATCGTTCCCGGGTTCGCCGGCGGCATGCCGACGGTCGACGAGCCGCCCATCGAGCTCTCGGACGACGAGATCAAGGCGGTCATCGCCTACCTCCAGACCCTGGGGGGCGAGGCCACGATCACGATGGCCTCCACGCTGCCCTACGCCGAGGGGGCCGAAGCGACCTCGGACGTGGCGCCCCCCGGCGACGGCGCCGAACCCCCTGCCGGCGAGCCCGGAGAGCCCGCGGCGGAGGTCGCTGAACCCGCCGAGGAGGTGGCGGGGGGCGGGGCCGCCGGCGAGGACGGCCCCGCCGCTCCGCCGGACGCCGAGGCCCTGCTGGCGCGCTTCGGCTGTGACGACTGCCACTCCACGGCGCCGGGCGGGGAGCTCACCCTGGCCGGGACCGGCCGGAGCTCCAGCCAGATCCTGGTCGACATCACCGATCACATGCCGCCCCTGGAGGGCACGGTGGCCGGCGGCATGACCCTGGCCGAGGTGCGGACCCTCGCCGACTTCCTGGCCGGGCTGGAGGGCGAACCATGAAGCTGTGGGTCTTCGCCGCCGTCGCCCTGGTGCTCCTGGCCTTCGGCCTGGGGCCGCGGTTCGTGCGCCCGCTGCGGCGGTTCGCCCCGGGCCCCCTGGAGTGGTTCGTGCTGTGGCTGGGGGGCCTCTGGGCGATCCTGGAGCTCGGGTTCGAGGTCCCGGTGCCCGACTCGATCGTCCAGATCTACCTGGGCATCGCCAGCCTCGCGCTCCTGCTCTACGTGAGCGCGGACCGCGAGCGCCTGGAGCGCACCCGGCGGCCCCTGGTGGCCTTCATGACCGAGCGCCGCTTCCTGCCGCTGCTGGTGGCGGTCGTCCTCGCCGTGCCCACCCTGTTCATGGCGAACGTCTACCTGGGCCTGACCGCCCCGCCGGCTGCGCCCAGCGTCGGGCGGACCCTCCACCCGGAGCCGCCCACCCAGATCACGGTCCACGATGAGCCGGTGAACCTGGTCACGGCGACGAACCCGTACCGCCACCTGGAAGAGGACGACCCGGAGGCCTTCCAGCGCCACGTGGCCAACGGCCGCCGCGTCTACTACGAGAACTGCTTCTACTGCCACGGGGACCTGATGCGCGGCGACGGCATGTACGCCGAAGAGCTCAGCCCCATCCCCACGAACTTCACCAGCACCGGCACGATCGAGCAGCTCCAGGAGTCCTTCCTCTTCTGGCGGATCGCCAAGGGAGGCCCCGGCATGCCCCCGGCGGGCACCCCCTGGGACTCCGCCATGCCGGCCTGGGAGGACTTCCTCACCGAGCAGGAGATGTGGGAGGTGATCCTGTTCCTCTACGACTTCACCGACCGGCGCCCGCGGGCCCGGCACGAGACGGTGGTGGAGGAGTGAGGCCATGAGGCGACCGACGAGATCCCCGAGACGGCCCCCGCTGGCGCTCTCGGCGTCCCTGGCGGGGCTCGTGGCGGTGGGCGCCGGCGCCCCGCCGGCCCCCCTTCAAGCTCCCCTCCAGGCCCAGGCCGAGCCCGACCTGGGCACCGAAGAGCAGCGCGCCGCCGGCGAGCTCCTCTACGGGACGTACTGCGCCCAGTGCCACGGGGACGACGGAGCGGGCGAGGGCATCGCCGAGCCGTACCTGCGCCCGGCTCCCCGGGACTTCACCAGCGGCAAGTACAAGATCCGCTCGACGCCGACGGGGTACGTCCCCACGGACGAGGACCTCCGGCGGGCGATCCTGGAGGGCCTGCCGGGCACCGGCATGCCGGGCTTCGAGGCGGTCCTGTCCCGGAACGACGTGACGAACCTGGTCTACTACCTGAAGAGCCTGGCGCCGGACTTCCAGGACCCGAACGCCTACGCCGAGCCGGTGCCGGTTCCGAGCCCGCCGCCCTTCTCCGAGGACTCCCTGGACGTGGGCTTCCAGGCCTACGTGGAGATCGGCTGCGCCCGGTGCCACGGCGAGCAGGGCCGCGGCGACGGCCGCTCGGCGGCCACCATGCGCGACGACTGGGGGGACTTCGTCCCGCCGGCGGACCTCACCATGCCCTGGCGCTTCCGGGGCGGCGGCAGCCGGGAGGACATCTTCCGCTCCATCTCGACCGGCCTCTACGGTACGCCCATGGCCGGCTTCGCCGACGGCCTGAGCGAGGAGGAGCGCTGGCAGATCGTCGACTGGATCGTGGCCCAGGCCCGGGACCTGGGCGCCACGGGCGACCCGGGGCAGGCCCCCTACGACAGCCTGGTCCGGGCGGTGCCCGCGGCCGGCACCCTGGACGCCATCAGCGGGAACGGTGACCTGGCGGCGGCCCGGGAGCTGTTCGAGGACGCCCCCAAGGCCCTGTTCCCGGTGGTCGGGCAGGTGATCGAGCCCGGCCGCTCGTTCCAGCCGGGCACGGCGGCCGTGGGCGTCCAGGCGATCTACGACTCCCTGGACGTCGCCTTCCTCGTGACCTGGCACAACATCACCGCCGAGACCTCCGGCCACAACGGCCCCGACCTCCAGGTGGAGCGGCAGGACGGCGTGGCCTTCCCGGGGCTCCGGGAGGACGGAGAGGGCGAAGCGGACGAGGCCGAGGCTGAAGACGACGTCTGGGGCACCGGCGGCGGCCAGGGGGGCGATCCCTTCGGCCAGACGACCACCGCGGCTCCCGGACCGCCCCCGGGGAGCGACGAGTTCTCCGACGCCATCGCCCTCCAGCTTCCCGTGGAGCTCCGGGAAGGGGCCGAGAAGCCCTACTTCCTGTGGGGCGACACGAACTACCCGGTGGAGCTCTGGTTCGTGGACCTGGCGAGCCCGGAGGCCACGGTGTTCGAGGGCCGCGGGCTCGGCACCGTGACCCCGACGGACACGCGGCCGCCGGAGGTCCTCGCCGGCTACGAGGACGGCGAGTGGGCGGTGGTCTTCAAGCGGCCCCGCAACCCGGCCCGGGGCGTGGCCTTCGACGAAGAGACCTTCGTCCCCATCGCCTTCTCGGTCTGGGACGGGTTCTACCGCGAGCGCGGCCCGCGCCGGGGCGTGACCCGCTGGTTCCACGCCTACGTGGAGCCGGCGGAGCAGCCCTCGGTGCTGGCCCCCATGGCCAAGGCGGGCCTGACCATCCTGGCGCTGGAGCTCCTCGTGGTGGGCTGGGTCCGCCGCCGCCACGGCAAATGAAGCGGCCGAGCTCCGCCTCGGCCGGGACGGGCAGGAAGCGATGAAGCGGCCGAGCTCTGCCTCGGCCGGGGTGGGCGGGGGATGACGACGAACGACGCGCACACACTCGCATGACCGGCCAGCTCCAGCGTTCCGTGCACCACCCAGCCCGGGCAAGGACCCTCGTCCGTTGGAAGCGAAGTCCCATCAGGAGGTCCCGATGAACTACCAGAAGATCTACGTCCCCGTCGACAACTCGGCCCACTCGAACCGGGCGATCGACCAGGCCCTGGCCCTGGGCACGAGCTTCGACTCCAAGCTCGTGGGCTGCCACGTCTACGCGGCCCGGATGCACGACTACCGCTTCAAGCAGATGGAGTACACCCTGCCCGAGGAGTACCTGGTGGAGTCCGAGCTGGCGCGGCAGCGCAAGATCCACGACTCGCTCATCACCATGGGCCTCGAGCTCATCTCCGACTGCTACCTGGAGCGCATCGACACCCTCTCCCGGGAGGCGGGCCTCGAGTGCGAGCGCCGGATGATCGACGGCAAGCACTCCACCGAGATCCTCCGGGACCTTGCGGAGGCGGACGACGTGGACCTGGTGGTCCTGGGTGCCGTGGGCATCGGCCGCACGAAGGACAGCCAGGTGGGCTCGGTCTGCGCCCGGGTGGCCCGGGAGACGACCAAGGACACCTGGGTGGTCAAGCACGTGCCGGAGCCCCAAGGGGATGGAGCTGAGGCGGAGCGCGACACCGTCATGGTGGCCGTCGACGGCAGCCCCGAGTCCTTCGGCGCCCTCCAGCTCGGCCTGGAGCTCGCCCGGCGCTTCGGCAAGCGCCTGGAGCTGGTCTCGGTCTACGACCCGTACCTCCACTACGCCGCCTTCCGGGGCATCGCCGAGGTCCTGACCGACAAGGCCGCCAAGGTCTTCCGCTTCGAGGAGCAGAACCAGCTCCACGAGGAGATCATCGACACCGGCCTGGCCGAGATCTACCAGTCCCACCTGAACGTGGCCGCCACCATGGCCCGGGAGGAGGGCGCCGAGCCGGAGAAGACCCTCCTGGACGGCAAGGCCTACCAGAAGATCCTGGACCACGCCCGGAAGGTCGAGCCCTGGGTGCTGGTCCTGGGCCGCGTCGGCGTCCACGCCGCCGGGGAAGAGGACGAGCTGGGCTCGAACGCCGAGAACCTCCTGCGCCTGGCCCCGTGCGACCTCCTCTTCACCAACCGGCGCGTGGTGCCGGAGCTGGACCTCCAGGCGTCCGAGTCGATCCACTGGACCCCGGAGGCCGAAGAGCGCATGGTCCGGGTGCCGGAGCAGGTCAAGGGCATTGCCAGAACGGCGATCCTCCGCCTGGCCATCGAGAAGGGCCACAGCGTGGTCTCCTCGGACCTGGTGACCGAGGCCATGGAGCGCTTCATGCCCAAGGGCACCGCCCGGGCCACCGAGCGCCTGGCGGAGGCCATCGCCTTCGACAAGGCCCGCCGCGAGGAGGTCTCCATCTGCAAGGGCTGCGGCATCGCCGCCCGGGTGCCGGACCCCCAGCGCTGCACCGTGTGCGGCGGCACCGACTTCGAGCGGGTCGACCCGGGGGTGATCGACGAGATCGCCGCCGGCGAGGGGGGCACCACCGAGGAGCGGACCTACGACGGCCGGAAGCTCGCCTGGAGCCAGGACGCCCGCAAGGCCCTGCGCGCCATCCCGGACCGCTACCAGCGCCGCCGGGCCAAGGCCCGGATCGAGAAGGCCGCCCACGGCCAGCGCCTGGAGACGATCACCTTCGAGATGGCCCGGCGCTTCATCGAGGAGGAGACGGGAGTGCTCTACGAGGCCTCGGACCTGCCGGAGGCCGCCCCGGAGGCGGAGGAGCAGGCGAGCGCCGGAGCCGCCGGGGAGGGGGCCTCCGGCCCCGAAGCCGCCGAGAGCGCGGATGCCGGCGAGCTCAACCTGATCGCCCGGGACGCCGCGAACAACCCGCTGCTCTCCCGGTTCGACTGGACCGACGACGCCGTGGCCCGCGTGCTCCGGGTGCCCGCCGGCTTCATGCGGGACCGGACCCAGCGGCGGATCGAGGAGCTGGCCGCCGAGCGCGACGCCGGCACCATCGACCTGGCCCTGGTCGAGGAGGGCATCGAGCACGGCCGGCGCATGATGGCCGAGATGATCGGCCAGATGGAGAGCTCGAAAAAGGAGCCCGCGGAGCGGAGCGCCACCGGCAACGGCGAAGCCTCGGCCCAGGAGGCTGCCGGGAACGGGGGCGCCCCGGAGAACGGTGGCGAATGCCCGGTGGAGCACGACGAAGCGCCCGCCGCCCAGGAGGAGCCGGCGCCCGACGGCCGCCCGGCCTTGAACGAGGTCTCGGTCATGTCCGAGATGGAGCGCAAGCGCCGGGAGCTGGGCGGCTCGTCGTAGGGTGCCGTCGTACCGCTTCTGCCGCCCCGACGACATCCCGTTCCTGGTGCGGGCGGTGAACGAGTGCTTCACCGTCCACTTCCCGGAGACGGAGCCCATGACCGGGGAGTCCTTCCGGCGGGAGATGAAGGCGCTCGACCTCTGGCCGTCAAGCTGCATGGTGGCGGTGGCGGACGACGAGCCGAAAGCGGTCCTCACCGGAGCGAAGCGGCCGGAGGAGACGCTGGTCTCGAGAATCGGCGTCCGCCCCGGCGAGGAGCGCCAGGGCCACGCGGGGCACCTGCTGACCTCCCTCTCCCAGAAGCTGGCGGTCCTGGGCCCACCGCGGCTGGTGGCCGAGGTGCCGGCGGCGCTCCCCGGGGCCGGCGCCTTCTTCCAGTCCCTTGGCTGGCGCCGGGAGGCGGCCTTCACGGACCGGGAGCGGCCGGCGACTGCGGGAGCGGTGGAGCCGCCGCCGGAGGGCCTGGTGGCGCCGGCCACGGTGGACGAGCTGGAGGCGAGCGGCGCCCTCCCGGGGGAGCAGGCCGGGCCGGAAGCCCCTCCCTGGAGCCGGCAGGCCCGGACCCTCCGGAACCGCCGGGACGACCTGCGGGCCCTGGCGGTGGCGAGCCCCGACCGGGTGGAGGCCTGGCTGGTCTACGATCCCGGCGGCAACGACGCCGGCGAGGGCGGAGCGGTGGAGGTCCTGGCCTTCGGTGCACAGGATCCGGAGCACCGGGAGCTCCTCCTGGGAGCCCTCCTCCGCCAGGCGATCCGGGACGCCGGCGCTCGCCCCGTCCGCCTCGCCCGGCTCCGGGACGGCGAGCTGCCGGAAGAGCTCCTCACCGCCCTGGGATTCGAACGCCGGGAGGAGTACCATCGCTACTCAGCGGAGGCCCAGCCGCTCTAGGCGAGGATCTAGACAGATGAGTCGAGTTCGTAGGACGAGGGTCGGGCGGGGGCGTCCCTCTCCCCCCTTTGAGGGGGTGGAGAGGGACCGAGGGAGAGGGGGGTGATCCAGAAGATCTCTGCTTGGGTGGATAGGCTCGGGCCGGCCGGGGCCCGCCAGGAGAGCCGACCGGGGCGAGGGGCCGGCGCCGCCCGGAGTCACCCCCGCCGAGCCATCCCCAGGGTCTTGGGCGAAGCTTCGTCAACCCCATGAAGACCTACCACGACATCACCGGCGACGGCGGCTCCGACGTCCTGGGCCAGGTGGCCGCCCTCCACCGCACGATCGAGGACGCCCTGGCCGGCGTGAGGACGATCCTCGCCGTGGGCTCCGGCAAGGGTGGCGTGGGCAAGAGCACCCTCACCATGGCCCTGGCCCGGGCCCTCCGGCGCCTTCCCCACGCGGAAAGCGGCCCGGGAGGCGGCGGCCTGCGGGTGGCGATCCTGGACGCCGACCTGAACGGCCCGACGCAGGCCCGCCTCGCCGGCCTGGAAGGAGCCCCCCTCGTGCCGCTGGAGCCCCCGGCGGAGCACGACGGGGAACCCGCCGGACGGCGATCCGGAGACGACCCGGAAACGAAGGGGACCGGGAGCCCTCCGGCGCCCGGCGCCCCCGCCCCGGCCGCCGGCCGCCTGGCCCTCCCCCGCCGGCCGGACGGGATCGGCGTCGTCTCCCTGGGGAGCGTCCTCTCCGGGGATCGGCCGCTCACGTTCCAGACCGTCTCCCGGGGCGAGGAGCAGACCTGGCGGGCGACCCGGGAATTCGCGCTGCTGGCCCAGCTCCTGGGAGCGGTGGACTGGGGCGCGCTCGATGTCCTCCTCCTGGACCTGCCCCCCGGTGCCGAGCGCACGGTCCAGTACGCCGACTTCCTGGCTCCCCTTGCGGCCGGGGGATCCGGCCCGGGCCGGGCGGACGGCGTCGGCCGGGTGGCCTTCCTCCTGGTGACCGTCCCGTCGGACGTCTCCCGGGGGGTCGTGGCCCGATCCGTCACCGCCCTCGGGGAGCGCCTCGCACCCGGCGCCGGCCCGGATGGAGGGGTCGACCCCCCTCGGGGGCGGCTCCTGGGCTACGTGGAGAACATGGCGGGCTACTGGTGCCGGGAGTGCGGCGAGGTCCGTCCCCTCTTTCCCGCGTCCACCGTGTCCCTGGACGCCCCATGCCTCGGCCGGCTCCCCTTCGACCCGGCCCTGGCAGTGCTCTGCGACCGGGGATGGCCCGAAGGCTCGCCGGTGGAGGCGGAGTCCGAAGCGTTCCGAGGCGTGGAAGCGGTCGCGGCAAGGCTTTTGGAGGAGCTGTCGTGAGCCGCCGGACCCGACGGTATCGAACGACCGACCGAAGGAGATGACCCCATGAAGTTCCTCTGTGTCGCGTGCGACGAGCCCATGGAGCTCCAGTCCGTGGACTCCTCCGGCGGAGGGTCCCTCTCGGTCCTCTACGCCTGCCCCGAGTGCTCCCAGCGGACGGCCATGTTGACCAACCCGCTCGAAACGGAGATGGTCCAGTCCCTCGGCGTGAAGATCGGGCCCCGCTCCGCCGGCGGCGCCGTGGCGGACGCCGCACGGGGACCCGGCGCCGGCGCCGGAGGGAGCGCCGCCGAGC
>JBKHJP010000507.1:0-2666 GCA_046538065.1 Thermoanaerobaculia bacterium | reverse complement strand
GCCAGCACCCGGGGCAGGAGCTCGGAGCCGAGGAAGCCGGGGAACCCGGTGAAGAAGATCGCAGGAGCCATGGGAACGCCTTCCGGGGAGGAGGAGGCGCGGCGGCATGCCGCGCCCTTGCCGCTCTGCGGCATTCTACACCCGAGAGCGGGTACCACCGGTGGTCCTCAGCGCGTGGTCTGTAGGGGAGGAGCTTGCCTCCTCCCGGGGGGCGGACGCAAGGTCCGCCCCTACACCCGGTCAGGGGGGCCGGGCCCCGGGGGGCGGACGCGAGGTCCGCCCCTACACCCGGTCGGGGGTGCCGGGCCCCGGGGGGCGGACGCCCCCTACAGCCCCTCGGCTTCGTAAACGACCAGGTGCTTGCCGGCGGGCGGGGACTCCAGGCGAAGGAGCTCCCCCGAGGGCCAGCGGACTTCCAGAGCCCGGACGGCCTCCTCCTCCGGCGTGCTGAAGAGCACCGTCCGGGCGCTCGACGACTGGTAGCTGTCGCCGGCGGTGACCCAGCGGGTGCGGCGCGCCGCGCCGGTGACCAGGGTCACCGCGGCGCCCACGGCCTGGCGGTTCGGGCCGGCCCCCGCCAGCCGGACGGCCACGGCCCCCCCGGCGTGGCCCGGCAGGTCGCTCGCCAGGAGCTGGAGGGGCCCGCCGTTGTTCGAGACCGCCAGGTCCGGGTCGCCGTCCCGGTCCGGGTCCGCCACGGCGAGGCCGCGGCCCACCCGGGGGCGCTCTTCCAGGACCGGGCACCGGAGCTCCCGGAAACGGCCCCGCCCGTCCCCCAGGAGGAGGAGGTCCCGCTGGGCGTAGTCGATCTCCGGGCGGCGCGGCCGCTCGAAGATGTGGCCGTTGGCCACGTAGACGTCCAGGACGCCGTCGCCGTCCAGGTCCTCGGCGGCGATGCCGAACCCCAGCAAGTTGAACGAGGGCACCCCGAAACCGCTGGCCGCCGAGCGGTCGGTGAACTGCATGGCCCCCAGGTTCTCGTACAGCGTGTTCGTCTCCACGTCGAAGTTGGTCACCGCCAGGTCCGGGTCGCCGTCCCGGTCGACGTCGGGGGCCACCAGGCCCATCCCGGCCTCCGGCTTGCCGTCCCGGTTGACCGCGGTGCCGGACAGGAGCGACAGGTCCTCGAACCCCTCCCCGCCCCCGCGGTTGCGGAAGAGGAAGTTCATCGTCTCGTCGTTCGCCACGTAGAGGTCCGCCGCGCCGTCGCCGTCCAGGTCGGTGAAGAGCACGCCCAGGCCCCGGCCGTCGGCGCCGGCGAGGCCCGCGTCCGCCGTGGCGTCGCGGAACCGGGCACCGCCCGCCCCGTCCGGCGGGCCCGGCCCGTCCGCCACCAGGCTTTCGAAGTACCGGTCGGGGACCCCCTCGAACATCGCCGGGTCGCAGTAGCGCCGCTCGCCGGTCTCGGGGTCGCCGCAGAACAGGTCCCGATCCGGCGGGAAGTCGACGTAGCGGGTGACGTAGAGGTCCAGGTCGCCGTCCCCGTCGGCGTCGGCGAAGGCCGCCGAGGAGCTCCAGCCGCCGAAGGCCAGGCCCGCCAGGCCGGTGACCTCCTCGAAGCTGCCGTCCCCCCGGTTGCGGTAGAGGACGTCGGGACCGAAGTTGGTGACGTAGAGGTCGGTGGCACCGTCCCCGTCGACGTCGGCCGCCGTTGCGCCCATGCCGTAGCCCCGGTGGCCCACCCCGGCGCGGCCGGTCACGTCCTCGAACCGGAGCCCGCCGTCCCCGTCCGGGCCCAGGTTGCGGTACAGGCGGTTCGCCGCCGCCGCCGAGCCGTCCGGCGGAAAGGGGCCGGACTGGACCACGTAGAGGTCCTCCCAGCCGTCGCCGTCGTAATCGAGCCAGGCGAGGCCCGCCCCCATGGTCTCCGCCAGGTGCTTCTCGGGCGAGGTCCCCCGGTCGTGGACGAACGTGAGCCCGGCCTCGGGCGCCACGTCCCGGAGCCGGCAGGCGGGGGAGTCCCCCGGAGGCTGCGCCGCGGAGGGCACCGCCCAGGCGAGCCCGGCCCAGGCCGGAACGGTGAGCAGCCACGCAAGGGTGCGCCTCGCCTGCCTTGAGCACAGCCGAAAGGGCGCACCGGAGGAGACCGCGGACCGTAGGGTGCGACCCTGTCGCACCGGAACCTCCACCGAATTCCGGCGACGCACCGCGACGCCCCCGACACTCGGACCCGGCCCCCAACCGAACCTCCGCAAGGCCAGCTGCGTGCGCCCTTCACCCATCGCCGTCCTCCCGCTCCCCGGACGCCGCCAGCCGGGCCTCCGACAGCGCCCGGCGCAGGTCCGGCCGGTCCGGCTCCAGGGCCACCGCCCGCTCCAGGGTGTCGGCGGCGGCGGCGTGGTCCCCCTGGGCGGTCTGGGCCCGGGCGAGCCCCACGAGGGCGCCGGCTCCGCCGCCCAGCCCCTGCACCAGCCCCCGGAAGACCTCCTCCGCCTCGCCCGGGCGACCGCTCCGGAGCAGGTGCCAGCCGCGGTCGATCTCCGACTCCTCCAGGAGGCTCCGGCGGGTGCGCTCCTGGTCGGCCTCGTAGAGGCGCCGGTAGACCTCCAGCTCCTCCGCCGCTTCCTCGCGCCGCCCGGTCCGGGCCAGGAGCTGGGCCAGACCCCAGCGGGCGTGGTGGCTGTCCGGCGCGAGCTCGGCGGCCCGGCGGTACGCCGCCAGAGCCT
>JBKHJP010000113.1:0-11927 GCA_046538065.1 Thermoanaerobaculia bacterium | reverse complement strand
GAGGCGGACGGCGGCCCCGGCGAGTCGGCCGAGCCCGCCCTGGACGAGGAGGCCCGCGAGCGCCTCCGGGCCCTCGGGTACGTGGACTGACGAGACCCTGTGAGCGGCCGCCTCCCGGAAGGCGGCCGCGCCCGGCCCGGGAGGGATGCCGCACCCTCGTTGCGCCAGAGCCCGAAGTTTGTCAAACTATGAAGTGGGTTACCCGGTTCGCCTCGCGGTACGGGAAGCGCCGAGCGAGCTCTCAACGCGTGCCGGGTGGCACCGACTCCGCCGCTGAGGCCCATCCTCAGCCGCCCGCACCGTGAGAGAGACGGGCCCCGCCGTTCGTTTCAGCTCTTGAAATGGAACGGCGGGGATCAGCACCTAGTCATGAAGGCCTGTGACGGCCTGGAAGTCTGACCGGCTCGCCAGGCCCCAAAATCCGGGCCTCGAGAGGAGTACCCCATGGCGGAGACGGTCCAGAAGATCCGGGTGTTCATCAGCTCCCCCGGAGACGTCCAGGAAGAGCGCGAGCGGCTGACGAAGGTCTTCGATGAGCTCAACACGACGGTGGCCGCCGAGAAGGGCTTGGTGCTCGAGGCGGTCCGCTGGGAGACCCACTCGCGGGCCGAGATCGGCGACGGGCCCCAGGAGGTCATCGACCGGCAGCTCGGCCACGAGTTCGACGTTTTCCTCGGCATCATGTGGCAGCGCTTCGGCACCCCCACCGCCGAGGCCGACTCCGGCACCGAAGCCGAGTTCCTCCACGCCTACCAGGCCTGGCAAGACGACTCGCGGCGGAAGATCCTCTTCTACTTCTGCGAGCGGCCGCCGGAGACGTGGCCGCCCGACGACCTCGAGCAGCTCGCCAAGGTGAAGAGGTTCCGGAGCGAGCTCGAGACGAAGGGCCTGCTCGGCACCTACACCACCGTGGAGGACTTCACCGACCGGGTGCGCCGGGACCTCACCCACGTGGTGTCCGAGTGGGCCGACCGGGAGGAGGACGAGACGGACCAGGCGAACGTGACCATCCCGCCGACCCGGTTCACGGTCTTCCTGGCGGACGTGGACGACTCCCTGAAGCTGCTCCAGTACAGCCTGGCGAAGAAGCTCGAGAAGGCGGGCGTCGGGGTGCTCCGGGCCAACGGGCAGGCGGAGGAGCCGTGGGAGGCGGAAGCACTCTCCCAGGCCCACGCCTCTATCCACCTGCTGGGCGAGGCCCGCCACGCCGGCGCCGAGCGGCAGCTCGACCTGGCCATGGATTCCGGGCAACACCCTGTCCTCTGGGCCCCCCGGGACCTCGACCTGGAAGGGGATCCCGCCTCCGCGGACGCCTACACCCGACGCCTCGCCGCCCTGGAGCGACGCGAAGGCGTGGAGCGGGAGTACGACTTCATCCGCGAGCGGCCCCTGGGCGCCTGCAAGGTGATCCTCGATCGGGTGGCGAAGCTCCGGGAGGCGTGGCGGCAGTCCTCGGCGCGCAAGATCCTCTTCAACGTGCACGAGAACGACGCCGAGTTCGCCTGGGAGCTGGTGGCCCACCTCGAAGAGCAGATGGCCCTCCACGCCGACGTCTACGGCATCGAGGACGCGCCCGGGATGGAGGCCTTCGAGGACAAGCTGGCGCGCTGCAACGCCCTCGTCTTCGTCTTCGGCAGGGCCGAGCCCGAGTGGATCAGCAACCTCATGCGCCACGCGATGCAGAAGGTCCTGGCGAGCGGGTACTCCATGGGTTCCTGGGGGGTGACCCTGGCCCCGCCGGCGGCCAAGGAGATGGACCCGAAGCAGTTCGACCTGCCGTTCCCGCTGCCGATCCAGTGGATCGACCTTCAGCACGTGGACGACGAGGAGGGCTTCGAGGCCGAGGCGGACCGCCTCCGGGACTCGTTCGAAAAGATCGTGGAGGCGAGCGGGTGACGGCCGTTCCCCGACAGGCGCCGTTCGTCGGCCTCCGCCCCTTCGAAGCAGAGGATTCCCACCTCTTCTTCGGCCGCCGCGAGCAGCTCGACGAGCTCCTCCAGCGGCTCCACGACCACCGGCTGGTGGCGGTCGTCGGGAGCTCGGGGTGCGGCAAGTCCTCCCTGGTCCGGGCCGGCCTCGTGCCCGCCCTGAAGGCGGGGTTCCTGGTCCGCAGCCGGGCCGCCTGGCGGGTGCTGGTGATCAAGCCGGGCAAGGCGCCCATGCACCACCTGGCGGGAGCGGTCCTGACCGGAGGAAGTGCCGACGAGGCCGGGGCCGAGGAGACGTCGGAGGAGGCCGCGGCCCTCGGGCAGGAAGCCAGCCTGTGCGGCGCCGAGCCGATCGTCGAGCGGCTGGGGCGGAGCCTCGGAGCGGGCGAGGGCCCGGGCGAGCAGAACGTCCTCCTGGTGGTGGACCAGTTCGAGGAGCTCTTCCGTTTCGGCCTCCACGCGAAGAACCGGCGGCTCCGGGACGAGGCCGCCGACTTCGTCTCCGTCCTCCTCGACCTGGTGGAGGAGGGCTCGCTTCCGGTCTACGTGGTCCTGACCATGCGGGCCGACTTCATCCGGGACTGCGACGACGTCCCGGACCTGCCCGAGGCCCTGAACCGGAGCCTGTTCCTGGTCCCGCGCCTGACCCGGGAACAGTTCCGGGAGGCGATCGAGGGGCCGGTGCGCCTGGCCGGCGCCGAGGTCTCCGGCCGCCTGCTGGACCGCCTGCTCAACGACAGCAGCCGCGAGCACGACGAGCTGCCGGTGCTCCAGCACGCCCTGCTCCAGACCTGGTGGGAGTGGGCGAAGGACCGACGGGGTCCGCTGGACCTGGTGCACTACGAGCGCGCCGGCACCGCCGAGCGGGCCCTGGACCTCGACGCGGAGCGGGCCCTGGAAGGGCTGAGCGAGGACGGGATCGGCCGGGTCCGGCGACTCTTCCAGGCGCTGACGGCGGTGGACCCCTCGAACCGCAAGATCCGAAGCCCCGCCCGGCTGAGCGAGCTGGAGCACGTCACCGGGATCCCGCGGGAGGAGGTCCGCACCCTGCTGGAGCGCTTCCGGTCGGAGGAGCGCTCCCTCCTGGTCTGGTCGGACGACGAGGACGACCCCCTGGTCGACATCTCCCACGAGAGCCTGATCCGCAACTGGCGACGCCTGGACCGGTGGGCCGACGAAGAGGCCGACTCGGTGGACCACTACCGGGACCTCGCCCGGGCGGCCGACGACTACCCGGACCGCGGAGGCCTCCTGCAGGACCCGAAGCTCCAGATCCACCTGGACTGGCGGAAGCGCCGCGAGCCCACCCGGGCCTGGGCCGAGCGCGTGGCGCCGGAGACAGATTTCGAGCGGGCGATGGAGTTCCTGGACGAGTCCCGGCGGGCGCGGGACGAGGAGCGCGCCCGGCGTGAGCGGGAGCGCGAGGAGGCCCACGAGCGGGAGCGCCGGGAGGCGCGAGAGAGGCTCCGGACGACCCGCGGGATCCTGGTAGGGGTGACTGTCTTCCTGCTTGTGCTGGGGGTGGTCAGCGTCAGCGCCGTCAAGGAGAAGCGACGGGCCGAGGCCCTGCGGGCTTACCACGAGCTGACCACCGGCGCCTGGACCAGCCTCCGGGACTATCCACCGAGAAGCCTTCTCTTGGCGTCGGCGGCTCTCTCCATCGACCTGTCCTCAGACCAGGTACCGAAGTCCGGGCCCGCCGACCTCTCGTCGGCGCAGCGGGCCTTCCTCCGGGCGCTATCGAGCGGGGGCGGGCGACCAGTGGCCTCCGGCTCGGGCTCGCTAACCGCCGTAACCTTGACGCCCGATGGCCGCGGGCTGGTGGCGGCAGTCCTGAAGCCGAAAGAGAAGGGGCAGGACGCAACAACCGAACGCAACCTGTTCTGCTGGGCACACCGCTCCGTAGACGAGGAATGGGAGCTAGTCGAGTCGTTCCCCGTGGCGGAAGTCACAGACATGACGATGCTCGGCGACCGACTGGCGGTCGCCGGCGTTACCAGGGACGAGACAGACCGGGCCAAGATCTGGTTCTTCGACCTCGGGAGCCAGGGCTGTCCAATGCCAGAGAGCTCATCGTCCGTGACCGTCGACTCACGCATCATTTCCCTTCGCGCCACGCCTGACGGCCTCTGGCTTGCCGCCCTGAAAGGAAAAGATGAGTTGAGTCTCTGGCACTTGACTGAGGAGGCAGCAACCCCCATCAGCGGCAGCCCGTCGTTACGGCGGGCTGTGCCCGAGGACGAAGACTCGGGGGTTCGGGCACTGGCCTTCGGCGGGGCGACCGACACTCCCTGGCTGGCGATCGGCCGCTCCGACGGCGGGGTCCAACTCTGGTCCCTGCGCGACGGCAGGATCGAGGAACCTACCCGCGAGCTCGGGCTGCCACCCGACGTCGAGCTCCGCGGAGCCCCGATCAACACTTTGGTCGCGGCTCCCGGAGCCGACCGGCTGCTCGTCGCCCGCGAGAACTTCGAAACGACTCTCTTCGATCTGGGCACTGGCGAGAAGATCGAGCTTGCGGTGAACGATGAGATCGTCGACGCCGAAATGGGCCCAGACGGAAGGCTGGTTACTTGGGCGAGCGACGGCGCCATCGACCTCTGGCACGTGACGGGGTCCGAACCGCAGAAGATCAGCGACTTGCCCCCATCGGGGCGTCCCCAACTCCGAGAGGGTGCTTTCAGTTCAGATGGCGAAGCGCTCTTCACCGTGCACTATTTTTCCAAGGAGTCTCAATGGGAGGTCCGTCGGTGGGGCCTTTCGACTTTGAACCCGGCCAAGGAGATCCTCGTCCATGAGCTGCCGCGGGAGTTCCGCAATCGGCGGGGGCGGATTCATCGCATGGCGTTCTCCCCCGACCGGCGGCGGACGATCGTCGTTTACAAGTCGGGCCGCTTGGATCTCTGGAGACTGAACACACTTGGCTCGCCTGGACCTTCCGACTCGTGGGGCGGGAACAACTCCAAGGTGGCGGCTGCTGACTTCGCGGGGGAGGAGCACCTTATCCTGGGCTGGCGGGGAGGTGGACTCGAGGCCGTGCCACTCGACGGCAGGTCGGCGGACGGGTCGGCCTTGATCCAGCACTGGGTCGAACAACAGGTCGACGCGATGGTGACCGCCCTGAAGGTTAGTGCGGATGGCCGGCTCGTGATGACAGCAAGCCCAAAGGGCAAGGTCTCGGTCCGAGACGTGAAGAATCAGGAGACGTTCGAGTTCGACCGCGACCCTCCCGTTCTTTCTGCAGCTTTCACCCCCGACGGGAATCAATTGATCACCGCCGGCCCCAGGACGCCGATTTGCATCCACGATTTCAAATCGGAAGCGGTGGAGGTAGAACTTTCTTGTGGAGAACAGCCCTGTGGCTCCATCCGGTCCCTCGACGTGAGCCCCGAGAACTTGCTAGTGGCCGGTAGCGACGATGGGATCGTGCGCTTCTGGGATCTCTCGAACGACAAAGTAAGGTATCTGAAGGAGGCGAACATCGCCGTGGAAGAAGAACCTGTGGTGGCCGTGGCCTTCACTCCGGACGGCGAGGAGGTCCTGGTCACGACAGAGAGCGGCGTGGCGCGCCGCTGGCCCGTGCGCTGGGAGGACCGCTACCGCCTGGCTTGGAAGCTCGTGGGCAAGGGCCCGGCGCCGCAGGTGGTCCGTAGCGCACTGGGGGCCGAGAGCCGCCGCCAGGTCTTCGCCGCCCTCCGGCCCGACGCATCCCACCCGGCGCGACCCGACGGCGAGGCCCTGGCACGCTCCGCGGAGACCAGAGGACCAGCAGCAGCCGCCGGGGGAGAGGAGCGAACGCAGTAAGAATCACTAAAAGGAGATCTCCTCATGTGGAACGTCACTCGAAAGAGCTACCTCGGGCGGTTCCTGGCCCTCGGGGGACGGACGTGGACAGTCTTCCTGGTCGTGCTCGGGCTGGCGCCTGCCACCCCAGCCCGGAACGGCCCCCAGCAGGCGCCCGTTCCGGAGCGCATCGAGCGGATCCGGGCCGCCCTGAACGAGCAAGGTCCCGACGCCCTGGGTTCCGCAGCAGCCCTGGCGCCGACCGGCCTGCAGGAGGGCGAAGAGGAGGGCGAGGAAGAAGAAGGAGAAGAGGAGAAGAAACCGCCCGACTGGGACGACTGGAACAACTGGAACGATTGGGCGGACTTTTAGGTAGCTAGGTGAGAGTTCGCCTCGATCCGACGGGGGCCTTGCGCAGGGCTAAACCCGCGGCTCCTGGGGGCCGCAGGTCTCGAGTGCGTCCTCAGGCTAGGCCCTGCCGCCCCGAGCGGCTCGAGCTCCTGGTGGTCCAGCCCACGCCGTTCTGCAACCTGGACTGCGACTACTGCTACCTGGCCGACCGGGCGAACACGGTCCGGATGCCTCCGGCCGTGCTGCGGCGGACCTTCGAGCAAGTCCTCGCCAGCCGGCACGCCCGGGGGGAGTTCACGGTGGTCTGGCACTCCGGCGAGCCCCTGGTCGTGGGGATCGACTTCTACGAGGAGGCGATCGCGCTCATCGAGGAGCTCGACACGCGGGGGCTCGACGTCCACCACTCGTTCCAGACCAACGCCACGCTGGTCACCCCCGCCTGGTGCGACTTCTTCAAGCGCCACCGGGTGCGCCTGGGGGTGAGCGTCGACGGCCCGGCCTTCCTCCACGACGCCCACCGGAAGACCCGCGCTGGCGGAGGAACCCACGCGCGGGCGATGGCGGGGGTGCGCTGCCTCCAGGACCACGGCGTGAGCTTCCACGTCATCTCGGTCCTGACCTCCGCGGCGCTCGACCACCCGGACGAGCTCTTCCGCTTCTACGTGGACCACGGCATCCGGCGCGTGGGCTTCAACTTCGAGGAGGTGGAGGGGATCAACGCCTCGAGCAGCCTGGGGGCGGAGGGGGCCGACGAGCGGGCGCGGGCCTTCCTGCGGCGCTTCCTGGAGCTCATGGAGACCTCGGGAGCCGACCTGCGCGTGCGGGAGCTCCACGGGATGGGCGGGCTCGTGGCCCGGGGCGGCGCCATCGAGCGCAACCAGGAGAACACGGCGATGCGGATCCTCTCCGTCGACCACGCCGGGAACGTCTCCACCTGGTCCCCCGAGCTCCTGGGCCAGAAGAGCGCGGAGCACGGCGACTTCCTCCTGGGCAACGTGATGGAGGACGACCTGGACGCGCTCCAGGACTCCCCCAAGTTCCGGCGCCTGCGCGACGAGATCGACGGCGGGATCGCCGCCTGCCGGGAGAGCTGCGAGTACTTCGGTGTCTGCGGCGGGGGCTCCCCCTCCAACAAGTATTTCGAGAACGGCACCTTCTCCTCTACCGAAACCCTCCACTGCCGCCTCTCGAAGCAGGCGGTGGCGGACGTGGTCCTCGAGCACCTCGAGTCCGCCCTCGCCATCGCTTGACGGCCCGGCCACGGGGAACGGGCCTCTTGACTACATATGTCGCCATGAGGCAGACTCCGACGGTCGAGTCACCGCGGACGCACAGGAGGGAGGGCAGGCGCATGGCGACGGAGATCCGGACCGAGACGAAGGTAGCGCTGCGGGGGCTCCGGCGCTCGCCGGGGTTCGCGCTGGCGGCGGTGGCGGTCCTGGCCCTGGGGATCGGGGCGAACGTGGCGATCTTCTCCGCGGTGAAGGCGACGCTGCTCACGCCTCCGCCCTACCCGGAGCCGGAGCGCCTGGCCCTCCTGGACCTGACGAGAGCCACGGCCGACGAGCCGGAGCCGCCCCGGCCGTTTCCGTGGTCGTACCCCAAGTATCAAATTCTGGCCGAAACCGAGGATCGCCTGGCGGACCCGGTGGCGGCCTATGCGGTGCGGACCCTGACCCTGACCGGGGCCGGGGACGCCCGGCGGGTGGCCACCGAGATCGTGACCCCCGACTACCTGGAGGTCCTGGGGGTCAAGCCCCTCGCCGGGCGGGACCTGGCGGCGGACGACGACGCCCCCGGGGCCGAGCCGGTGGTCTTCCTGGGCCACGCCCTCTGGCGGGAGCGCTTCGGCGCCGACCGCGGCGTCGTGGGACGGACCGTCACCCTGAACGGCCGGCCGGTGACGGTGGCCGGGGTGGCGCCACGCGGCTTCCGGGGCCTGAGCGGGGACGCCGAGCTCTGGGTGCCGGTCCACGCAGGCGCCGAGCTGACCGCCCCGTTTCTCGTCCGGGGTGGGCAGGCCCACTGGCTCCAGGCGATCGGCCGTCTCCGCCCGGAGGCCTCCCTCGAGGCGCTCCGGAGCCAGATGGCGTCCATCGGCACCGCGGCCGAGAGGGCCTTTCCGGACAGCGATCCGACGGTGGTCCGGAGCGGCGGCGCCCGCTCGCTCCTGGAGGCGCGAACCCACCCGGAGGCCCGCCGCTCCCTCCTGGTGCTCTCGGCGTCGGCCATGCTCCTCCTGCTGGTGGCGTGCGCGAACCTGGCGGGGCTGCTCCTGGCCCGGGCCGGCGCTCGGAGCCGGGAGACGGCGGTGCGCCTCGCCCTGGGGGCCGGGCGGTGGAGGGTGGCCCGGGGTGCGCTGACGGAGGGCCTGCTCCTGGCTCTGGCCGGGGGCGCCCTGGCCCTCCTGGTGGCCCGGGCCGGGGTGGACCTGCTGGGGGCGGCCTGGCCGGAGCGGTTCGTCTACGGCACCTGGAACCTGCGCTTCGCCGATCCCGCGGCCCTTGAGCTGGACGCGGTGGGGCTCGCCGTGGCGGTGGGCCTGGCGCTGCTGACCGGGCTGGGCTCCGGCGTGGTGCCGGCCCTGGCCGCCGCCCGGCGCGACCCCGGGCGGGACCTGCGCCAGGGAGCCTCCGGGGCCCTCGGGTACGGGCGAAGCGGAGGGCGGCGGCCGGGCCTGCGGAGCGGCCTGGTAGCGGCGGAGGTGGCGGTGACCCTCGTCCTGGTCGTGGGCGCCGGGCTCCTCGTCCGGTCGCTCGCGGAGCTCCAGGCCGTGGACCGGGGCGTGGACCCGGAGGGCCTCCTGGTCTTCGAGTACTCCCTGCCGCGGACGAGCGGCTGGGCCGACGACCCGGTGGCCTTCCACCAGGCCTACCTGGAGCGGCTCCGGGAGCTGCCCGGGGTGGCCTCCGCCTCCCTGGGCTGCGCCGTGCCCCTGGGTGGGCACTGCATGATCACCATGGTCCGGCAGGCGGGGGCCACGACCTACCCCGAGGGCTCCCGGCCGGAGGTCGGAGTCGACTTCGTGGACCACGAGTTCTTCGAGACCCTCGGAGTGCCCCTCCTCCGGGGCCGGACCTTCGACCGGCGGGACCGGAGCGACTCCCCGCCGGTCGCGGTGCTGAACGAGACGGCCTCACGGAGGCTCTTCCCGAACGGTGAGGCGGTCGGCCGGAAGCTTTCCATCGGCACCAGCTTGACGCCGGAGGGCGCGGGGGGTGCCGAGGTCGTGGGCATCGTCGGCGATGTCCTCTACGACGCGCCGGACAAGGGCGTGATGCCGGAGGTCTACCTTTCCATGCACCAGCAGGAGGGCGGGAGCACGGTGTTCGTGCGGGCCCTTCGGGATGGAACGGAGCCCATGGCCCTCCTGGCGCCGGCCCGGGCGCTCCTCGCCCGCCTCGATCCGGACGTGCCCCTCTACGGCGCCCGGACCCTCGCAGACCAGGAGGCCCGGGCGACGGCGGACACCCGGGTCCTGGGAGGCCTGCTGGCGGTCTTCGCCGTCTTGGCCCTGCTCCTGGCCGCAACGGGCGTCTGGGCCGTCGTGGCGCATACCGTGGTCCGGAGGACCCGGGAGCTGGGGCTCCGGGTGGCCCTGGGGGCCGTGCCCGGGAGCGTGGTGGCCCTGGTGGTGCGCCAGGGCGCGGGGCCGGCCGCAACGGGCGTCGCCCTGGGCATCGCTCTCGCCTGGGCCGGCGGCCGGGCCCTCCAGGGGCTCCTCTACGAAGTCAGCCCCACCGACCCGGTGACCCTCGCCGCCGCCGCCCTCTTCCTGCTGGCCGTCTCCGCCGCCGCGGCCTGGTTGCCCGCCCGCCGGGCCACCCGGATCGACCCCATGGAGGCGCTCCGGACGGAGTGAGGGGGCACCAGGGCAGACGCCCGACGACCGCCTACCACTACAACCATGACCCTGGAAGCACCTCCAGACGGTCGCTCCTTCTGGTACGCCTGACGCTGCGTTTCTACCTTCCGTGGCAGGACCCCCCGGTTCGCTCCAGAACTCGACTAGACTGGGCCAGGTAAGACTCTGAGGGGGATAACCGGCTGGAGTCACACGGGGAGAGCCGATGCCTCGCTTGAAGATTCCCAACAGCGTTGCACTCCAGAACGTCCGAGCTTTCGTGGCGACCAATCGTCCGTTTGAGCCGGTCGGCCCGGAGGCAGTACTGGAGTTCCATCCGCGGTGGGCCCACATGGAACCGGTCGCCCTCGCGATGGCGGCCGCCTGGGGCATCTGGGCGAAGCGTGCAGGGTATCGGCTCAAAGCGGAGAATCTCGGACCGGCAACCGCGTACGCAGGGCGGATGAAGCTCTTCGAGACCCTTGAACTGGACTTCGACCCGGGCCTCAAGGAACACGAGGAGGCCGGGCGCTTCCTTCCCCTCACCCAGATCAGGTCATCCCAGGACGTTGCAGCCGCAATCGGAGACATTTCCGCGCTCCTTCACCTGCAGAATGAACCGGACACATTGTCTGCCGTCCAGTACTGCGTCAGCGAGCTTCTCCGAAACGTGTTGGAGCACTCCGAATCGGAAGACGGCGCTTTCGTGTGCGCACATCGCTATACTGGCAAGGAGCCTCGCCGCGTGACAATCGCAGTGGCCGACTGCGGGCAAGGTGTTCCCGCCCACCTTGCCCGGGTGGTGCCGGAAGCCACCGATGACCACGACCTCGCTCTCGCAATGGCCATGAGGCCTGGGGTCACGGGGGCTGTATCGGGTATTTACGGAACACCCGAGAATGCTGGTGCCGGTCTGTTCATCACCCGGTGTATGGCGAAAGGGTCCGGCGGGTACTTCTTCCTGCTTTCCGGCCGTTCCGCCTACCGGCTGCGGCGTGCACGAACCGATGACGACATGACCGAGCTCTTCCTCGACCCTTACGACGAACCTCGCCACGACCGGTACTGCTTCGATCGAGGCTGGGCAGGAACCGTGGCGTCGATCGAGATTCGAACCGAGAAGATCGGCGACTATGATGGCTTCATCCGGTGGATCTTCGACAAGGTTCCACGGCGCAAGACCAAGAAGGGGAGGATCCAATTCACATGACCCAGATTCAGATCCCTGCAGGCTCCAGCGGCTTCGCCGAAGACAAAGACACGGCGCGCCAGATCCGGATTCGGCAGCTTCTTCCTGCTCTCGAGTCCGGCGAGGATCTCGTCTTGGACTTCGCCAGCGTGAACTACGCAACGCAGTCCTATGTTCACGCGCTGATCGGTGAGGTGCTCCGTCGTTTTGGAGAAGATGTGCTCGACCGGATCGAGTTCAAGAGCTGCACCCCCTCGCTCCGTAGCGTCATCGAGCTGGTGGTGGACTACTCGCTCGGCGGCTTCCCAGACCAAGAGGCGGTGTGAGGTTGGATCGTGACACAAACGAGCCGTCTCTCGAACCTGGACGGCGGCCGGAGTCCAAAGGCGTTCCGACGACCCTCTCCGCCGAGGACCTCCCCTACCTCGAGCCGGAGGTGGATCGGGTCGAGCTGGTGGCGGGGTCCATCGTCCGGCAGCCGCCTCCGGGCTCCGCCCACGGCGGAGTGAGCCTGGCTGTGGGGTCCGTCCTCCGGGCCTTCGTCCGCGAGAACGGGCTGGGGCGGGCCTTCGGCGAGTCGGGGTACGTCCTGGCGAGCGACCCGGACACGGTGCGGGCGCCGGACGCCTCCTTCGTCTCGGAGGAGCGCCTGGCCGCCGCCGGGTGGCGGGGGCCGTACCGGGTGGGCGCACCGAACCTGGCCGTGGAGGTGGCCTCGCCGAGGGACTCGGAGCGCGCCCTGGCCGCCAAGGCCGGCGAGTACCTGGCGGCGGGAGGCCGGACCGTGTGGGTACTGGACCCGGAGCGGCGCACCGTCACCGTCCACCGCCCC
>JBKHJP010000506.1:0-2676 GCA_046538065.1 Thermoanaerobaculia bacterium | reverse complement strand
GGCCGTAGCTGTACACCACGTGGAAGTGGCCCGGGGCGAGCCCCGGGCTGCGGGTCTTGCCGAAGGAGACCCGGGTACCCGCCAGGGTCTGGAGCTCCAGGGCCACGTGTTCCAGGACGTGGCCCTGCCAGGTGCCGTGGCCCTCGGTCAGCCGCCGGACGAAGCCGCCGGGCTCGCCGTAGGAGCAGCCGTGGCGCCGCAGGGTGGGCAGGGCGGCCACGAGCCGGTCGGCGAAGCCGGGCAGCCGGCCGGTGGGGAACGCCTCCAGCTCGCCGAGGTCGACGAGGAGGCGGAGGACGGGCCAGTGGGCGTAGGGGTTGGGCCCCCTGTAGGTGCGTCGTTCGAGGATCTTCACCGGTGGGTCTCTCCGTGGGGCAGCCTTCGGTACGCCTCCTCGTCTAGCAGGGGCCGTGCCACGGGCGGATGGAGGCTCCGAAGCGTAGGGTGCGAGCCTGTAGCACCGGGGTCGCGGGCGACGGATCTGGCGCGACGGGATCGCACCCTACGTCTCCTGCTCGATCTCGCGCACGGCGAGAACGTCCGGCGGCGCGGGGCGCCGGTGGCGCAGGTCGAAGGAGCATCCGGCGGTGAGCAGGTGGAGCGCCAGCCCGTGCATCGCGATGGGCTCGCCGTGGCGCACGGCGTGACTGTCCGTGTAGGTGAGGCCGGAAGCATCGACCACGGTGACCGCCCCCGAGCCCACGACGCGAAGGCGGGCTTCGTCGATGAGCGCCGCCGTGTCCTCGTCGATCCCCACCCCCAGGGGGCGCGGGTTGTAGGACAGGGCGGTCAGCAGGCGGCCCAGACGGTCCCGGCGGCGGAAGTGCTGGTCGATCACCATCCCCGGGACCAGACCCAGGCCCGGAGCCAGGTGGACCAGCCGCCGGCGCGGCGTGGCGCCGCCCTCCCCCAGGGCGATCATGTGGGTGGAGAGCAGGGACGCCCCGGCGCTGGTCCCCGCCACCACCAGTCCTTCCGCGTGGCGGCGCCGGATGGCGTCCGCCAGCTCGGTGCCTCCCAGGACCGACGAGAGCCGGATCTGGTTGCCGCCGGTCAGGAAGAGGCCCGTGGCCCCGGCGAGCTGCTCGAAAGCGCCGCTGCCGGCGGCCAGGGCCTCCCGGCGGGTGAAGACCTCCAGCATCTCCACGTCGCCGGCGCCCAGGTCCTGGAACAGATCGGTGTAGATCTCTCCGGTCTCGGCGACCTGGGAGGCGGTGGCCAGGACCACGATCCGCGACTCGGCACCCCCGGCCGCCTCCAGGAACGACCGCAGGATCAGGTGCTCGTCCACCCGGTCCTCGGCGCCCCCGATGGCGATCAGCAGGCCGGGGCGGGTCGCGCCCCGGTCCGCTCCGTCCCGGCGATCACGGGGGTCCCGGCGCCGGACCTCGCCGGCCCTGGTCTCCTCTTCCGCCACGGCTCAGCCGCTCCCGGGGCCCGCGGCGGCGCCCTCGTAGCGGGCCAGCATGTAGTTCTTGCCGCGGCTCGTGGGGAGGATCCGCTCCACGGTGAAGCCGTGCTCGCCCAGCCACTCGCGGTACTCGGCGGCGGTCCGCTCGCGCCCGCGGGCGGCCAGGAGCATGTTCAGGTCCTGCCGGGCGACGAAGCGCGGCCCGGTGCGGTCGTCGTCCAGCAGGTACTCGCCGACGATGAGCCAGCTCCCGGGGCGGGCGGCCTCGGCGATCTTGCCCAGGAGGAGGGACCCCCCTGTCCGGTCCCAGTCGTGGAGGACGAAGCCCAGGGCGTAGGCGTCCGCCCCGGCGGGGAGCGGGTCCTTCCAGAAGTCGCCGGGCTGGAAACGCAGCCGGTCGCCGAGTTCGGAGCTCCGGAAGCGCTCCTCCGCCAGGCGCCGGACCGGCGGCAGGTCGAAGACGGTCGCCTCGAGCCCCGGGTGGCGGCGGGCCATCTCCAGGACCAGGGCGCCGCTCGCCCCGCCCACGTCCACCAGGCTCCGGAGACCCTCCAGCTCGTCCGCGTGCTCCGCCAGCTCCCGGGCCGCCGGCCGGGTGATGGCGTGCATTCCCTCCATGAACGCCCGGAGAGCCTCCGGGTCGGAGAAGAGGTTCTCAGTGGGCAGCTCGCGGTCCGGGGCGCCCTCCCGGTCCCCCCGGGCGGCCCGGAGCGCCTCGCCCAGGCGGCTCCACGCCAGGTAGAGCTCCTCGCGGAGATGGCGGAACATCCCCCCCACGTACCCCGGCTTGCCCGGGACCAGTTTCTCCGCAGCCTCCGCGGCGTTGGCGAAGCGGTCCGGCTGCCGGCGCTCGACGACGCCCAGCGAGCACAGGAAGGTGAGCAGGCGCAGCGCCCCGTCCTCCGGCAGCCCGGCCGCCCGGGCCACCTCGGCGGCGCTCCGGGGCTCCGGGTCCAGTGCCTGGAAGACCCCCAGGGCCTCGGCGGTCAGGACGGCCTGGGCGTCCATGAAGCCGAGGGCCAGCTCCCAGAGATCGGTGCCTCGCGTCATCGGTCGCTCCGTCGGGTGGTCCGTCCCGGTGGCCCGGCGAAACCCGGTGCATCCGGGCGCGCCGGCGGCGTCACCACGGGGTCATGCAGGGGCCAGTCCACCTGTCCCGGAGCGGAACGCGGCCGTGCTCCCGGTCAGCGACCGGCCGGCGCGGCGCCGCCCAGGACGACCGCAGGGGCGGCGGGGGCGCGCACGGCGGCCCGGCGGAGCTCCCG
>JBKHJP010000505.1:0-2678 GCA_046538065.1 Thermoanaerobaculia bacterium | reverse complement strand
CTACACGCGCCCCGGCGGCCGTACCCCGGGCGGAGGCGAGCTCCGCCCCTACACGACTTGGGGTGAGGGCGTCGGGATCGCGTGTAGGGGAGGAGCTTGCCTCCTCCCGCGCCGCCGGTTCGGCCACCTCCCGCGGCTCGTACACCGCCACCTGGCCGCCCAGGTCCAGGACCGCCGAGGCCACCCCCGGTGTCTCCTCCAGGGCGGCCCGCGCCGCATCCAGGGCAGCCCCTTTGCCGAACCCGCCCTCCTCGATCCGGAGGCCGGGGATCCGCCGGACGGCCGCGGCGCCCGCCCGCCCGCTCCGTTCCGGGCCGGCTTCCCCGGCGTCCGACCCCGGAGCCTCGGCACCAGCGCCGGCTTCCCCGCCCACCAGGTCCAGGCCGTCCGCTCCGGCGGCCCGCCGGGCGGCTTCGAGCTCCGCGGACCCCGGCACGCGGCCGCCCTCCCGGAGCTCCCAGGCGTCCACGAGGGAGCCCACGGTGGGGTCGAAGGCGCCCTCGGTGGCCCGGCTGCACGCCAGGGCCGCCGCCAGCTCGCCGGCGAGCTCCGGCGACAGCTCCACGGGCTCGCCGGCGGACGAGCGGTTCAGCCGGGCGAGCTCGCTCTCCTCCGTCCAGGTGGACAGGCGCTCCTCGGTCCGCTCCAGGGACCGGACCGCCGCCTCGGCCCCGGCCAGGGCGGCCTCCCGGCTCTCCGCCGTCACCCGCACCGAGGCTTCGGTCCCCATGAGGACCAGCCGGCGCTCCAGGGTGACGGGGCCGGACGCCGCCACCGCGGCGGCCACGAGGAGGGAAACGATCCCGCTCACAGCGCCACCTGCAACCTCCGCCGGCCCTCCAGGTCCGGCGCGTCATCCGTTCCGTCCACCACCGCCACCACCCGGCCGTGCTCCAGGCGGAGCACCCGGTCCGCCAGGGCGGCGATCTCCGGGTTGTGGGTCGCCACCACCAGGGTCTGCCCCCGGCGGTGGAGGTCCCGGAAGATCTCCAGGACCTGGCGCTCGTTCGCCTCGTCCAGGTTCCCCGTGGGCTCGTCCGCCAGGACCAGGCGAGGATGGTTGATGAGGGCCCGGGCCACGCAGACGCGCTGCTTCTCGCCGCCGGAGAGCTCGCTGGGCAGGTGCGCCACCCGCTCCCCCAGCCCCACCCGCTCCAGGGCCTTCCGGGCCTCCTCGCGGTCGGTCAGGCTGTGGACGTACTGGGCGAGCATCACGTTCTCGAGGGCCGTCAGGTAGGGGATCAGGTGGAACTCCTGGAAGACCAGGCCCACGGTCCGGCGGCGGAACCGGGCGAGCTCCCGGGACGAGAGGCCGGAGAGCTCGGTCCCGGCGACGGCGACCCTGCCGCCGGTGGGCCGGTCGAGGCCCGCCAGGGCGTTGAGGAGGGTCGTCTTGCCGGAGCCCGAGGGCCCCATGACCACCAGCCACTCCCCCTCCCGGGCGCGGAGGGAGACGCCGTCCAGGGCGGCGACCCGGCCGTAGCGCCGGTCCAGGTCCCGGACGTCGATCAGGAAGCGGTCTTCGTGCTCGGTCCGTCGGCTCATGGTGACCACCGTTCTCGTCTCGTGTCTCGTCGCTCTCGTCGCATCGCCGTCGCCGTCAGCGGCCCTGGAGCACCGGAGCGGGCTCCAGCCGCTCCACCCGCCGCCGCACCAGGGCCGCGGCCAGGGCCATCACCGCCGCCACGGACACCAGGCCCGCGGCCAGCCCGGCGACGCCCGGCCGGAAGCCGCCCACCTCACCCAGGAGCGCCCCCGCGAGGGCGGCGGCGCCCGCCTCTCCCAGGAGCCCGCCGGCCGCCACCGAGGCCAGGCCCACCAGCGCCAGCTCCGCCGTCATCAGGCCCTGGACCCAGCGGCCGGTGTAGCCCAGGGCCAGGAACAGGGCCATCTCCCGCCGCCGGTCCTCGAGGAGCGCCAGGGTGGCCGAACCCACCGTCGTCAGGGCCAGCAGCAGGCAGACCGACCCGACGCCCGCCACCAGGAGCTGGAGCTTGCGCACCAGGCGCGCCTCGGTGGCCGTCACGCGGACCAGGGGCCGTGCCTCGGCCCCGGGCACCCGGGCCTCGATGGCCGCCGCGGTCTCCTCCAGGTGCTCCCCCGCCGCCCGGACCTCGATCCGGTCGAGGGCCGGGGCGCCGCCGCGCTCACCCGCCAGGGCCTCCAGCGGCACCATCACCCCCCGGTCCAGCGCCTCGCCGGTGGTCAATGTCCCGGTCACCCGGAGCCCGGAGCCGCCGCCCTCGCCGCCGGCCACGGAGGGCCCCTCCGCCGGAGGCGAGCCTGCCTGCCCTGAGCGGAGCCGAAGGGTCGCACCTTCGGGCGCGATCACCGCCGCTCCCACGAGCGCCTCCCCGACCCCGGGGCTCTCCCCCTCCACCTCCCACCCGGGGCGAACGTCGAACAGGCCCCGGCTCACCGCCAGCACCGGCAGCCTGCCCTCCCCCGGGGCGGTGAGGACGACCTGCGGGCCTCCGTCCGGGCCGGCCACGAGCTCCGCCGCCGCGGTCTCCTCGGCGATCCCCGCCGCCGCCAGCACCCCCGGCGTCGCCAGGACCCGCTCCAGCTCCTCCGCCGGCAGCCGCTCCGGCCCGCCCACCTGGGGGCGGACCAGGAGGTTGGGCCCGGCGGCGTGGAGGCTCTCCGCCGCCCGGTCGGCCAGGCGTGCTCCCAGGCCC
>JBKHJP010000112.1:0-11938 GCA_046538065.1 Thermoanaerobaculia bacterium | reverse complement strand
GCCGGGGCCCTGGCGGCCGCCGCCCGGCGCGACCCGGCGGCCTTCGCGGCGGACCCCCGGGCCGGCGCCGCCGCCCACCTGCCCAAGCTTCCGTTCTTCCTGGCCTACCCGGCGATCCTGGGGGCCGGCCCCGGAAGCGTTGGAGCCGCCTGGCTCGGCGGCGCCCTGGCCCTCTCGACGGCGTGGGGCGCCGGTGCCCTCCTCGCCCGGGCGCCCGCCCTGGTCGCGAGCCGGCCCCTGAGGACTCGCGATGTCGCCAGTCTTTCGTCGCCGCCTGGGCTCACTCGCCGGGCGACCCCGCACCAGGGCGCACGTAGAGCACCGGGACGACGACGAGGTTCAGGAACGTCGAGGTGAGCAGGCCGCCCAGGATCACCCGGGCCATGGGGCTCTGGATCTCGTTGCCCGGAGCGCCCGCCGCGAGCACCAGGGGCACCAGGGCGAAGCCGGCGGTGAGCGCGGTCATCAGGATCGGCGCCATCCGCTCCGCCGAGCCGCGCCGCACGGCGTCACCCAACCCCAAGCCGGCGCCGAGCAGTCGCTGGTAGCTGTTGACCAGGAGCACGCCGTTCCGGGTCGCGATCCCGAACAGGGTCACGAACCCCACCAGCGTGGCCACCGACAGGACCCCTCCCCCCAGCGCGACCGCGACGACCCCTCCGATCAGGGCGAGGGGCAGGTTGACGAGGACCACGAGCGTGTCGCGGTGGCTGCCGAACTCCACGTAGAGGAGCCCGTACATCCCGGCCAGGATGAGGATCGCCAGCAGCCCCAGGCTGCGGACGCTGCGCGCCGCCTCCTCGAACTGCCCTCCGAAGGTCACGAGGTAGCCGCGGGGCAGGTCGACCCGGGCGTCCACGGCGGCCCGGGCCCGCTCCACCGTGCCGGCGAGGTCCGCACCCGCCACGTTGGCCGTGACCATGGCGAGGCGCTGGACGTTCTCGCGGCGGATGAGCGAGGGACCCAGGGCGCGCCGGACGTCGGCCACCGTCCCGAGGCGGACGACGTCGCCGGAGGCCGTCGAGACCGGAAGGGCCGCGAGCTCCCCGCGGGCCGAGCGGAGCTGCGGAGGCAGTCGGACGGCGATGCTCGAGGTCATCCCTTCCTCGACGATCTCGCCGGCGATCGCCCCCTGGAAGAGGGCCTCCACCGACTCCGCCAGGTCCGCGGGGAGGATCCCGTGGCGCGCCATCGCACCCCGGTCGAAGTCGATCACGAGCTGCGGGATCGCCGCCTGCTCCTGGTTCGACAGGTCGACGATGCCGGGAACGCTCCCGAGGACCTCCTCGACGCGGGAGGCGAGCGTTCGCAGCACCGCCAGGTCGGGACCGAAGACCTTCACCGCCAGGTTGGTCCTGGACCCCGAGATCATGTGGTCGATCCGGTGGCTGATCGGCTGCCCGAAGGAGACCGTGGTCCCTGGGACCGCCGCCACGGCGCGGCGCATCTCGGCGACCAGCTCGTCCTTCGAGCGACCGTCCTCGAGGGGCGCCAGGACGACCTCCATCTCCGAGGCGTTGACGCCCTGGACGTGCTCGTCCTTCTCGGCCCGGCCGGTGCGCCGGCTCGTGGAGACGACCTCCGGGAGCTCCAGCAGGGCCTCCTCGACCTGACCGCCGAGCCGGTCGCTCTCGGCGAGGGGAATGCCGGGAGGGCTCACCACCGAGACCGTGAGCGAGCCCTCGTTGAAGGGGGGCAGGAAGCTCCGTCCCAGCCCCGGGACCAGGGCGGCCGCCACCAGGACCAGGACGACGGAGCTCGCGATGACGGTGCGGCGGTGGCCGAGGCACCACTCCAGGGTGGGCCGGTAGGCACCGTGGAAGGCCCGGAGGAGCCACGGCTCCCGGGACGCGACGGCCCCCGAGCGGCCCAGGAGCAGCGAGCAGAGGACGGGGGTGACCGTCAGCGCCACGACGAGGGAGGCGGCGAGGGCGGCGATGAAGGCCGTCCCCAGGGGCCGCAGGAGGCGCCCCTCGAGCCCCGGCAGGAAGAAGATGGGCAGGAAGACGAGGACGATGATGAGCGTCGCGAAGAGGATCGGGCTCACCACCTCCGTCGTGGCCGCGGCGACCACCTCGGCCGGCGCTCGCCGCTCGGACTCCGGGCGCCCCCGCTCCTCCTTGAGCCGGCGGAACACGTTCTCCACCGCGATGATCGCGTCGTCGACCAGCAGGCCGATGGCGATCGTCAGCCCCCCGAGGGTCATGGTGTCGATCGCCAGGCCGAAGGCGGAGATCACCAGCACCCCCGTGACCAGTGACAGGGGGATCGCCAGGGCGGAGATCAGCGTCGTGCGGAGGCTCCCGAGGAAGAGCAGGAGGACGGCCACGACCAGGATCGCGCCGTCGCGGAGGGCCTCGGTGACGTTGCCGATCGCCACCTCGATGAAGTCGGCCTGCCGGAAGTTCTCGGTCTCCAGGACCACGCCCTCTGGGAGCGTCTCCTGGAGTCGCACCAGCGTCCGGTCGATCGCTCCGGTCAGCTCGAGTGTGTTCGCACCGGGCTGTTTCTGAACCGACAGCACGACCGCCGGCCGGTCGTTGTAGGAGGCGGTGCCGCGGGCCGGCTCGGGCCCCCAGCCCACGTCGGCGAGATCGCCGACCCGGAGCGGAACGCCGCCCGAGACCCTCACCACCGCGGCGGCGATCTCCTCGGGCCCCCGGGCGCGTCCGAGCCCGCGCACGAGGTACTCCTGTCCTCCCTCGACGTGGAAGCCCGCCGCCGGGCTGCGGCTGGCGCGGGAGACCGCCTGGAGCACCTCCGGCAGCGGAACCCCGTTCCGGGCCAGCGCCGTCGGGTGCACCGTGACCTGGAGCTGGCGCACCTCCCCCCCGATGGGGACCACCTGGGAGACGCCGGAGATCGAGAGGAGGTTGCGCCGGACGACGGTCTCCGCCAGCCGGCGGAGCTCCATCGGCGAGACCGTGTCCGAGGTCATGGCGATGAAGGTGATCTCCCCCATGATCGAGGAGATCGGGCCGAGCTCCGGGCGCTCCGCCTGGGCCGGGAGGTCCACCCGTTGCAGCCGCTCGGTCACGACCTGGCGCGCCCGGCGGATGTCGGTGCCCCAGTGGAACTCGGCCCAGAGGACGGAGATCCCGTCGGCGGAGACCGAGCGCAGGCGCCGGACCCCCGGCGACCCGTTGACCGCCGACTCGAGGGGGAAGGTCACCAGGAGCTCGATCTCCTCCGGCGCCATGCCCGGCGCTTCCGTGATCACCGTTACCGTGGGCGCCGAGAGGTCGGGGAGGACGTCCACCGGCAGGCCCGCGATCCAGGCGGCTCCGAGGGCGGTCAGGAGGCCGGCGCCACCGAGCACGAGCCACGGGTGGCGCAGCGAGAAACGGATCAAGCGTTCGAGGGGTCCCATGCCGAGCCTCCTCAGTGGACGTGGCCGTGGGCGCCGCCGGTCGCCATCAGCGACGAGCGCCGGATCGCGTCACCGCCGCGGCTGACGAGCCGCTGTCCGGGGAGCAGGTTCTCGACGAGCAGGAGCTCGCCCTGGCGCTCGGCCACCCGGACCTCCTGGCGAACGAAGCTCTCGCCGGAGAGCTGGAGGTAGACGACCGGGACGCCGCCGTCGTCGACCAGCGCCGAGGAGGGGATGACGATTCCCTCGCGCCGCTCGTCCGTGAGGACCCGGGCCTCCAGCGTCGCCCCGAACACGAGACCCGCCGCGGCCGGGGCCTCGAGGAGGACGTCCACGGTCCCCGTCGCAGGCGAGACCTCCGGCGCCACCGAGACCAGCCGCAGGCCCTCTCCGATGCGCGTGGAGCCGCGCTCGGGGCCGGTGAGGACCACGCCGCGGACGCCCTCCTCGGCGATCCGTCGCGCCCCGACGGGGGGCACCGCGACCTCCAGCCAGACGACGTCGGTGCGGACCAGGCGCGCGAGCGTTTCACCGGCCGCCACCGTGGCGCCCGGTGAGGCGGTGACCTGGGCGATCTCGCCGGAGAACGGTGCATGCAGGGTCAGGCTGCCGGCGGAGCCGCCCTCCCGGGAGGACCTGGCGGCCTCGAGATCGCGCCCGGCGGCGGAGTGCCGCGCCGCGAGTGTTTCGACCCGTACCCGGGCGTCCTCGACCTCGCGCCGGCTGGTGGCTTCCAGAGCCAGCAGCTCCTCCAGACGGGAGAGGCGCACGCGGGCGGTCTCCAGCTCGGCGGCGAGCGCTGCGCGATCCGCCTCCAGGCTCGCGAGGCTCCGTTCTGCGGCGACGTGGGGGACCACGCGGAAGAGCGGGCCGCCGCGCTCCACCCGGTGACCCACGAACGGCCAGACCCGGGAGGCCGGACGGACCGCGCCGTCGACCGGCGCGGTCAGCGAGCTCTCCCCTCCGGCGGGAGGCCGGACCCGGGCCAGGCCCGCCACGCTCCCGGCCAGATCGCCGGAGCGCACCCACGCCGTGGCGAGGTCGCTCCGCCACTGCTCTTCCTTCAGGAACGACAGCGGCTCGCCACCGTCGGTCCCCCCGCGGGGAGCCGGCGCGCGCAGCAGGCTCCCGGGCCGCGCGGCCGTTCCGACCCGGACCCGGCCGCCACGGATCTCCTCGGAGCCCTCCGGACCGCGGATCCGGAAGGTCAGATCGAAGTCCCCCGGCGTGCCGGGCTCGATCTCGACGGCGAAGATGCCCGGTCGCGTCGGCCGGTCGGCGGCGAAGACCCGCTCGCCCGAGGGGCCGGACAGGACGATCTCCACCTCGCCCTCGGCCAGCGGCTCGAAGCCCTCGAGCCGCGTGACGTGGGTGTGGGCGACCGCCACCTCCCCCGCCACCAGCGGCCCGGCCTCGGGGAACACCTCGAAGAGCCGGCCCCAGGCGGTCACGGACCAGCTCTCCGCAGGGGCGCCGGGCTCGTCCGCCGGAGGCGACGCACAGGCCGCCAGGCTTCCGAGGAGGGCCAGGAGGACCCCGGACCGCCGGAGCCTCGGGCCGGCCTCAGTGCTCGTGGTCGTGGTCGTGGTCGTCATGCTCGTGCTCGCCTTCGGTCTCGCCCTCCGGGTGGGTGTGAGCTCCCTCGCCGTGCGTGTGGCTGTCTGCGCCGTGGGTGTGCTCATCGCCGCCGTGGGCGTGGCCCGCCTCCTGCTGGTCCGTGTCGGCTTCGCTCAGCCCCTCCGAGCTCACCTCCTCGGGGTAGGCCGGGTCGTAGGAGACCTCTCCGGCGTCGGTGGAGGGCGCCGAGGTCTCTTCCTCGGCGGAGGAGCCGGTGGGCTCCGGCTCGGGGCCGGCCCCGCCCCCGCAGGCTGCCGAGGCGAGGGTGAGGGTCGCAACGAGGAAGACGAGCTGGATCCTGGTCATGGGAGGAGCTCCTTCGGATTCTGATTCGGGTTGGGGTTGGAATCGAGCGGGGCGCGCGCCGGGTCGCCGGCACCCGCGAGGCGCACGAGCTCGCGGTGCGCCTCCAGGGCGGCCGCGTGCAGCTCGAGCGCCGCCAGCTCGGACTCGGTCACCGACCTCTGCGTCTCGAGGAGGTCGGTCAGGCTCGCCTCACCGGCGCGGAAGGCGGCCTCCGCGCCATCGAGCATCCGCTCGTTCTCGGCGAGGGCGGTTTCGGCGTCGGCCAGGGCCGCCGACAGGCGCTCGAAGGTCGCCCGGGCGGCCCGGCGGGCGGACTCGACCTCGCGGCGGACCAGCTCCAGGCGCGCGCGGGCGCCGGAGAGCCGAGCCTCGGCGGCGGCCTTCTCGGCGCCGTTTTTGTCCAGGGCGGGGACCGACCAGGCGAGGCCGAGGATCGGACCCTCGACGGACTCCGGGCCGGCCTCCTGGCGCTGCCAGCCCACCGAGAGCTCCGGAGTGCGGACGAAACGGCCCGCGGCTTCGCGCTCGAGCGTCGCCGCGGCGAGGTCCGCCTCCGCCGCGCGCACCAGGGGATGCTCGCCCTCCGGCTCCGGTGCCGGAGGGAGCGCCGGGAGGACCGGCTGCGCGTCTGCCGGGAGGTCGGGGTGCCACCGCCTCGCCCTGGCCCGGGCCTCCCCGGCGGCGGCTCGGGCCTGGGCGGCCCGGAGCTCGAGAGCGGTCGCCGCCAGAGCGAGGCGATGGGCCTCCAGGCCCGATGCCTCTCCCCGCTCCGCCCTCAGGGCCTCGCGGTCGGCCAGCGAAGTCACCCGGCCGGCCTGGGCCGCAAGAAGCTCTCGCCGGACCGAGGCGTGGGCCCATTCGGAATACACCTCCCTCATCGTCAGGCGCAACGAAAGGAGCTTCTGCGCAAGCCGTGCCTCGGCCGCGCCGGCCCCTTGCTCCCGCGCCTCGATCTCCGGCCGCCGCCCGGCGCCGGGCATCTGCCAGGAGAGGGTCCAGTCGGTCTGCCGGATCGGTCCGCTCGGATCCTCCTGCACGGCGGCCAGGACAGGGTTCTCGAAAGTCCTGGCCGCAACCGCCCGGGCGCGGGCCACCTCCAGGGCCTCTACGCTCGCGGCCACAGCGGGATGCGACGCGTCCAGGGCCGCGAGGAACTCGTCCTCGGTGACGATCGTGGAATTCTGGGCTGGCGCGGGGGCGACCAGTACGACCGGCAGCAAGCCGGCCAGGGCGAGACGATGCATGCTGCCTCCTTTCCAGGTCGAGGGTTCAGGCTCGGATCGAGCCCGGCCACGATCCCTGGATCAGAGCAGCAACGCGCAGTGTTTCGTGAACAGCGGAGCGGTCGGCCCCCACCTGGGAGGGCGATCGTGGCACGCCGCCCTCCGGTCCGGCGCCCGCAGGGACCCGCCCGGCGGGAGCACGGCCGCCGAACCCCCGCTCGGCCCCTGGGCGGGAGCGGCGTACGCGAGGGTCGCGTCGTGGTCGTGGGCCGGCGACGCCTCCGTGCCGTGATGGTGGCCGTGCGTCGCCGCATCCAGCAGGTCGGAGACCCGGTCCGAAGGCTCGTCGTGCGGCGCGGCGTGGTGCAACGACAGGTGCACGCCGATCGCGAAGGCTCCTGCCCCCGGCGCCGTCCAGGCGGCGAGGACGAGGACGCAGAGCACGCGATGGAGCCGGAGACTCACGGTGCGGGAGTGTGCCAGAGGCGTCCCAATGCGTCAAACCGCCGGCCGGGGCCGGCCCGGGCTCGCTCCGGCCGCCGACCGGGGCGGGGGCCAGCCTCGTCATCACTGGCGGAAGCGCATGGGAATCGAACCCACCCTCCGAGCCGCTGCCGGCCCGGAACAACGGTTTTGAAGACCGCGGGAGGCACCAGCCCCCGAGCGCTTCCGCGAGACCGGAATAGTACCGCAAGTACGCCAGGACGGCGCAAGCGGCCCGGCCCGCCGCTCTCGACCGCTCCTCGGCTCACCGCGCCTGGGGCGCGGAGAGCCGGAGCGACCCGGCGGGCGGCACCGGTAGGGCGCCCCGCCGGGCTACAATACCTCCCCACCGGACCGAGCCGGCCGAGCCTGAGGATCGCCGAGGCCATCCCGTGAGCACCCACCAGCAGGAAGGAACCGTCCTCGACGGCAAGTACGAGGTGCTGGAGCACCTGGGTGGCGGCGGGATGGGCGAGGTCCACCTGGTCCGGCACGTCCACCTGGAGGAGAAGCGGGTCGTCAAGATCCTCCGGGCCGACCGGGTGAGCGACCCGGACGCCCAGAAGCGCTTCCTCCGGGAGGCCCGCTTCGCCACCCAGATCAAGCACCCCCACGTGGCGATCCTGTACGACTACTCCCGGCTGGAGGACGGCAGCTTCTACATGGTCTGGGAGTACATCGAGGGCGAGGACGTGGGCACCACGGTGCGCCGCGACGGGCCGTTCCCGCTCAAGACCGGGATCGAGCTCGGCATCCAGGCGCTGGAGGGGCTCAAGGCGATCCACGCCGCCGGGATGATCCACCGGGACGTCTCGCCGGACAACCTGATGATCGCCACCACGGCGCAGCAGGGCCTGCACCTGAAGATCATCGACCTGGGCCTGGCCAAGAACCTGGAGCCGGATCCGGACCTGGAGGTCACCCAGGACGGCATGTTCATGGGCAAGCTCCTCTACTGCGCCCCGGAGCAGGCTGGCCTCCACAAGGGCGAGACCCTGGACGCCCGGAGCGACCTCTACTCGTTCGCCCTGGTCCTCTACGAGATGCTCACCGGGCTGCCGCCCTTCGAGGCCGAAACACCCCAGGGGGCGGTGTTCAAGCGCCTCTCGGAGGACCCGCTCCCCATGGCGGACCGCAACCCCCGCTCCCCGGTGCCGCCGGAGCTCGAGCGGGTGGTCCTCAAGGCCCTGGAGCGCGAGCGCGGCGACCGGTACCCCGACGCGGCGGCCTTCATCCAGGCCCTCCAGCAGGTGGGCCGGCGCCTGGACCGGGCCTCGACGCAGGAGGTGCCCCGGCCCCCGGCGGCGGTGCTGGAGGAGACCGGCGGCGGCTCCCGGGAGCTCAGCCGCGCGGAGAAGGAAGACCTCCTGACGCGGATCGAGCAGGCCGCCCGGAGGGTGCGGGAAGGCTCCAAAACCCTGGGGCAGGTGGAGGCGCTCCTCTCCGAGGGGCAGATGTACGAGGCCCGCGAGCTGGTGGACCGGCTGCAGCGCGACGACCCCAAGGCCCGGTCCCTGCCGGCCCTGAAGGAGCTCTTGGCGGCGGCCGAGGCCCGGGCCGTGGAGACCCGGGACGACCGGGAGGAGACCATGGACGACCAGCGCCGGAGCGAGGCCCGGGCCGCCCTGGACCGGGCGCGCGCGGCGGCGGACGGCGGACGGCTGGACGAGGCCCGGGCCGCCCTGAAGCGGGCCCGGGAGCTGGTGCCCGAGGCTCCCCGGGGGGGCACGCCCACCCCGGAGCAGGCGGTGCTCGACGAGGTGGCGGGTCGGATCTCCGCCCTGGAGCGCGCCGCCGAGCGCCGGGCCCGGATCGACGAGGCCGCCGCCATGGTCCAGCGCTACGTCAAGAACAAGCAGCTCTCCCTGGCGCGCCTCGCCCTGGACACCCTGATCGAGCTCGCCCCCACCCACCCGAAGCGGACCGACTTCGAGAGCTGGGTCGACCTGCTGGCCGAGGAGGTGGAGCAGGAGAAGCGGGCCGACGAGCTCGTGGCGGAGGGGCGCGAGGCGATCGAGCGCGGTGACCTCCGGGCGGCCCGGCGCCGGCTCGCACCGCTCCGGAAGGCCGACGAGGACAGGGCCGAAGCCTTCGAGCGGGAGCTCGAGGCGGCGGAGCGCGAGGCGGACCAGACCGCCGACCTGGAGGACCACCGCGAGCGGATGGAGACCTTCCTCCGGGAGCGCCGCCTCGCCGAGGCCCAGAAGGAGCTCGACACCCTGGCGGAGCTCGGGGCCGCCAAGGTGACGGTGGACCTCTACCGGGCCCGGCTGGACGAGCTCCGCACCAGCGCCCGGGACCAGGCCCAGCTCGACGTGTTCCAGGAGGCGTTCCGCGAGCGCCTGGACGCCGGGGACCACGCCGGGGCCCGGACCGTGGCCGGCGAGCTCCAGCGGGCCATGCCGGACGATCCCCGCCCCTCCGAGCTCCTGGCCGAGGTGGCCCGCCTGGAGGGCGAGGCGGACCGCCGCCGGGCCCTCGAGGACGGCGAGCGCCAGGTGGAGCGCTACATCGAGGCCGGCGACGCCGCCAAGGCCGAGCTCGCCCTCAAGGTGCTCCTCCAGATGGCGCCGGACCACAAGAAGCGCAAGGGGTTCGAACGCCGCATCGCCAAGCTGAGAAAGTAGGGTGCGACCCTGGGCTCCCCCGAGCAGCACCGAGGGGTCGCACCGAGCCGATCCCATGGCCCTGACCGACACGGAAGCCACCCCCTCCACCCCCCGGGACCGCTCCCGGCGCCTGCTGCGCCACGCCTACATGCGGTTGACCCGGGAGCTCGACTCCCGCTTCGAGTCCCTGCTGCTGACCGGCCGTGTGACGAAGTGGTACAGCGAGGTGGGCAACGAGGCCACCACCGTTCCGGCGGGCCTCTCCCTCGGGCCCGGTGACGCCCTGTGCACCCTCCACCGGGACCTGGGGGCGATCCTGGCCGTCTACCTGGACCCGGCGCGGACCTTCCCCGGCCTGTTCGGCTCGGCCGAGGGGTGGGCGTCGCCCGGCGGCGGGGCCGCCCGGGCCGGCGAACCCGGCGGCGACCCGCGCCCGGACCCCGAGGAGCTCCTCCACCGCCTGGCGAGCCAGCTCCTGGGCAAGCACGACGGCTTCTCCCGGGGCGTCGAGCGCTCCTTCCACTACGGCTACCTGGACCCGGACGCCGGCATCCTCCACCCGGGGATGATCAGCCACCTGGGGGCCATGATCCCGGTGGCCGCCGGCTTCGCCTTCGCCTTCCAGCGGCGCGGCTCGGACCGGGTGGCGCTCAACTTCATCGGCGACGGCGGCACCTCCACGGGGGACTTCCACGAGGGCCTGAACATGGCCGCGGTCTGGAAGCTCCCGCTGGTCCTGGTGGTGGAGAACAACCGCTACGCCTTCTCCACCCCCACGAACCTCCAGTACGCCTGCGAGCGCCTCTCCGAACGGGGTCCGGGCTACGGGATCGCCGCCGAGACGGTGGACGGCAACGACCCGGACGCCGTGGCCCAGGTGATGAATCGGGCGGTGGCCCGGGCCCGGGCGGGCGAGGGCCCCACGCTGATCGAAGCGATGCTCGGGCGCATGCGGGGCCACAGCGAGGGGGACGACTCCCTCAAGGTGGTGCCGCCGGAGGACCTGGAGCGCTACCGCGCCGAGGACCCGGTGCCGGCCTACCCGGAGCGCCTGGAGGCCGAAGGGGTCCTGGACCGCCCCACACGGGAGGCGATCGACGCCCGGTGCGCCGAGCTGGTGGAAGCGGCGATCTCCCGGGCCCTGGAAGGGGAGCCCCCCCGGCGGGAGACGGCCTTCCGGCCGGTGCTGGCGCCGGCGGACGCCCGGCCGCCGGTCCCGGGCTCGGGGCCCCCCGCCGAGCCCGCCACCTACGTGGAGGGCATCCACCAGGCCCTCCTGGAGGAGATGAAGCGCGACGAGGCGGTGGTCCTCCTGGGCCAGGACATCGGCGTCTTCGAGGGCGCGTTCCGGGTGACCCGGGGCCTCCACGAGCGCTTCCCCGGCCGGGTGCTGGACACGCCCATCGCCGAGAGCGGCACGATCGGGATCGCCGCCGGCGCGGCGCTTCTGGGCCTGCGCCCCGTGGTGGAGATGCAGTTCGCCGACTTCGTCACCTGCGGCTTCAACCAGATCGTCAACGTAGCGGCGAAGCTCTACTACCGGTGGGAGGTCCCCTGCCCCCTGGTGATCCGCCTGCCGTCCGGCGGCGGCGTGGGCGCCGGCCCGTTCCACTCCCAGAACCCGGAGGGGTGGTTCACCCACGCAGCGGGCCTGGAGGTGGTCTGCCCCGCCGGGGCCGCCGACGCCAAGGCGCTCCTCAAGGCCGCGATCCGCAGCCCCAACCCCACCCTCTTCCTGGAGCACAAGTTCCTCTACCGCCGGATCAAAGAGCCCCTGGGCGGGCCGGAGGAGGTGGCCCGCCTCGGCGAGGCCCGGGTGCTCCGGAGCGGCCGGGACCTCACCCTGGTGGCCTACGGCGCCAGCACCTGGACCTGCATCGAGGCGGCGGAGGCCCTGGCGGAGGAGGGCGTGGAGGCGGAAGTCGTGGACCTTCGCACCCTGGTGCCCTTCGACGAGGAGGCGGTGCTCGCGTCCGTCCGGAAGACCGGCCGGGCCCTGGTGGTCCACGAGGCCCAGCGCACCGGCGGCTTCGGCGCCGAGGTGGCGGCCCGGATCGCCGACGGGGCGTTCTCCTGGCTCGACGCCCCGGTGCGCCGCGTCGCCTACCCGGACCGGCCGTCCCCGTACTCGAAGGTCCTGGAGCGGGCGCTGCTGCCGGGCAAGGAGGACGTGCTCGCCGCGGCCCGGGAGCTCCTGGCGTACTGACGGCGCTCCCCGCTCCTGTAGGGGAGGAGCTTGCCTCCTCCCGCCGGGGGTGGAGGTACGTACCGGGAGTGGAGGGAGCCGGGGCATGGGCACAAACGGCGGCGGAACCCGTAGGGTGCGACCC
>JBKHJP010000504.1:0-2686 GCA_046538065.1 Thermoanaerobaculia bacterium | reverse complement strand
TGAACCGGCCGCCGTCGTTGCGGTAGAGGACCGGGTTGCCGCCGGGCTCCTCGTGCCCCATGTACGAGGCCGAGACCTGCTCCACGAGCGCGCCGTACCGGTTCACCCAGAGGTCGAGGTCGCCGTCGTTGTCGGCGTCGAAGAACCAGGTGGCGAAGCTCTCCTCGGCGGGCTCGTCGACGCCCAGCTCCGGGGCGACGTCGGTGAAGGTGGTCGTGCCGTCCTCGCCGCGCCCGTCGTTTCGGTAGAGGCGGTTGGGGCCGATGTTCGAGACGTAGAGGTCCGGGTCTCCGTCGTCGTCGTAGTCCCCCCAGGCGACCCCTTTGGCGAAGCGGTCGTTCGTCACCCCGGCCTGCCGGGCGACCTCCGTGAAGGTTCCGTCCCCGTCGTTCCGGAAGAGCTGGGACGGGTAGGCGTCCCGGCTCTTGCGGGAGAGGGTCCACGGCTGGACGGTCTCGGTCTCGGGGGTCTCGTTGCCCACGTAGAGGTCCAGGTCGCCGTCGCCGTCGTAGTCGGCCCATGAGGCGGTCTGGGTGGGGTAGGCCGGATAGGCCAGTCCAGCCGCGGCGGTCACGTCCACGAAGCGGCCGGCCTCCCGGTCGAGGTCGTTGCGGAGCAGGCTGTTGCGGATCTTGCCGTCGGCGCCCAGCCAGCCGCCCCGGAGCGCCAGCAGGTCCACCATGCCGTCGCCGTCGAAGTCTCCGGAGACCAGGTTGAACGCGCCGAGCTGGACGTCCAGCCCCCACTCTGCGGTCACGTCCACGAAGCCGCCGCGGCCGTCGTTCTTGAAGGCCTTCATCGGTGCGCACGGGTCCCAGGTCCCGCTGACGAGGTCCAGCAGGCCGTCGCCGTCGAAGTCCTCCATCACCGCTCCACCGGCCAGGTCCATGGCGTCGATTCCCAGCCCCGGCGCGATGTTCGGGAACCGGGGAAACGGCTCGTCGGAGGCGAACGCGTCGGGCGGGAGCCGGAGGGGCTCCGGCACGCCGTCGGGGTAGTCGCCGGAGAGCATGCGGGAGAGGTTCAGGAGCCAGCGGGCCTGGACGGACCGCACCTCATCCGGAGCGACGGCGATGAGCTCCAGGTAGAGGTTGCCGGCGCGCCGGGCCTCCTGCGGCTCCCGGTGGACGCCCTCCTCGGCCAGGGGCAGGATACAGCTCGCCGGGGTGTGACGGGCGATGCAGTTCTGGTCTTCCGCGAGCTGGAGCCTGGCCACGGCCAGGACCCGGAGAACGGTCTTCCGGAGCTCCTTCTCCACCGCGGGATCGAGCTCCTGGGCGGTCTCGTCCAGAACGGCGAGGGCCTCCTGGAGTTGATCGACGGCCTCTGCCACCCGGTCCTGGAGCAGCAGGTGGCTCCCGCGGTTTCCGCGGAGCCGGACCTGGATCTCCGGCGGTGCACCTTCGGCCCGTTCGAGTGCTGCGGTGACCTCCTCCAGGAGCCCGTGCCCGAAGAAGGGGTTGTCGCTGCGGGTCAGGCGCTCGCAGACCGCCTGGAGCTCGGCTCGCACCCAGCTGTCCTCGGAGTCCGGCGGCTCGTCGCACAGGCCGGCACCGGCGGTGGCGAACCCGCAGCAGAGCGCGAGGGCCAGGGGCGTCCCGAGGGCGCGAGCAGGTTGTCGTGTTCCGTTCCCGTCGGGCATGGAAAGACCCCGCCTCCGGGTGCCCTCAGCCAGGCTCGGGGCCGACCCGGAATCTCAGGATCATGTACCGCTTGTGGCGCCGGAACTCCTGGCTGTCGACGAGCTGCCGGAGCCTCTCGAGCTTCTCCAGCCGCCGCCGGAAGAGCCACCGCAGCATTCGGGCCAGGTGCGGGTGACGGTTCCGGAGCGCCTGGGAGGCCACCGAGACGCACGGTTCGACGTACGAGTCGATCCAGCGGCGGGCCAGGTCCAGGGTGGGCGCGGTGCGGTCGGTGATGTCCTCCTGGCGCTCCAGGGCGAACCCTTCGGCCCGGGCCTCCTCCAGGAACCCGTCCAGCGGGTGGCCGCTCCTGGCCAGGAGTCCCTCGCAACCGTCCACGGTGAAGTAGTCGGCGACCAGCAGGTACCCCCCCGGGAGGACGCTCCGGCGCACCGCCGGGAAGAGCCGGTCCAGCCAGATGTACTGGGCCGACTCGCTCATCAGGACCAGGTCGTAGCGCCGGCGCGGCGCGAACTCCTGGAAGCGGGCCAGGTGGAAGGGCGCGCCGACCCGGCGCAGGAAGACGTCCCGGTGGTACGGGTCGGGTGAGAGGCCCTCGACCTCGTAGCCGGTTCTCCGGAGCATCGCTGCGGTGGAGCCGATGCCGCAGCCCACGTCCAGGACGCTCCGGACCCCTTCCGGCATCCAGGAGCACAGGTGGCGCGAGAAGCGGTCCTGGGCCGCCTTCAGGCCCTCGAGGGTGTAGCCCTCCCCGTTCCAGAGTCCGTAGTGGAGGTGCTCGAGGCCCAGGACTTCGTGGTACAGGCGCAAGGCCGAGCTGACCTTCACCCGGCGCGGGCTCCGGCGTTCGGCGAGCCGCCGGAGCAGCCCGAGCCGGCGGCGCGGTCGCCGGCCCGCCCCGACCCCGGCGGGCCCCGAGAGCTCGGCAGACTCCGTCACCATCCGCTCGGGGAGCGGCCGGGATTCAGCCAGGGCTTCACGCACCAGGGCATGGTACCACGGGGGTCAGGGGGCGAAGCACGCCTCCTCCGGCAGGTCCGGGG
>JBKHJP010000503.1:0-2696 GCA_046538065.1 Thermoanaerobaculia bacterium | reverse complement strand
GAATGGCGCCGGCTCGAGGGCGTCTCCCGGCTCCACGTCGCCCTGGGACAGGCGCCGGAGGCGGCCGGCGCCGCCCGCGCCGGCGTCCTCCGGGCGCTCGAGGTGCTGGAGCCGTGGGCCGCCGAACGGCCCGACGACCGGCGGGCCCGCCGCTGGCTGGCGGAGGCACTGCTCCTGCTGGGCGACGGGGAGGTGGCACGGGGTGATGGGCCCGCGGCGGAGCGGTCGTGGTCGCGAGCCGCCGAGACGCTCGCCCCGGTCGTCGCCGGCGGCACGAGCGACCACGTCCTGCTCACCCTCCGGGCCCGGGCGCTGGAGCGGCTCGATCGCCGCGACGAGGCCGCCGAGGCCTGGGCGGCCCTGGCCGCCGCCGGGGTGGCGCGCCCGGTTTCCCCGGCCGGACCGCGTGCGGTGCGCCCATGAGCCTGCGCGCCGCGATCCCGCCGTCCCGGATTTCGCGGAAGTGTGGACACCGGAGCCAGGTGCCCCGAAACGACCCGTAACGGAAGGAGAAGACCCTGTCGAACTCGAAAGCGACCCAAGCCCCGGCCACCGGACCGCACCCGGCCGAGGTCTTCAGCGGCCCCTACGCGACCATCGGGGTCGAGCACCTCCTCGGTACGGAGGACCCGTTCCGCTTCAGCATCCTCGACGAGGAGTCCTCCCGCGTGACGGTAACGGTGAACGGAGAGATCACGATCGAGTGGCTCCAGGACGATCCCCAGGCGCGGCTCACGTTCGAGCTGACCGCTCCCGACACCGCCTTCCTCGACGGCTTTGTGCTGGGCTGGCGCGGCCCCGACCTGCCGAGCGAGGCTCCCCGGTCTCTCACCTACCGGGCGGTGGCTCCGCCCGAGACCCGGAAGCAGGCCCTGCGGACCCTGATCGTGGAGCTGGACCCGAACGCCGACACCTATTCCTATCGGCTCCACGTCGGCTACCCGGACGGGAGCACGCACAGCGTCGATCCCAAGATCTACAACCAGGGCGACGGCGTTCCCCAGCCGAGGGGTTGATCTTCACCCGAACGGCTCGAAGACACCCGGCCTCGCGAGGGGCCGGGCGTCTCCTTTCCTTCTCCCGGTGATCCCGTCGCCCCGGCTTTCGCGAGGGACGGTGCAAAGCGGGGACGCCGCGGCCACCTCGGCCGGGCGGGCTCCGCCGGAGAACGGGACGGCCGGGCCGCGGCCTGGACCGTTCGAACGACCTCGAGACAGGGAAAGGAGAAGAGAATGAAGACCACGCTCACGTTCGTCCTGGCCGTCCTCTGCAGCACGGCCGCCTTCGCCGCCGATGTCGATTTGAACGCTACCCTGTGCAACAACACCACGAAGCCGGTGGAGTTCCACCTGTTCAATCACAACGACCTCGCGCAGGGCTTGGCGGCGCTGGCAACCAAGGCCGTGGCCCCCTGCTCGTGCGTCGCGATGCGGACGCACACCGACTTCTGGCACAACATGCCCATCGCGAGGATCAACCAGCTCGTGTTCCGGGACGTCGAGAGCGTCTCCGGCGGCAGCATCAAGGTGTGCGTGGACGCCAACGGGGAGTTCGAGGGCTACATCGACGCCAAGGTGCAGACCTGTGCGGAGGCCAAGAAGGAGACGAAGTACCTTCCGGCCCCGGAGCTGACGCATGCACAGGGCGACCTGCCCGTCCTGCAGAGCCACCTGTACGCGGACTCGAGCGAGTGCAAGAACTCGGACTCAGCCGGCGCGTGCTCGCGTTACGAGGCGGCCTACAACTACACCGACGGCGCCGCCTGCTGGGGCAACTAGCCCGGCCGGCCGCCGCGACCCCGAGCGGGGTTGCCAAGGGCCTCGGCGGCGCTCCGGACGCCCGGCCTTCCCGAGAGGAGGCCGGGCGTTTCGCCCTCTACTCGGGGTTCCTGAAGACCACCTCCGCATCCGGGGCCTCCACGTAGGTCCGCTCGTTCCCCGGGACCCACTCGCCGTCCTTGAAGTGCTCGGCGACCACCCGGAACCGGCCGTCCGGCAGGAGCTCGCTGGTGGCGCGCACCCGGGTGACGCCGTCCTCGTTGCCGATGACCTCGTCGCGCGCCACGAAGCGGCCCGGCCCCAGCACCTCGATGGTCCCCCGGGTGTAGAAGCCGCCGGTGGTGAAGTAGAAGGAGACCAGCCCCTCCCCTTCGGGGTCCTGGAAGATCAGGCTCTCGCCCCCGTAGGCCCCGTCGTTGATGGAGTGGACGGTGCGGATCGCCTTCCCGTTGAGGGCCCACTCCCAGCGGGAGACGTCCACCATGGGGCGGTCCGGGTCCGACCCGGCGAGCTCCCCGCGCCAGGTCTTGCCCACGAAGGGGGCGAGCGGAGCCAGGGCCTCGGCGGCCCCCTCCGGGGCGGCGGGGAGCTCCGGCGAAGCGGGCTGGTCGTTCGAATCCCCGGCCGGCGCCGGGCCGGTCCCGGTCAAAGCCAGGACCAAGACGGCAACCGCGAGAGCGAAGGCGGACCGGGCGACGGATCGGGGGTTGGACTGGAGATTGGTTTCACGCATGGTGCTGCGACCTCCTGGGTAAGCCGGCCCAGGGGCCGGCGGGTCGATCGGATACCGGGGCGGAGACGTCTCCGCACCCCTTCACTGTGAGCTACACACCCTTCGCCGTCGATCCTCTTCGTGCCGGGTCCCGGGAGGAGCCATTCGACTCGCCAGGCTCGCTCAGGCCAGGGGCAAGCTCCTCC
>JBKHJP010000502.1:0-2704 GCA_046538065.1 Thermoanaerobaculia bacterium | reverse complement strand
GGGCAGGGGCGGGGCCACAGCCCGCGCGGGAGCCGGGGCTTCCCGGCCGGCCCGGCCACCCCGGCCGCTTCCCCCGCCGCGGCGGCGCTGGCCCCGGCTTTCCCCGTCCCTCCGGCCCTCTCGCCTCCGGCCCCTCCGCGGACCCTCGGTCACGGGAGACCCGGGGCGCTCGCGGCGCTTCAGCCCTTCCGAGCGCTCCACGAACCGGTACCGGGACCCCTCATCCTCCTCTTCCGGCCCTTCCGGCGGCTCTGCCGACTCCTCCGGACCCGCGAGCTCTTCCATCTCCTCGCTCTCTTCCGTGACCGGCTCCGCCTGCCACCACGGACCCGGGGCGCTCCGCCGTCCCGGCCTCCGGCTCTCCTGCTCCTGTGCCCGCCCTTCCCGCCGGCCGCCGCGCCCTCCGCGGCTCGGGCGCTCCCGCTCCTCCCGGGCTCCGGCACGCCCCCGGCGCCGGGGACGGCGTTCCCGGGGCACTCCCTCGCGCCGCCCCTCCTCCGTTCCGGTCTCTTCGGCCTCCTCGGCCGGCTCCGCCTCCTCCCGGGCCCCGCGGGCCGGCCAGGCCGATTCCCCGGCCCCTCGCGCCGGCTCCGGAGCGCCTTCCCGCTCCGCCACAGTCTTCCGGAAATCCTCCGGGTCCACGGCGATCACCGCGTTCCGGCGCGTCCGGACGAAGCCGTGCCGCTTTTCCACCTCCCGGTACTTCACCTCGTCCGGGTGGATCCCGTAGTGGCTCGCGGCCGCCACCACCGCCTGTTCGACGGAGCGGCCGGAGAAGAACTTGCGCTTCGATTCGCTCATGGGAGCTCCTCCTCAGGCGGCCTCCGCCGCGGCCTGCCGCCGGGCCTTCCACTGCTGGTAGACCGCCTGTTGCACCACCGTCAAGACGTTGTTCGTGAGCCAGTAGAGCACCAGCCCGCTGGGGAACCCCAGGAACAGGAAGGTGAACATCACCGGCAACATCATCATCATCCGCCGCTGCATGGGATCGCCCGCGGCCGGAACCATCTTCTGCTGGACGAACTGCGTGGCGCCCATGACGATCGGCAGCACGTAGATCGGATCGTGCATGGAGAGATCCTCGATCCACAAGACCCAGGGTGCGTCCCGCAGCTCCACGGCGCTCGAGAGCATCCGGTAGAACCCGTAGAGCACCGGCAGCTGCACCAGCATCGGCAAGCACCCGCCGAGGGGATTCACCCCCTCGCTACGGTACAGCCCGGAGATCTCCTCGTTCATCTTCCGCTGGGCCTCAAGGTCCGGCCGCCCCTTCTTGTCCCGGAGCTTCCCCTTGTACTTGGCCTTGATCGCCTTCATCCGGGGAGCGAGCTCCTGCATCTTCTGCATGGAGACGTAGCTCTTGTGGGTCAGGGGCAGGAGCACGATCTTGATCACCAGGGTCATCAGGACGATCGCCCAGCCGTAGTTCGGCACCACCTCTGCGTGGATCCACTCCAGCCCCTTCAGAAGCCACCGCGAGAAGAAGCCGAACCATCCCAGGCGCACCGTCTCCTCCAGGCGCCATGCCTGCTCCGCCAGGACGTCCAGGTCCTTGGAACCCAGGTAAGCCGTCCCGGCGAACCTCCCTCCCTCCGGCACCAGGACCACCTGCACCTCCCGGCGGAGCTCCTCCGTCTCCTCCCCCGGACCTCCCGGAGGCACCGGCTCGAAGCGGGCCGCGTCGCCCAGTTCCCGCCGGTGCGTCAGCACCGGCTCGAGCACCGCCCGGTCCACGGGCGTCTCCGGGATCACCACGCCCAGGAAGTAGGTGTCCTCCAGCCCGATCCAGGAGAGACCCGGCCCGCCGAGGACCTTCTCTTCGCCCAGCTTCTCCGGCTGGACCGTCTCCACCTCCACCCCGGCCCGGTACACCGCCCCGCGGTACTTGAACCGCCTCTCCTCGTCCCGCGCCGTGGGCGCTCGCAGACCCGGCCCCAGGACCATCCCCCACGGCCGGTCCACGTCTCCCTCGATCTCCACTCCCAGCAGCCCCTCCGGGAGCACCGAGAACCGCTTCGCCACCCGGCCCTCCGGGCCCGCGTACTCGAACCGCACCGCCGCTCGCCCGTCCTCCGTCGTCTCCCGCTCTACGGCGAAGAGGGCGTCGTTCACCGCCAGCTCCCCGCCTCCGGTGTCCACCAGGCCGAAGGGGTACGCCCCTTCGAGACGCTCCTGCACCAGGTCCACCGCCTCACCGTTGTCGCTCCGGAAGTCCTCCAGCACGAAGGAGACGAGCTGCCCTCCCCGGTTGGTGAGCTCCGCCCGGAACCCCCGCCCGTCGAGGACGACGCGCTCCTCGCGCTCTCCCACCACCCGCTCCGCCGGGGGCTCCACGCCCGCTTCTTCCTCCCGTTGCGCCGGGCTCTCCGGCGCCGGCTCCCGGGGAGGAACGGGGCGTTCCGGCTCCTCGGGGCCCGCGCTCGGCGCCGGGGAACGCTCCGGGAGAGGACCCGGCGGCTCCGGGGGCGGAAACAGCAGCTGCCAGCCGATGATCACCACCATCGACAGCAGGACGGCCAGCAGTACGCGTCGGTTCTCCACGGATCTATGTTCCCTTCTCGGTCCAGCTCTCGGTCCGGCTCACCCGCCGTCGGGCCGGGCGTCCGCCGGCATGTTTCCTCATCCCCCGGGATCCTCGCCTTCGGTTCCCCTCGGCTCCTCCGGTCGGGTGCCGGCCCCGGACCGGCCCACCTCCTTCAGGGCA
>JBKHJP010000501.1:0-2707 GCA_046538065.1 Thermoanaerobaculia bacterium | reverse complement strand
CGGTGGCGAACCCCCGAAGCCCGGGCGGAGACGAGCTCCGCCCCTACACGCTCGAGTCGGTCGGCACCTCCACTGGAACGGAAAGCCTTGGCTTCTGTACCCCGACGCTGTCCGTCACGCCGGAGCCTCCGAGTGGAGTCCCCGGAGGGAGCCCGCCTGGGAACGTTGAGGACGGCGCTCCGCTCCGGAGGGGGCGGACACCTGCTGCGCGCGCGCGCCGTCCGAACCGAGGCGCGCGCCACGAGCCCAGGACACCCCAGAGCGCGCGCCGGTTCCCAGGCGGGCTCCCTCCGGGGACTCCACGGAGCCTCGGCCGCTCCCCGCGCACCCCGGAGCCGGGCACTGGAAGGGACAAAAAGGTTACGGTAGACCGAGAACCGGTGCGACAGGGTCGCACCCTACGGCGGGCCAGCCTGCCTTCCGGACGTCTTCCGAACGTGGTGACGAGGACCGCGCTCGGGCCCGTCGCTATACTGGGGCCCGCCCCGCGAGGCTTCCCCCGCAACTCCAGGAGACAGACAGATGAGGCCGATACCGTTCGATACCCGGTGGATTGCCAACTCCTTCGCCGCCGTGGCGCTCCTCCTGGTGGCCCCGGCCGCCGCAGCCCAGGAGGGCGAGCCCACGGTGGAGGAGGCCGAAGCCTTCGTCGAGGAGGCGGAGGACGAGCTGCTGCGCCTCGTCATCGACGCCGAGCGGGCCGCGTGGGTCCAGTCGACCTACATCACCCACGACACCCAGATCCTCGCCGCGGCGGCCCAGGAGACGCTGGTCAACGCCCTGGTGGACTACGCCACCCGGGCGACGCGCTACGACGACCTGGACCTGCCGTACGACGTGGCCCGGAAGCTCTCGATCCTGAAGACCGGCATCACCATGCCGGCGCCGCCGGAGCCGGAGAAGGCATCGGAGCTCACCCGCATCGCCTCCTCCCTGGAGAGCACCTACGGCTCCGGGAAGTACTGCCCCGATGGAGCGGAGGGTGAGGAGTGCCTCGACCTGGGCGAGCTCGAGGAGGTCATCAACGAGAGCCGCGACCCGGAGGAGCTCCTGGCCGCCTGGACCGGCTGGCGGACGATCTCGGTGCCCATGCGCGAGGAGTACCGCCGGTTCGTCGAGCTCATGAACGAGGGCGCCCGCCACCTGGGCTTCGCCGATACCGGGGCCCTCTGGCGCTCCGGCTACGACATGCCGCCGGACGCGTTCGCCGAGGAGCTCGACCGCCTCTGGGGGCAGGTGCGGCCCCTCTACGAGGCCCTCCACTGCTACGTCCGGGGTGAGCTTTCGGAACGCTACGGCCCCGACGTGGTGCGTCCGGACGGGATGATCCCCGCCCACGTCCTGGGCAACATGTGGGCCCAGACCTGGTCCAACGTCTATCCCCTGGTGGCGCCGGAGGCCGGCGAGCCGGTCTACGACCTCACCGAGATCCTCCGGGAAGAAGGCTTCGACGCCCGGGAGATGGTGAAGAGCGGCGAGCGATTCTTCACCTCCCTCGGCTTCGAGCCCCTGCCCGAGACCTTCTGGGAGCGGTCGCTCTTCACCAAGCCGGCCGACCGGGACGTGGTCTGCCACGCCAGCGCCTGGGACGTGGACCAGGTGGACGACCTGCGCATCAAGATGTGCATCGACGTGGACGAGGAGGACTTCATCACCGTCCACCACGAGCTGGGCCACAACTTCTACCAGCGGGCCTACAGCCACCTGCCGTTCCTCTATCGCAACAGCGCCAACGACGGCTTCCACGAAGCCATCGGCGACGCCGTCGCCCTGTCGGTGACACCGGACTACCTGGTGGAGATCGGCCTCCTGGAGGGGGAGCCCGACGCATCCGCGGACGTGGGCCTGCTCCTCCAGCGGGCCCTGGACAAGGTGGCGTTCCTCCCCTTCGGCCTGCTGGTGGACCAGTGGCGCTGGAAGGTGTTCTCCGGCGAGATCTCCCCGGAGGAGTACAACCGGGGATGGTGGGCGCTGCGGGCGAAGTACCAGGGCGTGGCCCCGCCGGTGGAGCGCACCGAGGAGGACTTCGACCCGGGGGCCAAGTACCACGTGCCGGGCAACACCCCGTACACCCGGTACTTTTTGGCCCACATCCTCCAGTTCCAGTTCCACCGCGCCCTGTGCGACGCGGCGGGCTACGAGGGCCCGCTCCACCGCTGCTCGATCTACGGGGACGCAGAGGCCGGTCGCCGCCTGGCGGAGATGCTGGAGATGGGCTCCTCCCGTCCCTGGCCGGAGGCCCTGGAGGCGCTCACCGGGAGCCGCGAGATGGACGCCACCGCGATCCTGGACTACTTCGAGCCGCTCCACGAGTGGCTGGAGGAGCAGAACCGGGGACGCACCTGCGGCTGGTGACTCGGGCGGGTCTCCCGTCCGGCGACCGCCGCGCGCACGGTGGAGGAGTGGACGCAGGGCGCGCGGCTCCGCTCAGCCCCGACGCGAGCCGTGCGGTGCCACCCGCTTCGGTGGAGAGCGGTCGGGGCTTCGAGGCCGCCGGAGCGGGAGACCCGCCCTCGTTGAAACTCCCGCGGTGTCCCCTTTCGAGGGCGCGAACGGTTCACCGAAGCAGGGCCCTCCCCCGGTAGGTGGTGTGGGTCGCCACCCAGTGCTTCGGGGGCGGGCCGGGGGCTCCCGCCGGGGGGACCAGCGCGCGCTCCTGGGTGTTCGAACGCTCGGCGCGCGCTTCGGCTCAGCCGGCGCCCGGGGC
>JBKHJP010000111.1:0-12063 GCA_046538065.1 Thermoanaerobaculia bacterium | reverse complement strand
CTCTCCCGGCGCGGGCACGACTGGACGGAGCGGTTCCCCGCCGTGGCCTCCGAGGCTCCCTTCCTCCCGGCGCAAACCGCACTCCTGGACGGCGAGGTGGTCTACCTGCGGCCGGACGGCACCAGCGACTTCCAGGCCCTCCAGGGCTCGACCGGGTCCCCGGACCCGAAGGCACCCCTCTACTACGTGGCTTTCGATCTCCTCCACCTGGACGGCTACGACCTGACCCGCGTCCCCCTGGTGGACCGGAAAGCCCTGCTCCGGCGCCTGCTGGACACCGCGCCGGCGGAGGTCTCCCGCCTGCGCTACGGCGAACACGTCGAGGGCGACGGGCGGGAGTTCTTCGCCCGGGCGTGCGAGCTGGGCCTGGAGGGGACGGTCTCGAAGCGCCCGGAGGCCCCGTACCGCCCCGGACGGACCCGGGACTGGCTGAAGGTCAAGTGCGTCCGCCGGCAGGAACTGGTGGTCGTGGGCTGGAGCGACCCCGAAGGCTCCCGGACGGGCTTCGGGTCGCTCCTCCTGGGGTACCACGACGAGGAGGGGAGACTCACCTTCGCAGGCAAGGTGGGCACGGGCTTCGACGAGGGGACCCTGGTGGAGCTCCACAGGCGCCTGCTGGAGCTGGAGCGGAAGGATCCGCCGATCGCCACCGGCCTGGAGCAGGCCCGCCGGCAGGCCCGCGGGCGGACACTCCACTGGGTGGAGCCCCGCCTGGTGGCGGAGGTCGCCTTCACCGAGTGGACCCGGGACGGCGTGCTCCGCCACCCCTCGTTCCAGGGCCTGCGGGAGGACAGGGACCCCCGGGCGGTGGGCCGGGAGCGGCCCCGGCCGGAAGTGGAGGCGGCGGAGACGAAGGAGGACGGCGACCCCGCGCCCGAGCACCGCCCCGCCTCCCGGCACCGGGGCCGGGCCGGCAGCCCCCGAAAGGTCGCCGAGGTGCGGATCACCAACCCGGACCGGGTGCTGTGGCCGGAGGCCGGCATCACCAAGGGCGACCTGGCGGACTACGTCGCCGCCGTGGCGGAGGCCATGCTCCCCCACGTGGCCGGCCGGCCCCTGACCCTGGTCCGCTGCCCCGCCGGCATCGACGAGGGTTGCTTCTACCAGAAGCACCTGGCCGAGGGCGTGCCGGAGGCCCTGACGGCGGTGGAGGTGGAGGAGAAGCAGGGCACGACGGAGACCTACGTGGCGGCGGACGGACTGGCGGGCCTCATCACCCTCGCCCAGCTCGGCGTCCTGGAGATCCACCCCTGGGGCTCCCGCGTCGGGCACCTGGACCGGCCGGACCGCCTGGTCTTCGACCTGGACCCGGACCCCGGGGTGCCCTGGAACCGGGTGGTCGCCTCCGCCCACACCCTGCACGACCTCCTGGAGGGCCTGGGCCTGGCGAGCTTCGCCCGGACCACCGGGGGCAAGGGCCTCCACGTGGTCGTCCCCATGGAGCCGGAGCTCCCCTGGGGCCGGGCGAAGGAGCTCACCCGGGCCATCGCCGGCCTCCTGGCGGAGGGCGAGCCGGGGCTCTACACGACGAACCCCCTGAAGAGCCGCCGGCAGGGGAAGATCTTCGTCGACTACCTGCGGAACGCCTTCGGCGCCACGGCGATCGCCGCCTACGCCACCCGCGCCCGCCCCGGCGCACCGGTCGCCACCCCGGTGGCCTGGGACGAGCTCACCAGCGAGCTCGACCCGGCCCGCTTCGACCTCCGGACCGTCCCGGAGCGCCTCCGGAGCCTGGGCGAAGACCCCTGGGCGGAGCTCCTGGAGACCCGCCAGCGCCTCCGCCCCGAGATCCGCGACCAGCTTGCCTAGGACCTCGCCCGGGCGCCTCGGGGTAGGGTGCGACCCTGTCGCACCGGAGGCTGGCGGCCGAAGTCCTGGCGTAGGGTGCGCTTCAGCGCACCGAACGAATCCGCCTCAGTCCAGCGCGATCCGCCGGATCACCCCGGGGAAGCTCTCGGTGACCACGAGCTCGTGGTGCACCGGGTCGTGGCTCATGCCGGCGGGGGTGATCAGCCCCTCCGCCACGACCTCCGGGGCCGCCTCCGGATCGGTGAAACGCAGGATGCGCCCCGGCGCTCCGGCCAGGAAGTCGGTGGAGAGCTCCAGGACGTAGGTGTCGCCCCCGACTTCGAGGACGTCGGTCGCCGAGCTCAGGCCCTCGATCCAGGGCGTGAAGGCGCCGGTCGCGGTGTCGACCCGGTAGACCCCCGAGGATCCCGGCGGGAAGGGGAACCCGGGGAGCAGGGTCACCAGGAGCTCGCCCCCGTCCCGCACGTGGAGGCCCGTGGGCACGGGCTCCATCACCGGCGGACCGAGGTCCGGGGCCAGGGGGTTCGGCAGGGGCGGGAAGCGTGTCAGCACCCGGTGCCGGCCGGTGTCCGCCTGCACCTCCACGATGGTGTTCATGCCGGAGTCCACCACCCAGAGGCGGGTGCGCTCCCGGAGGCGCCGGCCCAGGGGGGAATCGGGCTCCAGGCGGGCGAGGAACTCGGCGGCCTGGGGGGAGACGCCCGCGAAGCCCAGCTCCTCCAGGTCGGCCGGTTCCAGGTCCCCATGGAGGGCCATGGCGAAGGGGTTGGCCTGGCGCACCCCGAGGACCGGGTCGGGCTCCAGGTCGCGGAAGTCGGCGAGCAGCAGGAGGTTCACCCGCTCTCCGTCCTCGTTCTCCAGGGTCACCTCCCGCCCGTCGGCCAGGGCTCGGAGGGCGTCCTCCTCGAGGTGGAACCCGGTCCGGACGCCGTCGGGCACCGGGTCGAACTCCGCCCGGAGGACGGCGCTGAAGATCGGCGACGAGAGCCCATCGGGATTGGGCACCTGGCTCCCCGGAGGGGCCGGGCCCGTCACGTCGCCCTCTCCGATCAGGACGTAGAGGGTCCGGTGGGCGTCGGCCACTGCCGTGGGCCCGATGGCCTCACCCTGAGGCAGGATGCCGGACGGCAGGCCGGAGATCAGGACGTGCTGCCTGCCGTGGCGGGCGATCATGAGCAGGCGCCCGTCGTGGGCGCCGGTGCCGGACTCGGCCACCAGCAGGTTTCCGGCAGGGGTCCTGCCGAGCTTGTAGGGATGGTCGAGGTCGTGGGCGAGGATCGGCTGGGCCGGGGCCGGGGCCGCGGTCAGGATCGCGAGGCCCACCAGACAGGCCGCCGTGGCGGCGAGAGTCGAGAGCGCTGAACGCATGGTGTCGTCTCCTGGTTCCTTGCGGGGCGGCGCCGCGGGGGATCCGCGCCGTCCGGGGTCCCGCTCCTGCCCCCGAACGCGTGAACGGCACCCGATCCCTGTCACGGGGAGTAGAATCGCGCGGCACCATGTCCGAAGCAGGTCCCGACGCCCTTCCCGATCCAGACGGAGACAACCCCGTGAGCGCAGACGTCTCCCGCCTGCTGGAAGCCTGGAACGGCGGCGACCGGGAGGCCCTGGAACACCTGACGCCGGTGGTGGCCGGGGAGCTCCGGGCCATCGCCCGGCGCCACCTGCGCCGGGAGGGCGAGCGCCCCAGCCTTCAACCCACCGAGCTGGTCCACGAGGCGTTCCTGCGCCTGATGGACCAGCGCACCGGCTGGAGGAACCGGGCGCACTTCCTGGGCGTGGCGGCGCAGGCCATGCGGCGAATCCTGGTGGACAGGGGCCGGCGGCGCCGGGCGGCGAAGCGCCCCCAGCAGGCCCTGCGCGTGACCCTGGACGGCCTGCGGGTCCAGGAGGGCGGCCACGAGGTGGACGTGCTGGACCTGCACCGGGCGCTGGAGGAGCTGGCGAGCCTCGACCCGAGGGCCGCCCGGGTGGTGGAGCTTCGCAGCTTCGGCGGGTGCAGCGCGCCGGAGGCGGCGGAGGTCCTGGGCGTCTCGGAGGCCACGGTCGCCCGCGACTGGCGCATGGCCCTGACGTGGCTCCGCCGGGCCCTCGCCGGCGGAGACACCGGCCGCTCCTCCCCGCCGGAGCCCGCCTGATCCGATGACCCCCCGCGAGCGCTACGAGCGGATCAAGGCCCTCTACCTGGAGGCCCGGGACCTGAGCGCCCCGGCAGAGCGCGTCCGGTTCCTGGCGGCGCGGTGCGGGGACGACCCGGACCTGCTGAGGGAGGTGGACGAGCTCCTGGGCCTCGATTCCGGCGTATCCCCCGGTGCGGCACCGGAGCTCGGCCTGGACCCGCCCCCGGAGCCCCCTGCCGAGCCGCCGATTCCGGCCGGGACCCGGGTCGGGCCCTACGAGGTCGAGGAGGAGATCGCCCGCGGCGGCATGGGGCACGTCTACCGGGCCCGGGACGTCCGGCTGGACCGGCGGGTGGCGCTCAAGTTTCTCGCCCGCTCGCCGGCCTCGGAGGCGCCGGCGGAGGAAGCCTCCCGGCGATTCCTGGAGGAGGCCCGCACCGCCTCCGCCCTCGACCACCCCAACGTCTGCACGATCCACGACGTCGGCGCCTGGCGGGGACGGACCTTCCTCGCCATGACCTACTACCCGGGCCGGACCCTCCAGGACCGGCTGGCGGAGGGCCCCCTCCCCGTGGACGAGGCAGTCCACGTCGCCGTCCAGGTGGCCCGGGGCCTTGCGGCGGCCCATGCCGAGGGAATCGTCCACCGGGACGTCAAGCCGGGCAACGTCCTCCTCTCCGAAGGAGGGCCGGTGAAGGTCCTGGACTTCGGCCTGGCGAGTCATCCCGGGCGCCGGCGGCTGACGCGCACCGGCCTGGCCCTGGGCACGCCGGGGTTCATGGCGCCGGAGCAGCTCCGGGGGGAACGCGCCTCCCCCGCCGCCGACGTGTGGGCCGTGGGCGTGCTCCTCTACGAGATGCTCACCGGCCGCCACCCGTTCCGCGGCGACAGCCTCCCCGCCGCGGCCTACGCCGCCGTCCACGAGGAGCCCGAAGACCTGCGCCGCTCCCGGCCGGAAACCCCGGCGTGGCTCGCCGCCGTGGTGACGCGCTGCCTGGCGAAGGACCCGGCCCGGCGCTTCCCCGACGCCGGCCGGCTCCACCGGGCCCTCTCGGATGGGCTGGATGGACCGGACGGGACGAGCCGTCGAGGAGCTGGATCGGACCGGACGGCCGGGGGGCCGGGGGAGGCCCGGGGGCGCGGGCCCCTGGGCCGGTGGCTGCGCCGGCCCGCCGTGAGCGCCGCCTGGGCCCTGGCGGCCCTCGCCCTGCTGGCGGCGGTCCTGGCCCCCTGGTGGCGCCAGGAAACGACCCGGCGCTGGCTCCACCGGGAGGCCCTGCCGGAGATCCGCCGCCTGGCGCAGGACGACGTGGCCGCGGCGTTCCGCCTGGCCCACCGCGCCCGGGAACGGGCCGGGGGCGACCCCCAGCTCGAGCAGCTCTGGCGGGACATGACCCTCCCCGTCACTCTGACGAGTGAGCCGCCCGGAGCCGCCGTCGCCGTCCGGGGCTACCGGGAGGCCGAGGGCGACTGGCTCTCCCTGGGGCGCACCCCACTCCACGGGGTCCGCCTGCCGCTGGCCATGGTCCGGCTCCGGGCCACCCTCGACGGCCACGTCCCGGTGGAGGCGGCCCCGAGCCTGCTGCCGGAGCCGGAGCCCATCGTCCTCCACACCCCGGAGGCGACGCCGGAGGGCATGGTGGCGGTGCCCGCCGGAGCCGTCACCTACCTGGGGCGGCCCGTCGAGCTTCCCCGGTTCTGGATCGACCGCCACGAGGTGACCCACGGCGAGTACCGGCAGTTCGTCGAGGCCGGCGGCTACGAGCGGCCCGAGCTCTGGCGCCATCCCATCGTGGAGGACGGACGGGTCCTCCCCTGGGAGGAGGCCATGGAACGGTTCGTCGACTCCACGGGCCTGCCCGGACCCGCCACCTGGAGCCTGGGGACGTTTCCGGAGGGAGCCGAGGACCACCCGGTGGAGGGGGTGAGCTGGTACGAGGCCGCCGCCTACGCCGAGCTCGTGGGCAAGCGCCTGCCGACGGTCTTCCACTGGCGGCGCGCCGCGGGTCTCGGGACCCGCCAGGCGGCGGCCTTCTCCGGAATCCTCCGGGCGAGCCGGTTCAACGCCCGGGGCACGGCGGCGGTGGGGAGCGGCGGCGGGCTCGGCCCCTACGGCACCTACGACATGGCGGGCAACGTCAAGGAGTGGTGCGCCAACCCCGCGGGCGGGATGCGCTACGTCCTGGGCGGGGCGTGGCACGAGGCGCCTTACCGGTTCCTGGACGCCGACGCCCGCGACCCCCTGCAGCGCCGCCCCGGCTTCGGATTCCGGCTGGTGTTGCAGGACGAGCCGCCGGACCCGGAGCTCCTCGAGGAGATCCTGCCCCCCGCCGAAGCCGTGCCGGAGCCGGTGGACGACGCCGCCTACGCCGGGCTGGCCCGGCGCTTCGACTACGACCCGGCCCCCCTCGCGGCCCGGACCGAGTCGGTGGACGACGGCCACGAGGCCTGGCGGCGCGAGGTGGTGAGCTTCGACGCCGCCTACCCCGGGGAGCGGGTGATCGCCCACCTGTTCCTGCCGAAGCGGGGCCGACCGCCCTACCAAGCCGTGGTCCACTACCCGGGCGGAGACGCCGCCATGCTGGCGTCGAGCCGCGACGCCGGGCTCCTCCACGTCGAGCCTTTCCTGCGGAGCGGCCGGGCGGTGGTCTACCCGGTCTACCGGGGCACGTTCGAGCGCCGCCTGCCCGGGGAGCTGGGGCCCGTGGCCCGGGGCGAGCTCCTGGTGCAGCAGATCAAGGACCTGCGCCGCACCCTGGACTACCTGGAGACCCGCGACGACCTGGACCGCGAGCGCCTGGCCTTCCACGGCCTGAGCTACGGCGCCTACCGGGCGCCGTTCGCCCTGGCGGTGGAGGACCGGTTCCGGGCCGCCCTGGTCCTCTCGGGAGGCCTGGTCCACCAGGGCCAGCCGCCGGAGCTCCAGCAGCAGAATTACCTGCCCCGGGTGACCCTGCCGGTGCTGCTGGTCACCGGGCGCGAGGACTTCATCTTCCGCTACGAGGAAGCCCAGCTCCCGTTCTTCGAGCTCCTGGGGACGCCGGAGGCCGAAAAGCGCCACGTGGTGGTGGAGGGAGGCCACATCTCCCCCCACCACGGCGAGGTCGTCCGGGAGCTCCTCGCCTGGCTCGACCGCTGGCTGGGCCCGGTCGGCTAGGGCTCATCAGCCAGAGCGGCTGGCGCGCAGGAAGGCCAGGAGCACCCGCTCGTCCTTGCGCAGCCCCGGGATCTCCTCCGGCGGGTGGGCCTCCAGCCTCTCGAACAGGGTGCCGTTCTCGTAGGCCGCCACGGGGTCGTGCGGGTCGATGGCTGCGATTTCGGCGCGCTCGATCTCCACGTTCACTACAGGTTCCATGCTGCTCCTCGGGTCGGATCCCAGGTAAAGGGCCGGGAGTGCCGAAGGGGTGGCAAGAGCCGCGCCAGGGGCCGTGCTTGCGAGCGGCTTGACAGCCTGGCGTCACCCCGGCTATGTTCACCCGGAAGGGTGAACAATGAGGACCCCGGCCCCGCAGCAGCCCGACGACCCCGGCCTGGACCGGACCCTGGGCGCCCTGGCGGACCCGACGCGACGCGCCATCCTCCAGCGGCTCTCCCGGGGGGAGGCCCGGGTCACCGAGCTGGCCCGGCCGTTCCCCATCTCGCTGAACTCGGTCTCGAAGCACATCCGGCGGCTCGAGCGCGCCGGCCTGGTGCGCCGCCGGCGGGCCGGGCGCGAGCACCTGCTGTCCCTCGACCCGGGCCCCCTCGACGAGGCCGCCGCCTGGATCGAGCGCCAGCGGGCCCTCTGGACCGCGCGCCTGGACGCCCTGGACGAGGTGCTCCGGGAGGAGGACCGGGACCAGGAACAGAAGACGAACGGGGGAGCAGACCCCGGAAAGGAATCCTGATGACCACCGACACCCGCGTAGAGTTCCGCATGACCCGCCGCTTCGACGCCTCCCCCGAGCGCGTCTTCGACGCCTGGCTCGACCCGGACAAGGCGGGCAGGTTCCTCTTCGCCACCCCGGAGGGAGAGATGGTCCGCGTGGAGATCGACCCCCGCGAGGGCGGGCGCTACTCCATCGTCGAGCGCCGCGACGGCGAGGACGTGGAGCACGTCGGCGAGTACCTGGAGATCGACCGCCCCCGCCGCCTGGTCTTCACCCTCGGGGTGCCGAAGTACTCCGAGGCGGTGGACCGCGTCACCGTCGAGGTCGCCCCTGCCGAAGGCGGCTCCGAGCTCACCCTGATCCACCAGGTCAGCCCCGAGTGGGCGGACGACGTCGAGGAAGGCTGGACGATGATCCTGGACGGGCTGGGGGAGGTGGTCCGGTAGCGATCCGGCCGCCGTGATCGCCGAGAACCGGGAGGAGCGGGACGACGAGATCGCCCGCGGGTTCTCGCCCGATCGTGATTGATTCGAGCTTTGCGCTCGCCGCCGTGCTGTCTGCGTCGACCCCAGTCGACGCAGACCGTAAACATGGAAGAGTGGCTCTACTATGAAGACGACCCTGGAGATCCCCGACGAGCTGTTCCGGCGCTCCAAGGCCACGGCTGCCCTGCGGGGTGAAAGCCTCGATGGCTTCGTGGCCGGAGCACTCCGGGAGCATCTCGAGCGCCGAGCCTCCGAAGCGTCTGGCGAGCTCGGGTGGCGCAAGGTCTTCGGCAAGGCCCGGCCGGAGGAGGTCGCCGCCGTCGATGCCATCGTGGAACAAGACCTCGAGCGGATCAACCCGGACGAATGGGGGTCGAGTTTCGAGGACCTTGCCAAGGGCGGGTGACTAGGCATATAACTAGTCCTGGCCATCGAGGGCCTGAGGAGGTGCCGTGAGTATCGAGACGAAGAAGACGAAGCGCTGGGCGGTCCAGGATGCGAAGGCCCGCTTCAGCGAGCTCCTGGAGACGAGCCTCGCCGAGGGTCCCCAGATCGTGACCCGCCGCGGCGAGGAGACGGCGGTGCTGGTCCCGGTGGCGGAGTGGCGACGGCTGCAGGACGCCGCTCGGCCGACGCTCAAGGAGCTCCTCCTGGTGGAGTCTCCTCGGGCCGAGATCCCGCTCCCTTCCCGCAAGAGCTGGCGCCGCAGGGATCCGGCCGAGCTCGACTAATCTGCGAGGACCGGGTTGTACCTCCTCGACACCAACGTGATCTCGGAGCTCAGGAAGCCCCGGCCCCACGGCGCCGTGGTCGCCTGGGTGGAGGGCACCCCGAACGAAGAGCTGTACCTCTCCGCCGTGACTCTCGGCGAGCTGCAAGCCGGGGTCGAGATCACCCGCGACCAGGACCCGGAGAAGGCCCGGGAGATCGAGTCGTGGATCGACCAGGTGGCGGCGAGCTGGAACGTCCTCCCCCTGGAGAGCCGCGTCTTCCGGACCTGGGGCCGGCTGATGCACCGGCGCTCCCAAGACCTGCTGGTCGACGGACTGGTCGCGGCCACGGCCCTGGTGCATCACCTGATCGTGGTGACCCGAAACGTAGGCGACTTCCGGACCCTGGAGGTCGAGACCTTCAACCCCTTCGATGGGAGGGGGCGGGTCGAACGACCCATCCGGCCCTCATGACCGAAACCGGCCCTTCATGACCGCCAGACCCCCCTCCATGACCGAAAACGGTCTTCCATGACCGCTCCCCCCTCCCCGCCCGCCCCGAGCCGCTTCCTGGTCCGCCCGGAGCCGGACCGCTGGCGGGCGGTGGACCTGGCGGACGTCTACCTGGTGGAGGCCATGGAGGACGACGCCCGGGTGCGCCTGCGCTCCCGGGAGCCCCTCCACGACGTCCGCCGCCTCGGGGAGCTGGAGGAGATCCTCGCGCCGGCCGGGTTCGTCCGCATCCACCGGAGCTACCTGGTGAACCCGGCCCGCATCCTGGAGCTCCGCCGCCGGGACGGGGGGGAAGGCTACGAGGTGATCATGGAGCCGCCGGTCAACCGGGTGCTCCCGGTGAGCGACGAGCGGGTGACGGCACTCCGGGAGCGGTTCCGGTAGGGGTGGCCCTCCCCCGGAGGACGCGTCCCCTGGGGAGAAACCCCTCAGCCACGAACAGTCTCCCCGCAGGACGGGCAGTAGGCTGCATCGAGCGGCAGCTCGTGACCGTTCGAGCACGTTCGATCCAAAGCAGGGAGCCACGCCAGGTAGGAGTACGACTGGGCGAAGACCGCCGGGAACAAGAAGAGGGCCGCCGCTCCCCCGACGACGAGGGAAGGACCGTCCTCACCCGCGTGATAGGCGCCGTAGCTGAGCCAGAGGGCGAGCCCGAAGCCCCCCAGGCTCAACGACATGGTGAGCCACCGCATCCACCGCGGACATCCCCCGAGCAGGAGCCGCTTGAGCTCCCGACCCGGGACCCGTTGCCGGGCCGCGAGCTGAAGGACGAAGAGGCCGACGAGCGCGAGGGTCCCGGTGATGATCAGGGTGGAGGCGAGCCAGAGGGGCCAGAGCTCCCCACCCCTCAATCCGATCGCCAGTGCGAGGAGCGAAGCCATTCCACCGGCGAGAGCCACCCCCATGAGGACTCTCAGTCCGATCGTCGTCAGGGTTTGCATCACGGACGGCGCCCGCTGACGCGCAGGCGGAGCTCGCGGTTCGGCCACTCGTTCAGCACCGCGGGGGTTCTCTGGCGAAGCTCCCGGGTAGGGGTCGTCGCCTCCGGGAGCACGTTGGTGTCCGGACGGACGGAGCTATCGTCCATCGCCCCCGTAGATCTCCTCCCGCCGCCAGCTCGAGGACGGCTGAGGGTCCGAGAGCTTCAGCTCGATCGGCGGCAGCGGCTCCCCCGCGGGTTCTTCCCGTGCCACCGTGGCCAGGAGGTGGCGGAGCTCTTCCTGCATCGACCGCTCGTGCCGGGCGGCCCGCCGCTCGAGGGCGTCGAGGACCTCTTCGGGGACATCGCGCACGTGGATGGCGGGCATGGCGAGGGAACGATACCGCAAGCAGCTCGATACCGTCGGGCAAGGACTTCGCGGCTGGTCGCCACCCGGCGCTTCGACAGCCGCGGGGCAGCACAGCATTCGAATCAACCAACAGTGGCGGCTCTGTTTCGTCTGGCGAGACGGTGACGCCTACGACGTCGAGATCGTCGACTACCATTGAGCGAGGACTACGGAATGGAATCTGAACGGCTCGAACCGATTCCCCCGGGGGAGATCCTGTTGGAGGAGTTCATGGAGCCCCTCGGTCTGAGCTCGCACGCCCTGGCCATGGCGTTGCGGGTGCCGGCGACCCGTATCGGAGAGATCGTCCGGGGCCGCCGCTCCATCACGCCGGACACCGCCTTGCGCCTCGCCCGGTACTTCCGGACGAGCCCGGACCTCTGGATGGGGCTCCAGGCCGAGTACGAGCTCCGGCGGGCACAGCGCGAGCCGGCGGCGGAGATCGAGCGGGAGGTCCAGCCGCGATCGGCTTGAGGTCGGAGGCCGGCCCGCCAGGTGGTCGGTCCTGCGCGCAGGACGTGCTTGACTTCTGCATACGTTTCTTCGTAAACTGGGCGTAACGAGGAACGGGAGAAAGGAGGCCCGGAAGAGGAACGGAGCGAGCCGCAGGACGAGGTGGAGTGAGGAGGAGAGTTGAGCCCTGAAACGGGTACGGCAGCGGGGACAAGCCGCTACCGCACCCTCAGCCACGCAAAGGAGGATGGCCAATGCGTGACCGTACGAAGGAGTGTACCAATCGACCGGCCGAAGGCCCGGCCGTCGAATCAAGCGGCCCGGCCGGCGCGTCGAACGCCTTTTCCCCGGTCTTTCTGGGGCGCCTGCGGGAGGAGGACCACCCGCCGACGCCGGAGGTGGCGAGCGCCGGGCCCTGGAGCGTCCGGTCGGTGGAACGGTGCGGCTGCCGGGACCGCTCGAGCCGGCTCGACACGGAGGAACCTGGCTGGCCGGCCAGCGTCCCGAAGAACCGTTCAGCCGATACCCCGGCCGGAGCGGCACCGGCGCGGTCGAACGAGCCGGGAGCCGTTCGACCGCCGGCCGAAGCCCCGGTCCCGGGAGTCACCCGCCGGGGCGTTTCCGCCTTGGAGAGCCCGACCCTCCAGTCGCGGACGGAGTGGGTGCCTGGCGGCCGGGGAGGCGGGGCCGCGGGGGGCGTTCGAGCGGCCGGACCTGGCGTACCTGTTCGCGGCGGCCCTGGCCGTGGCCGCGGCGCCGAGCCGGCTGCGCCTCGGCCG
>JBKHJP010000500.1:0-2720 GCA_046538065.1 Thermoanaerobaculia bacterium | reverse complement strand
CCAGGTGGAGAGCACGTCCACGCCCGGCGCGGCGATCGCCACCGGGGCGGAGTTGTTGGAGGTCCAGGAGGCGCTGTTGTCGCCCCAGTTGGAGAAGTCCGGCCAGTCGTCGCCTTCCTCAGTGGCGCTCACGGTGATCACCGCGTCGTCGAAGGCCGCCGGGACGGAGCCCTCGGCGTCGGCCCCGTCATTGCCCGCCGCAACGGCCATGACCACGCCGACGCCGGCGGCCTCGCAGAGCGCCCGGTGCAGGTTGTCATCGCCGCTGAAGCTGCCGTTGTCGCACTCGCCGCTCTTGGATCCTCCGCCACCCAGGCTCATGTTGCCCACCGCGGCGGCACCGCGGGCCGCCACCTCGCCGGCGACCCAGTCCACGCCCTCGACGATGCCGGAGAAGGTGCCGGAGCCGCGCTTGTCGAGGACCTTGACCGCGTGGAGGGTGACCTGGGAGGCCATGCCCAGCACGTCCTCGTCGTTGTCGATGGCGCCGACGGTGCCGGCGACGTGGGTGCCGTGGCCGTTGTCGTCGTCCCAGGTGGCGGCGCAGCCGCCGCCCTTGCAGGTCTCGACGGCGAAACCGTTGCCCAGGTTGCCCTGGAGGTCCCGGTGGTCGGCGTCGATGCCGCTGTCGATGATGTAGACGTGGATGCCGCTGGCCTCGTTCGAGTTGGTGTCGGCGCCCACCCGGGCGATGCCCCACGGCACGGTCTGGCCGCCGCCGTCGTCGTCGTCGTCGTCATCGCAGCTGTTGTCGCGGTTGCAGGGCTGGAACGCGTGGACCGGGCCATCGAAGCTGACGCTCAGGACCCGCGGGTCGTTGCGCAGGGCGTCCAGCCGAGCCTCGGGCACCCGGGCCGCGAATCCGGTGAAGACGGTGCCGTAGGTGAACTTCGCCGTCACGCCGTGCTCGGCGGCCACCTGGGCCCCGAAGGCCTCGTTCTGGGCGTGGCTGCCGAAGTCCTCGTCCAGGGAAACGATCACGTCGGCGAACCGGTCGGCCTGCGCCAGCGCCGGGCCGGCCACCAGCAGGACCAGGGCGAATCCGAGAATGGTCTTCTTCATACGTTCCTTCCTCTCGTCTATTGGACGTGAGGCCCACGCGGACCTCTGGCTTGTCCTACACACGAGCTCTGGAGGGAGCAGACTGCATGCCACTTTCGAGAAATGGCTACAAGCCACTGTGGAGAAGGGACTTGCCCGGCAGAACACCGACCGGAGGGTGGCGTCGGCCGGGTCAGAGCCCGACCCCCTGGGATCAACCGATGACCCGCGCCTGGGTCGATCGGCGACCCCCTCAGCGGTCCGGAAGGAGGTCCTGGCCCGGGGCGATGCGCCAGGGACGGCCCGACTCGTAGAGCTGGAGCTGGCGGCGCAGGGTGGTCAGGGGATCGCGGGCTTCCCGCTCTTCCGCCAGGCGGATCGCCTGGCGCTGGAGCTCCGCCGCCTCGGCGAAGCGTTCCGCCGCGGCCTGGGCCATGGCCAGGGTCGCCGCGTAGTCGCTGCGCCGGGAGAGCTCGTGGAGCCTGGTCGCCGTGTCCACCGCCCGGTCGGGGTCCCTTACGTCCGCGTCCGGGGCGGCGGCCAGCAGCCGCGCCAGGAGCTGGCTGAGCTCGAAGTCGCCCTTGAGGAGGCGGAGACTCTCCTCCAGGCGCTCCCGGGCCTCCCGGTACCGCCCGAGGCGGATCAGGCTCGCCGCCAGCGCCCGGTGGCCCCGCCGGTGGCGCGGTTGCTCCGCGAGCAGCTCACGGTAGCGCGCCAGGGCCTCCTCGTGGCGGCCGAGCTCCTCGAGACCGCGCCCCAGGGCCAGGTGGGCGAAGGCCCGGGGGCCTTCCTCGCCGCCGTCGGCCGAGAGCACGCGGAGGTACTCTTCCCGGGCCTCGTCCCGGCGGTCCAGGGACTCCAGCGCCGCCGCCAGCCGGGCCCGGGCCGCCGCGTCCTCGGGCTCCTCGGCGGCCAGGCGTTCCAGGTCCGGGAGGGCCTCGGCGTGGCGGTCGAGATCCATCCGCGCCGTGGCCCGCTTGGTGCGGGCGACCCGGTGGTCCGGGTGCCGCTCCAGCAGGCGGGAGAGCTCCTCGATCGCTTCCTCCACCCGTTCCGAGCGCCCCAGGGCGTTGGCGAGGTCGAGGCGCGCCTCGGCGTCCCCCGGGACGAGCTCGACGGCCCGGCGGAGCTCCGCCAGCCCCTCCTCCTGCCGGCCCAGGCGGAGGAGGAGCTGGCCCAGGTGGCGGCGCACCTCGGCCCGCTGGGAGGCCCGCCGGGCCGGCGGCCCCTGGGGCTCGAGCTCCAGGGCCCGGCGGAGCTCCCCTTCGGCGCCGGCGAGGTCGAGGCGCCGGTAGAGGGCGAGGCCCAGGGCCTTCCGGAAGGCGAAGGACTCCGGCGACGCAGCCACGGCCTTCCGGTACTCCTCCACGGCCGCCGCCGCGTCCCCGTTCAGCATGGCCCGGTCTCCCCGGACCAGGTGGAAGCCCCCGCCCACCGCCAGCTCGGAAAGCTCCTCCACCAGGGGATCGCGCACCCGGGGCCGGCCCTCGCCGCGGCGCTCCAGGTGCCGCCGCGCCTCCTCCGGGTCGCCGGCGTCACGGTAGGCCAGGGCCAGGGGATAGTGGAGCCGGGTCGCTTCCGGCTCGAGGGCGAGGGCCCGCTCCAGGTGCTCGACCGCCTCGCCGGCGCGCCCCCGGCCGGCGGCGGCCCGGCCCAGGCCCGCCAGGGGAGCGGCGGCC
>JBKHJP010000110.1:0-12095 GCA_046538065.1 Thermoanaerobaculia bacterium | reverse complement strand
CCGCACCTCGGCCAGGTCGCCGGAGCCGGCGGCGGCGAGGAGCGGGGGCAGGGAGCCTCCGGAGGGGCGGGCCGTCCTCGAGGAGCGTTCCGCGTCCCGGTCGGTGTCCTCGTCACGATCCCGCTCGTGCGCGCCGGCCATTAAGCCGGGAGACACATCGCCCCCCGGGCTCGCGGCGGGACCGGCGGCGGCGCCGGCCCGGGCGATCCGGGCCGGGCCCAGGGCGGCGGCCGGCGCAAGGAGCGCCGCCACCATGAGGAGCGCCATCGGGCGGCCCGGCGCACCGCGTCGGGTCCGGCCGTCGAGGATCGACTCGATGCGCGTCGCCAGGTCACTCCGCCGCGCCATGGCCACCGCGGCGTAGGAGGCGTCCGGCACCCTCCGGGCGCTCCCGGCCACCCGGAGCAGCCGGTCCGCGTAGTCGCACGAGTCCGCTCCCGCCTCCAGCACCCGGTCGTCGCAGGCCCGCTCCGCCTCGAGGATCAACCGCCGGGCCGCCATCCAGGCCAGGGGGTGGAACCAGAAGAGGGCGCAGCCCACCCGGGCCAGGGTCTGGGAGAGCCAGTCGTGGCGCGCCACGTGGGCCAGCTCGTGGAGGAGTACCTCCCGGCGCTGGCCCCCGTCCCAGGCGCCGGCCCGGGCGGGCAGGACGATCCGGGGCCGCCGGGCGCCCCACGCCAGGGGGACCGCCACCCGGTCCGTCGCCTCGAGGATCACCGGCCGATGGACGCCGGCGAGGGCCCGGAGGGCGTCAAGGAGCTCGCGCCAGCCGGGCTGGCTCTCCAGGCGCCGGGCACCGCGGCGCAGGGACCGGGCCCGCAACGCGCCGAGGGCGAGGTACCCCAGGAGGGCCAGGGCCCCGGCGAGGTACACGGCCGCCAGCCAGCGGCCGGAGCGCGCCCAGGGCGAGGCGGACGTCCCCTCGACGGTGGCGGCGACCGGACCTCCGGATGCTTCCGCACCTGCAGGGCCCGCCCCACCCCGGGAGGACGCAAGGTCCTCCCCTACACGCCAGGATGGGGCCGTCCCCGCGTGCGGCGATGGGTCTCCGGTCCCGGGTAGAGGCGGAGCCTGCCTCCGCCCGAGATCGGACGCTCGGGAGCTCACGCCGGGGACCACCGCGAGCTCCAGAGCCGGAGCCCACGCCACCAGAACCGGGAGGAGGACCAGTGCGCCGAACGTGGCGCACCACGCCAGGTGCCGGGCGGCGGCGGTGGCGCGGCGGAGCGCCAGGGCCGCGAGGAACCCGGTGATCAGCACGGCGGAGCCCTTGAGGGCCAGGTCCAGGAGGAAGGCCTCCGGCCCGCCGGCGGACTGGACCCGGTAGAGCGCCTCGAGCAGGGGCGTCATCGGCCCGCCCTCCGCGCCCGGGCGTCCTCGACGGCCCGGGCCAGCCGGTCCAGCTCCTCGTCCGAGAGGTCCGAGGCCGAGCGGTCCACCAGAGCGTTGACGGCCCGGGCGGTCGAGCCGTCGAAGAACACCCGCACCAGACGGGTGATCGCCGACTCCCGGGCCTCCTCCCGGGAGATGGCGGGGCGGTAGACGTAGCGCAGGTCCTGCTCCCGGTGGCGGACCATGCCCTTCTCCTCGAGCTTCCGGAGCATGGCGCGGGCCGCCGAGTAGCTGGGCGGATCCGGCAGGCGGATGCGGACCTCCTCCGCGGGGGCCTCGCCCAGCTCCAGCAGGATGTCCATGATCTGGCGCTCCCTGCGGCTGAGCTGGCTGAGCTGGCTTCGGGTCATGGCGGCTCTCCAGTCGGTTTCGTCGCTCGGTCGGAGGATCGGCGCCGGCGGCCGACTGCGCTCCGGGGAGCGGGACCGGCCCGAGGTGTTACCTCCGTAACTCCCTGCTACGTTTATAGCACCCCATCGCTCCGGCGTCAACCCCCGGACCGCCCCGTCCCCCCTGCGGCTTGACGCGCCGACCCGGCTGAGGAAAATTAGCCGCCATGGCGAGCCGCGATCAGTACGACGCCTTCGAGGCCTCGGCCCTCTTCTGCCCGTCCTGCAAGACCGCCCAGCCGGTGCGCCGGCACCTCCTCCTGGTGCTCCCCACGGGCAACCAGTACGAGTACCGCTGCGCCGTCTGCGGCACCCCGGTGGGCGGCAAGACGGACGACGACCCCAGCGAGTACGCCGAGATCCTCCGGCGCACCTGATACCGCGCCCCGCTACTCGGTGCGCGCCTGCGCGGGAGTCCCTGCGCACCGGTGCCGGAGCCTCAAGCAGGCTGGTGCGAAGCTCAACGAGGACGCGCATGCTTCCGGTCGCGGACCCAGTGCGTCAGGTCACCACGTGCGCGGCGGGTCGCCAGTGGCGGGCGTGCTCCAGGGTGGAGACGGCTCGCTCCAGAGCCGCCCTGGATCTGGCGATCGAGCTCTACCGGCAGCAGGGGGCGAGGCGCCGACGCTCGGCCCGGGAGGAGCTCGATCGGCCAGATCTGCTGGCGGGCGCCGGGGGCGCCCAGATCGTCGACCACGCCCGGATGCTCTGGTTCACCGGGTGCTTCTGGATCGACGCGGCCCTGGCGCTGCTCCCCGCCGCTCGACCGGACGGGGAGGCCGGGGGGCCGGGCGGGGGCCCTTGCTCGACAGCCGCCTCTGAGTCCTGGGCATGTCCGCCGTACACGGCCGTCTGGGACGGGAGCGCTTCATCCGCCCGTTCGGTCCATCTCCGCTCTCGGCTCGCGGCGTCGCCCCGCGACCCTGGATTTCTGCAGCGCAGGCTCCTCATGGTCGCCGCCGAAAGTCCAGAGAGCGCCGCGTTGGCAGCGCCCACCGAGGGGACCGGGATTGGTCAGTAGTCGTGGAACGGTTCACAGTTCCCAGGCTGACAGCCTCCGCAATACTCCACAGTTCCGTCCTGATACTCCCAGCACATATCGTTGTAGCCCGCGCAGGTGTACTCGCATTGGTAGCAGTAGTCACCGAGCGAGTCTGTGCAGGTGTCGAACTGGGGCCTCTTATGGAAGTGACCGTTGCACCCCACGGTGCCGTAGCTTCCTCCGTAGCAAGGCTCGTCCGCCTGGGTGGGCGCCGCCGTTCCCATGGAGAGGAAGACCGCCGCCACCAAGGTGAGCGCCAGCACCAACAGGGCCGCCACCGAAATCTTTCGCATCATCTGAAACATCCTCCGTGTCGTGGTTCCCCGAGCCCGCCGGGAGCACCTACGGAACGGGCACTCTAGCGACGAGGACCTGGTTCTTGCTCACGTGCAACCCCTCGTGGAGCTCCCGGATCGTGCCCACCAGGACGATGCGGCCGTCGTCGTCCGCATCCCCGCGAAGCTGCGCCACCGAGGTGAGATCTCCCTCTCCGAGGGGGATGTCGTACCACCGTACCTCGGGGGAGAGCACGCCGAGGCGCCACAGGCTCGTGCCGTCCTTCGGCTCGCGGACCACGATCGCCGGCCCCTCCGGCAGGGCCAGGACGGCGTCCACCGTACGTCTGGCGCCCAGGAGCTCCTTGAACTCTTTGGAGCCGAAGGGATCCAGGCCCACCTCCCCCTCGGCCCAGCGCTCCGTCGGGTCGCCCCAGAGCTCCTCCGCGGTCCAGACCTCTTTCACCTTGCCACGGGCGGAGAGGCGAAGAACCGGCGGGATGGCGCCGGGAGCGTTGGGCGCCACCAGGAGATTGCCGTCGGCCAGCAACGCCAGGGAGCCGCCGGCGTCCGTGATGACGTTGAGGAGGCGCGGGTTGGCCGCGAACGCGTCGTTCTCGTACAGCACCTCCCACTCGTCGAGCCCCTTCGAGAGATCCGCGCGCCAGACCAGTCCGCCGTCCGTCTTCTCCCACTCCTCGGCGTCGGGGATGCCCAGCATGACGATCGTGTCCCCGTCCACCGCGAAGTCCCGGGCTCCGCAGGTACGGCGCTGGACAGTCGGCACCACCGGTCCCTTGCCCGAGGTCTGGGGCGCCCAGGCGAAGCGGGCGTGCCACGCGACGACCCAGTCCTGCGAGACGTCGAAGCGGACTATGGACCGCAAGCCGACGTGGGGCGGCTCGCTCCGGGTCGCGAGCACGTGCCGGACCTCGGGCAGCCCTTCCCGGAGCGCCGCCTCGACCACGCCGTGCTTGAAGTAGGCCAGGTAGACCGAGCGCTTGCCGGCCCACTGGACGCCCAGGATCGGATCGTCGGTCGCCGGAACCTCGTAGCGGGCGAGCACCTCCAGCTTCCGGTCGTCCTCGGCCCTGTCCTGCCCGTACGCCGGATGACCGAACAAAGAGACAACGACAAGAACGAGAAGAACCAGGCCCCAAAGGCCCGCCGTCCTCGGCGCGAAGTCTCGAAATCGTCGCCTACTGGTCGTCACGTGACTCCTCCTCTCGACGAAGTAGGGCATCCTTTGAGAACGACTGTCGTGTTGATGTTACAGCAGGTCACAACAGATAGAGTCAATACCACGGTAAAGTCAAGGCGCAAGCGCGGCCCTGCGTCAGGCGGTAGACTCCTCCGCGGACCGTCGATCCCCCAGAACCGTTGAGAGCCCCCGGAGCCGCCCCATGCGTCGACTCGTCGTCTCCCTGTCCCTCGCCATCCTCACCGCCGTCGGCCTCGCCGCCAGCGACCAGGACGCCGCGACCCGCCTCCACGACCTGTTCGAGAGCGAATGGGAATGGCGCCTGGAGGAAAACCCCCTGCTGGCCACCAACGTCGGCCGCCACGAGTACAACGACCGCCTGGGCTCGGCGGCTCCGGAGGACCTGGAGCGTCGCGCCGAGCGCACCCGGGAGTTCCTGGACGACCTCGCCGCCATCGACCGCTCGGACCTCGGGACCCAGGACCGGGTGAGCTACGACATGTTCCGGCGCCAGCTCGACGACCGGATCACCTCCCACGAGTTCGGCACCTGGCAGGTGCCTATCAACGCCGACTCCGGCTTCCACATGACCCTCGCCCGCCTGCCGGAGGAGGTCCCCCTGGCCACGGTGGACGACCACGAGGACTACCTCGCGCGCCTCCGGGAGCTCCCGCGCTACTTCGAGGAGCAGATCGGCAACATGCGCCGCGGGCTGGAGCGGGGGATGACCGTGCCCCGGGTGGTCCTGGACGGCTACGAGCAGACGATCGCCGCCCACGTGGTGGACGACGCCACGGAGAGCGTCTTCTGGGCGCCCTTCGAGGAGCTCCCGGTGGGCGTGCCCGCCTCCGAGCACGAGCGGCTCCGCTCCGAGGGCCGGGAAGCCATCCTGGAGGCGGCGGTGCCCGCGTACCGGAGCTTCCACCGATTCATGGTGGACGAGTACATCCCCGGGGCCCGGGAGAGCCTCGGCGCCTCCGAGCTCCCGGACGGCGAGGCCTACTACGCCTACCTGGTGCGCTCCTTCACCACGCTGGACATCACCCCCGAGGAGGTCCACGAGATCGGCCTGGAGGAGGTCGAGCGCATCCACGCCGAGATGCTCGACGTGATCGAGGAGACCGGGTTCGAGGGCACCTTCGACGAGTTCATCGAGCTCCTCCGCACCGACCCCCGCTTCTACCCGGAGACCCCCGAGGAGCTGCTCAAGGAGGCGGCCTGGATCGCCAAGCGGATGGACGGCGAGCTCCCGGCCCTGTTCAAGACCCTGCCCCGCCTGCCCTACACCGTCGAGCCGGTGCCGGACCACATGGCGCCCAAGTACACCGCCGGCCGGTACGTGGGTCCGCCGGAGGGGAGCACCCGGCCGGGGATCTACTGGGTCAATACCTACGACCTGCCGAGCCGCTCGCTCTACACCCTGGAGGCGCTGACCCTCCACGAGGCGGTCCCGGGCCACCACCTCCAGACCGCCCTGGCCCGGGAGATCGAGGGGCTGCCGGAGTTCCGGCGCTACTCGTACCTCTCCGCCTTCGGCGAGGGCTGGGGCCTGTACTCCGAGCGCCTGGGCCTGGAGGCCGGCTTCTACACCGACCCCTACTCCAACTTCGGGCGCCTGACCTACGAGATGTGGCGGGCCTGCCGCCTGGTGGTGGACACCGGCATCCACGCCATGGGCTGGAGCCGGGAGCGGGCCATGGACTACCTGGCCGAGCACACCGCGCTCTCCCTCCACGAGGTCCGGACCGAGACCGACCGCTACATCTCCTGGCCGGGCCAGGCCCTGGCCTACAAGATGGGCGAGATCGAGATCCGCAGGCTCCGACGCGAGGCTGAAGAGGCCCTGGGCACGGACTTCGACGTCCGGGAGTTCCACGACGCCGTCCTCCTCCACGGCTCCGTCCCCCTGCCGGTCCTCGAAGACAACGTCGAGCGCTGGATCGAGGAGGAGAAGGGCACGTAGGGCGGGCCTCGCCGACCCCGGCCTCCGAGACCGAGACAGCGTGTAGGGGAGGAGCTTGTCTCCTCCCGGGCCCCGGCGACAGCCGAACATTCCACGCGAGGGGCGGAGGCGAGCTCCGCCCCTACACGCTTCGGCTGCGCGTGCAAGCCTGCGCTACGGCAGCAGCGCGGTCCCCTCGTGGACCGAGGCCCAGGTGTACCAGAAGGTGTCGAAGCCCTCGACGGCCTCGGCGCCCTCCACCTCGCCGGCTTCCAGGCGGTCGAGGAGCGTCCCGGGCTCCGTTCCGTCAGCCGCTCCCGAGGGCAGCCGCCAGGCCCGGGAGGAGGCCAGGAACGGCGCCCCCTCCGGCCGGTGGAGGAAGACCGCCCCGCCGTCCAGGTCGACGACCCGGCCGCCCTCGATGACCTCGTGGGGCACGGCGTGGGGCCGTTCCTCGTGCCAGAAGGCGTAGACCGGAGCCTTGGGTGGCAGGCGGTCGTCGTCGAAGTCGGCAGCCATTCCCCGGAAGGTGTCGTCGGAGGCGAGGTAGCTCTCGTAGGGGTTGCTCTCCACGTGCTCCCTGCCGCCCACGGAGAGGACCAGGGTCTCCGGGTGGCGGGCGACCCAGTCGCCCCAGGTGGTCTTCTCCCCCACGGGGAGCTCCCGGAGGTCGGTCCCGTCCAGGGGACCGCCGATGGCGTCCGAGGTCATGATCGACCACCAGGAGTCGGTCTGCCGGTCGCGCATGACGAGGGAGGCGTCCAGGAGCGCCCCGGACGGCTCGAAGGAGAGGGTTTCGCCGTCGATTTCGCGGCCGTAGACCACGGCCGTGTTGGCGAGCGGTCACCAGACGGCGGCGTAGGCCGTCCCCCCGGAGCGGTCGTTGACCACCTCGTGGCGGTTGAGGAGGTTCAGGCTGTACGCCTTCGCCTGGCCCTCGACGACCACGCCCAGGACCCAGGCGCCGGCGGGCACGTCGGCGCGGGCCGCCGGGACGAACTCCGGCTCGAAGACGGCGGGGATCCGGCCCCGGGGCAGGAGCTGCTGCACCCCGGGCGGCGTCTCGTCGGCGGTCTTCCGGGCGGCCGGGGGCTGGGCCGCGCCGCAGGCGGCGACGGTGAGGATCAGCAGGAAACAGGAGCAGAGAATGCGCATCGGTCGTCTCATGGTGTCGGCCTCCGGAGAGAGGATACGGACCGCTCCACCGAGCGGACGGGTCGTCTCCCGGTAAGATCGCGAGGATCCGCCATGACCGACCCTCGCCCACAACCCCTCGAGAGCTTCGAGGCCATCGACCGGATGGTCGCCGGCTACCGAGAGGCCCAGATCCTCTTCGCGGCGGTCCGCCTGGGCCTCTTCGACGCTCTGGGGGACGGCGCCCTGGACGCGGCCACCCTGGCGGAGCGCCTGGGGGCCGACCGGCGGGGCACGCGGATCCTGTGCGACGCCCTGGCGGCCCTCGGAGTCCTCGGCAAGGAGGGGACCGGGGCGGAGGGCGATGGGCAGGGAGAGGCCGACCCGACCGGGGCCGCCGGAGCCGGGGCGGCCTACCGGAGCTCCCCTGCCGCCCGGGAGTTCCTGACCACCGGGTCTCCCCGCTCCAAGGTGCCCATGCTCGTCCACGGCGCCAAGCTCTACGAGCGCTGGGCCGGCCTGGTGGACGCGGTGACCCGCGGGGCGCCGGTGCCGGACGACCGGATCGACCCCCGCCTGATGGACGACGAGGCGGTCTTCGCCGGAGCCATGGCCGCCATCGGCCGGGAGAGCGCCGTCATTACCGCCGACGCCCTGGAGCGCCTGGGCGCCCTCGAAGGGGTCCGGACGGCCCTCGACCTGGGTGGCGGCCCCGGGCTCTACGCCATCGAGCTCGCCCGCCGCGTTCCCGGCCTCCGGGTGGTCGTCCTGGACCGGCCGGCCACGCTGGAGGTCACCCGCCGCAACGTCGAGGCGGCGGGCCTGTCCGAGCCGGCCGGGTCCGGGGGGACCGGGAGCGTCACGACCCGCCCGGGCGACGCCCTGGAGGGTGACCTGGGCGGGCCCTACGACCTGGTCTTCACCTCGAACTTCCTCCACATCTTCCCGCCGGAGGCGAACCGTCGCCTGGTCGCCCGGGCCGCGGCGGCGCTCGCCCCCGGCGGCCGGCTCGCGGTGAAGGACTTCCTCCTGGACCCCGACCGGATCACCCCCCTGGGAGGGACCCTCTTCGCCGTCAACATGCTGGTGGGCACGGAGGGCGGCGACAGCTTCACGATCGGGGAGGTCCACGGGTGGTTCCGGGACGCCGGGCTCGAGCCCGAGGAGACCGTCGACCTCACGGCCCAGTCCCGCCTCGCCCTCGGCCGGAAGCCGTGAGCCCGGGCCGGTGAGCCCTTCCCCGAACGGCCGTTACAATCGGGGCGAGGAGCGCGCGCACCCCGCCCCATGACCACGGCCCCATCCAGCGAAGACCCCCGCCGGGAGCTGGCCCTCGCCGCCGGCGCCCTGCGGCTGCGGACCGACCCGAACCGCTTCGAGTTCCAGACGACCGCCGAGCTCGCCGACGAGGTCCACGTCGTCGGCCAGACCCGGGCCTCCCGGGCGGTCCACTTCGGCATCCGCATCCGGGGCGACGGCTTCAACATCTTCGCCCTGGGCCCGGAGGAGGTGGACAAGCGGACCCTCGTCGGACGCCACGTGGAGGAGCGGGCCGCCACCGAGCCGCCACCGCCGGACCTGTGCTACGTCAACGACTTCGACCGGCCCTTCCGGCCCCGGGCCCTGCGGCTGCCTCCGGGCACGGGGCGCACGCTCTCCCACGCCCTGGACGCCGCCCTCCAGGAGCTCCGACCCACCCTGGAGGCCGCCTTCGAGAGCGAGGAGTACCAGAGCCGCCGCCAGGCCGCCCAGGAGGAGGCCGCAGAGGCACACCAGGAGGCGTTCGAGGCCCTGAGGGACAAGGCCCGGGAGCGCGGACTGACCCTCGTCCGGACCCCGATGGGGGTGGTCTTCGCACCGGTCCGCGACGGCGAGGTGCTCCCCCCGGACGAGCTCCAGAAGCTGCCGGAGGAGGAGCGGGACCGGCTCCGCAAGGAGGGCGAGGAGCTCCAGAAGGAGCTCGAGGGCATCCTCCACCGCATGCCCCGCTCCCAGCGCGAGGCCAGAGAGCGCGTCCGCGAGCTCAACCGGGAAGTGGCCGGCCTGGCGGTGCGCGACCTCTTCGGGCCGCTCCGCAGCGACTACGCCGAGCACGAAGGGGTACTCGCCCACCTGCAGGCCGTGGAGGCGGACGTGATCGAGAACGTCCGCCAGGTCCTGGGGGAGGACGACGGGGGCGGCCGCCCCTTCGCGCCCACCGGCGCCGGGGGCGCCGGGGCCTCCCCGGTCCTGGACCGTCCCGAGCTCCGGCGCTACCGGGTCCACGTGGTGGTGGACCACGGCGACTCCGAGCACGCGCCGGTGGTCTACGAGGACCTCCCGAACCACCCCAACCTGGTGGGGCGGATCGAGTACCTGCCGGTGATGGGGGCCCTCATCACCGACTTCAACCTGATCAAACCCGGCGCCCTCCACAGGGCCAACGGCGGCTACCTGGTGCTGGACGCCCAGCGCCTGCTGACCCAGCCGTTCGCCTGGGAAGGGTTGAAGCGGGCCCTCCAGGCCGGCGAGGTGCGGATCGAATCCCCCCGGGAGGCCCTGGGACTGGTCTCCACCGTCTCCCTGGACCCGGAGCCGGTCCCCCTGGAGGTCAAGGTGGTCCTCCTGGGGAATCCCCTCGTCTACTACCTCCTCTCGGCTCACGATCCCGACTTCGGGGACCTGTTCAAGGTCCAGGCGGACTTCGACGACCGGATGGAGCGGAGCGCCGATGCCGAGGTCCTCTACGGACGGCTGGTCGCCGGCCTGGCGGAGCGCCACGAGCTGCGCCCCTTCGACCGGGGCGCCGTGGCCCGGGTGATCGACCGGAGCGCCCGCCTGTCCGGCGACGCGGAGCGCCTGCGCGTGGCCGACCGGGCCGTCGCCGAGCTGGTCCGGGAGGCGGACTTCTGGGCCGGCGAGGACGCCCGGGACGTGGTCACGGCGGAGGACGTGGACCGGGCCGTCCAGGAGTGGGTCTACCGCTCCAGCCGCGTCCGCGACCGCATCCAGGAGCAGATCGAGCGCGAGACCCTGTTCATCGCCACCGACGGCTCCCGGGTGGGCCAGGTCAACGGCCTCTCGGTGCTCCAGCTCGGCGAGTTCGCGTTCGGCAAGCCCAGCCGGATCACCGCCCGGGTGCGCCTCGGCAAGGGCGAGGTCGTGGACATCGAGCGGGAGGTGGAGCTCTCCGGGCCCATCCACTCGAAGGGCGTGCTGATCCTCACGGGCTTCCTGGGGGCCCGATACGCCACCGAGCAGCCCCTGGCGCTGGCGGCGAGCCTGGTCTTCGAGCAGTCCTACGGCGGGATCGAGGGGGACAGCGCCTCCTGCGCCGAGCTCTACGCCCTCCTCTCGGCCATCGGCGAGGTCCCCCTGGACCAGTCCCTGGCGGTGACCGGGTCGGTCAACCAGCACGGCGAGGTCCAGCCCATCGGCGGCGTCAACGAGAAGATCGAAGGCTTCTTCGACGTCTGCCGGGCCCGCGGGCTGACCGGCCGCCAGGGCGTCCTCATCCCGCGGGCGAACGTCAAGCACCTGATGCTCCGCTCCGACGTGGTGGACGCCGTCGCCGGCGGCCGCTTCCACGTCTGGGCGGTGGAGACGGTGGACCAGGGAATGGAGATCCTCACCGGCCTCTCCATGGGCGCAGCCGACGGCGCTGGCAAGTACCCGGAAGGGACCGTCAACCGCCGCGTCGCCGACCGGCTGGCGGCCTACGCCCAGAAGGCCCGCGAGTGGGGCACCGGCCGCGGTGTCCCGGGCGCCCTCCCCGGCCCCCGGCCGGAGGACGAATGACCCCGCCCTCCCCGACCCCTCCGGCGGAGCCTCCCGGGGAGGGGATCCGCCGGATCCTGATAGCTCTGGACACCTCGGCGGACAGCGCCGCGGCCCTGGAGGCCGCCGCCGCCCTGGCGGCGCTCCTGGAGGCGGAGCTCGAAGGGCTGTTCGTCGAAGAGGAGCACCTGCTGCTCCTGGCCACCCAGGCCGCCACCGAGGTGGACCTCCTGTCCGGGCGGCGCCGCACCCTGGAGCGCCCCACGATCGAGCGCCAGCTCCGGGCTCGCGCGGCCAGGGCCCGGCGGGCGCTGGAGCGGACCGCCGGAAGGCTCCGGGTGCGCTGGTCCTTCCGAACGGCCCAGGGGCGGGTGGAGACAGAGCTCCTGGCGGCCGGGGCGGACCTCATCACCCTCGGAATCCGGGGCCACTCCCCGCGCCGTCCCCCCGGATCGACGGCGGCGGCGGTCATCGCCAAGGCGCCGCTCCCGGTTCTGGTCCTGGGGCGCGGCGCCCGCCTGGGCCGGACGGTCCACGTCCTCTACGACGGGACGCCGGCGGCCCGGCGCGCCCTGGCGATCGCGGCGGAGCTGGCCCGGCGCAACCGGGCGCCGCTGAACGTGGTGGTGTCGGGGGAGGATCCGGAGGTCCGTCGTCGGGAGCTGGACGAGCTGTTGCCGGACGCCGCGGCGGCTCCGGAGGCCGAGGCCGGGACCGAGCCGCGTGCCCCGGAGCTCCCGGAGCTGCGGGTGGAGACCGTACCGGTGGTAGAGCCCCAAGCCCTGATCGAGCTCCTCCGGCGGCGCGGCTGCGGGCTGCTGGTGGTGCCCCGCAGCGGCGAGACCCTCGCTCCAGAGGCCCTCCGGGAAACCGTCCGCCGCGCCCACTGCCCCGTGCTGGTCACCTAGGCTAGGAGTCTGCGCGGCAGAAATCCAGGGTCGCGCGCGGACCACCGGCCTCCGGC
>JBKHJP010000109.1:0-12097 GCA_046538065.1 Thermoanaerobaculia bacterium | reverse complement strand
GACCACGTCGCCGTGGAGGCGATGCGCGAGGAGCTCGACGCCCTGGACATCGCCGGCCGCGTGGTGATCGGCGAGGGCGAGCGCGACGAGGCGCCCATGCTCTACGTGGGCGAGCCCGTGGGGCGCCTCAAGGGCCACCCGGAGCAGGCCCGGGAGCAGGACCACGCTGCGGAGGTGGACATCGCCGTGGACCCCCTGGAGGGTACGAACCTCTGCGCCCTGGGCACCTGGGGAGCGATCGCGGTGCTCGCCGCCGCCGAGCGCGGCGGGCTCCTCCACGCCCCGGACGTCTACATGGACAAGATCGTGGTGGGCCCCACCGCCCGGGGCAAGATCAACCTGGACGCTCCGGTGGCCGAGAACCTGCGCAACGTCGCTTCGGCTCTCCACCGCGATCTCGACGAGCTGACCGTGGTGATCCTGGACCGGCCGCGCCACGAGGAGCTGATCCGCGACGTGCGGGAGACCGGGGCCCGCATCCGGCTGATCGGCGACGGCGACCTCTCCGCCGGGATCGCCGCAGCGGTCCGGGGCACCGGGGTCCACGCCGTCCTGGGAGCGGGCGGCGCCCCGGAGGGGGTGCTCACCGCCGCGGCCATGCGCTGCCTGGGGGGCGAGGTCCAGGGGCGCCTGGTGGCGATCGGCGACGACCAGCAGGAGCGCCTCGAGCGGCTGGGCTACACCGACCTGTCCAAGATCTACGGCACCTCCGACCTCGCCCCCGGAAAGCACATCCTGTTCAGCGCCACCGGCGTCACCGACGGCGAGCTCCTCAAGGGAGTGCGGTTCTTCGGCGGGGGCCGGCGCTCCTCGACCCTCTTCATGTCGTGCAGCCGCAGCCTGATCCGGTTCGTCGACACCATCTACCGCGAAGACGAGGACCTCCCGGTCCGCTTCGCCTGAGCGCCTCACGTCGTGACGGAACTCTCCAGTCTTTTCGGCGGAGCCTCGGCCCCGGAGCTTCTCAAGCCATGATCAAGCCGGACCGCTGGATCCGCCGCTGGGCCGAGGGTGGCGGCGTCGACCCGTACGAGCCGGCGCAGGTCAACGCCGCGAGCTACGACGTCCGGGTCTCGGACCACTGGATCTGTCCGACCCGGGACCCGGAGGAGTTCCACGCCCCCCACGTGAAGCTCTTCCCCGGCGAGGTGGTGCTGGCCTCGACCCTCGAGCACGTGGCCATCCCCCGGAACGTGGCCTGCGACCTGAAGCTCAAGTCCACCCTGGGCCGGCTGTGGATCAACCACTCCCTGGCCGGGTGGTGCGACCCGGGGTTTAGGGGCAACATCACCCTGGAGCTCCAGAACCTGGGGCCGGAGCCGTTCATCCTGGAGGCGGGCCGGCGGATCGCCCAGCTCATCTTCATCCAGATGGAGAGCGAGCCCGAGGTGGCCTACGGCGAGCCCGGCTCGTCGAGCCACTACCAGGGCCAGCGCGGCACCACCCTGGCGCGCGTGGACGAAAGCTGACCCCATGGGAATCACCGGCAACTTGAAGACCATGGAGCTCGCCGAGCTCCTGCAGTGGGTCTCCCAGGGCAACAAGACCGGCACCCTGGTGATCGACGACGGCGACGTCAAGAAGCGCATCTTCTTCCGGGAGGGGCGGATCATCTCGTCGGCCTCCACCGACCCCCGGGAGCACCTGGGCCACTTCCTGGTGAGCCACGGCTTCATCACCGAGGAGGAGCTGTCGAAGGCCGTGGCCATGCAGGAGCAGTCCAAGATGCTCCTGGGCAAGATCCTCACCACCATCGGGGCGATCTCGGAAGAGGACCTCCACCGGCTGCTGCGCTTGAAGGCCGAGGAGTCGGTCTACGACCTGTTCTCCTGGGAGGAGGGGGAGTTCCGCTTCGTGGACGAGGAGCTGCCGGAGCGGACCATGGTTCCCCTGAACCTGGACGCCACCTCCATCGTTCTGGAAGGGGTCCAGCGCCTGGACGAGTGGAAGCGCATCCGCGAGGTGATCCCCTCGGCCCAGGCGATCCCCGTCGCGATGGGCGACCTGCTGGACGACCCGAAGCTCTCCCCCGGCGCCCGGAAGATCCTGGAGCAGGTGGACGACGACCGCACCGTGGAGGAGATCCAAATCCAGACCCACTCCTCGGAGTTCATGGTCTCCAAGGTGCTGTTCGACGCCCACCGGAAGGGCAAGCTCAAGGTGATCCGGCCCCGGGGCGCGGCCCCTTCGGGGACGAGCCCCGGCGTCGGCCAGGGCGCCGCCACCGCGCCCCCCGACCAGGACGTGGGAGCCAACGAGCTGATCACCCGGGCCGAGCGCTTCCTGAAGGAGGGGCGCTTCGAGCAGGGCCTGCGCCACCTGCGGGCCGCCCGCAGCCTGGAGCCGGACGCCAAGGCGGTGCAGCAGGCCCTGGAGAAGGGCGAGAAGCTCGTGGGGGACCGGGTGAGCCTCGCGGGTGTCCACCCGGACGCGGTTCCGGTCCTCAAGCGCACGATGCAGGAGCTCACCGAGCTCCAGCTCACGGCCCAGCAGGGGTTCATCCTGACCCGGGTCAACGGCAGCTACGACATCCGCTCCATCGTGAAGATCAGCCCCATGCCCCAGATCGACGCGCTGCTGGTCTTCTACCGGCTCCTGGAGCAGGACCACATCGAGCTGAAGTAGCCCGGCCCGCTCTTCGACGTCCCGCAGGCGGCCGACCGCTATGCAGGCCGTGACAGAGCCCGGCGCCTGCCAGATTGGCACCGCGGGGACGGGCCGAAGATGCGAAAACCTCCCGTCTTCCGGCGGTTTCGGGCGGTTCCCGGGCCTGGCACCCACGTTGCAGCGGTCGCAACCCCGCGTGGAGCCGCCATGACGCGACCGGAGCCATCACCTTCCCAGCCCACCCCGTTGCCCGAGCCCGAGCTCCAGGACGTGGAGCGTCAGGCGCGGGAGCTTCGGCAGGTCGAGGACGAGATCCGGAAGGTCATCGTCGGTCAGGGGTACCTCATCGACCGGCTCCTGGTAGGGCTGCTCTGCCGCGGCCACCTGCTGATCGAAGGGGTCCCCGGGCTCGCCAAGACGCTGGCGGTCAAGACCCTGGCGCGGACCCTGGACATCGACTTCCAGCGCATCCAGTTCACCCCGGACCTGTTGCCGGCGGACCTGGTGGGGACCCTCGTCTACGATGCCCGCACGGGCGAGTTCCGCCCGCGCAAGGGGCCCGTCTTCACCCGGATCCTCTTGGCCGACGAGATCAACCGGGCTCCAGCCAAGGTGCAGTCGGCGCTGCTCGAGGCCATGGAAGAGCACCAGGTGACCCTGGGGGACGCGACCTACCCCCTGGCCGAGCCGTTCATGGTCCTGGCGACCCAGAACCCCATCGAGCAGGAGGGCACGTACCCGCTGGCGGAGGCCCAGGCGGACCGCTTCATGCTCAAGCTGCGGCTGGACTACCCCAGCCGGGGCGAAGAGGCGGAGATCCTGGACCGGATGCTGGTCGAGCGGCCCGCCGACGTCCGCCCGGTGCTCGATCGTGACCGGCTCCTGGCGCTGCGAAGCGCCGCCGACGCCGTCTACCTGGACGGCCGGCTCCGGCGCTACGTCCTGGACCTGATCGCCGCCACCCGCGACCCGGCCGAGGCCGGAGTGCCCGACCTGGCGGAGCTGATGGCCTTCGGTGCCTCGCCCCGGGCCACCCTTTTCCTGGCCCGCGCAGCCAAGGCTCTGGCTCTGGTCCGGGGCCGGGGGTACGTGGTTCCCGAGGACGTCAAGGAGCTTGCGCCGGACGTGCTGCGGCACCGGATCGTGCCCACCTACGAGGCCGAGGCTGAGGAGGTCACCTCGGACGAGCTGGTGGCGCGGCTCCTGGCGCGCGTGGAAGTGCCCTAGCCGGGTCCGGCCAGGGCCTGCCCCGAGGAGGTCGAGCCGTTGACCCTCCCCGCCCCCATCGCCAAGGTCCTCGCGTGGCGCCGCCCCGGGCGCCCGCCGGAGCCCGGGCCGCCGCGCCTCCCCCCGGACCTCGCCCGGAAGGTCCGCCGCATCGAGGTCGCCACGAAGCGGCTGGTGGACCGGGGGGTGGCCGGCGAGTACCACTCGGTCTTCAAGGGCCGGGGGGTGGAGTTCGCCGAGGTCCGCCCCTACCAGCCGGGGGACGACGTGCGCGCCATCGACTGGAACGTCACGGCGCGCATGGGCGAGCCCTACCTCAAGACCTACGTGGAGGAGCGGGACCTGACCGTGTTCCTGGCGGTGGACGTCTCCGGCTCCCAGTCGTTCGGCTCCCGCACGATCGTCAAGCGCGACCTGGCGGCGGAGGTCACGGCCCTGCTCGCCTTCGCCGCCGTACGCAACGGGGACCGGGTGGGCGCCGGGCTGCTGTCGGACCGGCTGGAGCACTTCCTGGCTCCCCGGCGGCGGCGAAACCACGTCCTGCGCCTGGTCCGGGACGTGCTGGCCCACCCGGCCGGCGGCGGCACCGAGCTGGGCGCCGGCCTGCTCCAGGTCCTGGCGGCCCTCAAGCGGCGCTCCGTCCTGTTCCTGATCTCCGACTTCCTCTGCCCACCCTTCCCCGAGGCCCTGAAGGCCGCGGCGGCTCGCCACGACCTGGTGGTGATCGAGATCGTCGACCCTCGGGACGCGGAGCTCCCGCGGGTCGCCCCGGTGGTCCTCAGGGACGCCGAAACGGGCCGGACGGCGGTGGTGGACGGAGCCCGGCACGCCCGGGCCCACGCCGAGCGGCGCCGGATCGAGCGCACCGAGCTCCGGCGGACCCTCCGCCGCCTGGGCGTGGATCACCTGGTGCTCCGCACCGACCGGCCGTACCTGGGACCGATGGTGGCCTTCTTCGAGGCCCGGCGGCGGAGGCTCGCCCGATGAGGCGGAGGGTCCTCCTCGGTGTGGCGGGGCTCCTGGCGGCGGTCCCGGCCGCCGGCGCGCCGCGCCTCCAGGTGGCCCTGGAGCCCGAGACCGTCACCGTGGGGGACCGGGTGGAGGCCCTCCTCGAGCTCGCGGTGGAACCCTCCGAGCTGTCGGGAGAGCCGCGCTTCCCGGCCTGGGGCGAGCGGTGGGGCGGAGCCGAGATCCTGGAGACGGGTCCGGTGGAGCGGCACCGCTCCGGCTACCGGCAGCGCCTGATCCTGACCGCGTTCCGCACGGGACGCCTGGAGCTGCCGCCGAAGGCCGTGGCGGTGCCAAGCCCGGTGGAGACCACCGAGCTCCGGACGCCGGCGGACCTGGTCCTGGCCGTGGAGTCGGTCCTGCCGCCGGACGTTGGAGCCGGGGAGCTCGCCGCCCGACCCCCCGCACCCCCCCGGAGCCTTCCCCTCGGAGGGGCGTTCTGGTGGACGGCCGGGGCACTGGGAGCCCTCGCCCTGGGCGCCGCCGCCCTCACCCAGAGCCGGTCCCGCCGGGGCGGGCCGGCCGCCGCCACCCCCCTGGAGGCGCTCACCCGCAGGCTGGACGCCGCCGCCCGCGAGCTCCACACCCTCGGCACCGCGGAGGTTCACGCCGTCCTCTCCCGTTGCTTCCGCGAGTTCCTGGCCGGGCGGCTGGGGTTCCCGGCGGTGGAGAGCACCACGACCGAGATCCGGCGCGAGCTCCGGCGGATGCGCGTCGCCCCGGAGCTCGAAGCCCGGGCGAGCGAGCTCCTCCGGGCGTGCGACCGGGTGAAGTTCGCCCGGGAGCCCGTGGCCCTCGCCACCCTGGAGGCCCGCTTCGAGGCGGTGCAGGAGCTCGCCCGGCGGCTGGAAGCGGACCTGCGGCCGCCGCTCCCGGCGGACGGAGCGGACGCCGGCGAACGGGGGGAGGTGGCGGCGTGAGCTCCGTGGTGCCGACCGGAGCGTGGTTCCAGGGCCCCGAGCTCGCCGACCCCCTCTGGCTGCTGCTCCTGCTGCTGGTGCCTCTCCTGGCCTGGATCCACCACCGGCGCGGCGGCGGCGGAGCGCTCACCTACAGCCGGGTGCCGGCGGGGCGCACCGGAGGCTGGCGCCTGCACCTGCCCTTCTACCTGCGCCTGGCCGCATTCGCCCTCCTCGTGCTGGCGCTGGCCCGTCCCCGCCTGGGCTACGCCTGGGAGCAGACCACCACCGAGGGGATCGACATCCAGATCGCCCTGGACGTCTCCGGGAGCATGGGCGCGGAAGACTTCCAGCCGAAGAACCGCCTGGCGGTGGCCAAGGAGGTCGTGGAGCGCTTCGTCGCCGGCCGGGCGGGGGACCGCATCGGCCTGGTGGTCTTCTCCGGCTCCGCCCTGACCCGCTGTCCCCTCACCACCGACCGCCGGATGCTCCGCTTCCTCGTCCGCTCGGTGGAGCTGGGGACGCTGCCCCGGGGGACCGCCGTGGGGGTCGCCCTGGCCACGGCCGCCGCCCGGCTCGAGGAGAGCGAAGCCGACAGCCGGGTGATCGTCCTGGTGACCGACGGAGCCAACAACGCCGGCGAGATCGATCCCCGGTCGGCGGCCGCCCTGAGCGACGGGCTCGGGATCCGGGTCTACACCATCGGCGTGGGCACCGGCCGGCCGGTGCCGGTCCCCATCGCCCTGGGCGACCCGTCGGAGGGGCGGCCCCGGGCGCAGCGCGTGCTCCGGCGGATGCCGGTGGACGAGGACCTGCTCCGGGAGATCGCCGGGCGCACCGGCGGGCGTTTCTTCCGGGCGACGGGCCGGGAGAGCCTGGAGTCGGTGTTCGCCGAGATCGACCGCCTGGAGACGACCGAGCTCGAGGTGAAACGCTTCTCGCGCCACCGGGAGGCGTTCCAGCCCCTGGTCTGGAGCGCCCTGGGGCTGCTTCTGCTGCCCCTGGCCCCGGCGGCGCTCCGACTGACCGCCGAGCCATGAGCTTCGCCCGCCCCGAGATGCTCGCCCTGGCCCTGCTGGCGCCCCTCGTCGCGGCGGCGGCGGCCCTCCTGTGGCGGCGCCGCCTGGCCGCCGCCACGGCGTGGGCCTCCCGGGGGCTCTGGGACCGCCTCCTGGCCGGCTACGCGCCGGGGCGGCTGGCCCTCTCGGTGCTCTGCCTCTCCCTGGCGGTCCTGGGCGCCGCGGTGGCCCTGGCCCGGCCGCGCTGGGGAGAGGTCGAGCAGCGGGTGGCCCGGGAAGGGGTCGACGTGGTGGTGGTGCTGGACGCGTCGCTCTCCATGGGAGCCGGCGACGTCCCGCCCTCCCGCCTGGAGGTGGCCGAGAGCCTGATCCGGCGGCTCGTCCGCTCCATGCCCGGCCACCGGGTGGGCCTGGTGGGGGCCGAGGGCACCGGGGTGGTCCTGGCGCCGCTGACCACCGACACGGCCGTGGTGGACCTCCTCCTGGACGGCATCGAGCCCGGCTCGCTGGCGGTCCCGGGAACCCGCCTGGCCCACGCCCTGGAGCGCCTGCCCGAGCTCTTCCCGCCAGGGACCGAGCGCCACCGGGCGGCGATCCTGGTCTCCGACGGGGAGGACCACGGCGGCGGCCTGGACGAGCGGATCGACGCGCTCGCGGCGGCGGGCGTCGTGGTCCACGTGCTCGGCGTCGGCACGCCGGACGGCGCCCCGGTTCCGCTCCCCGGCCAGCCGGACCAGGTCCGGCGCCGCCGGGACGGGTCCACCGTGATCAGCCGGCTCCACGAGGGCACCCTGGAACGGATCGCCCGGAGCACAGGCGGCGTCTACCTGCGGGCCACCGATCCCGGCCGCGATCTCCAGCCGATCCTCCGGGCCGTCGAGACCATGGACCGGCGCCTCCACGAGCACGTGGAGCTCGCCGCCCGGGCCGAGCGATTCCGCTGGCCCCTCGGGCTGGCGGCGGCGGCACTCCTGCTCCACCTGGCGGTCCCGCCGTTCCGGGCCGCGGGAGGTGGCCGGTGATCCGGCGCCTGCCGGCCCTCGTCCTGGTGGCCGCCCTGGGCCTCGGCTGGGCACTGCTGCCGGCCGCGGTGCCGTCGACCGCTCTCGGCGCAGGCCCGGAGGGGGACGGGCGAGAGCCCAAGAGCCCCGAGGGGACCCTCGAGCTCCCGTTCGACGCTCGGGGGGCCTGGAGCGCCGCCCGGAGGCTCTTCGACCTCCACCCGCCCGCGTGGATCGAGCGCTGGCTGTACAACCCCCGGGAGCGCACCGTCCGGGGCCTGGAGCTCCTGGAAACGGCGGAGCCCGCCGACGCGACCGAGGCGTTCGAAACCGCCCGGCGGATCGCGCCGGACCGTCCGGCGGTCCTGTTCAACGCCGGGACCGCCCGGCTCCTGGCCGGCGAGGGCCGTGGTGCGGCATCGCTCCTGGAGCGCGCCGTCGAGTCGCCCGCGGCGACGGCGGACGGCGCCGCCCCGGAACGAAGGCACCGGCTCCCGGCCGGCCTCGCCCAGCCCGCCTGGTACAACCTGGGCGCCGCCCGGCTGGCGGCGGACGACCCCGCCGGCGCCGTGGAAGCCTTCGAAGAAGCCCTCCGGCTGGCGCCGGGGGACCGGGACGCCAAGCACAACCTCGAGGTGGCGCTCCGGCGGCTGGAGGAGCGCCGCCGGCTCCAGGCCCTCCCCCCGAAGGAGCGGCCGGAGGGCGACCGCCCGGGCCGGGAGAACGAGTCGCAGGAAACCGGAGGGAGCTCTCCGGAAGCCAGCGGGGAAGACGACCGCCGGGCGGGTCGCGACCCGGGCGGCGAAGACGCTCCCGCCGGCCGCGAGCCGGGGGCCGGCCCACCGGCGGACCGGCGCGTCCTGCCGCGCTTCCAGGAGCAGGAGGACCTGTCGGCCGCGGAAGCGGCGGCGCTCCTGGAGTCCGTCGAGACCCTGGAGCGGCTCCAGCGCCACCTCCAGGCGACCCGGGCGGCCCGCCGGGCGGGCAGCGAGGAGGAGGACTGGTGAGGGCGGCGCACCGGATCGCGGGCCTCTGCCGACCCTTCCGGTCCGGCTCCGGCCTGGCCGCCGCGCTCCTGGCCACCCTCGCCACGCCACTCCCGGCGGCGGCCGAGCTCCGGGTCGAATCCCGCCTGGAGCCCGACGTGATCGGCCTCGACGGCCACGCCCGGTTCACCATCGAGATCGAAGGCCCCGGGTACCAGCAGCCCAGGCTCCAGCCCCGCTTCGAGCTGGACAACCTGGAGGTGGTGGGCAGGCCGGACCAGAGCCACGACGTCAATCTGGGCGTGGGCGGGGAGAGCTGGCGCTACTCCTGGACCTGGACGCTCCGGCCGATGGAGACGGGGCCCGCCGGCGTGGAGGACGTGCGCATCCTGGTCGGGAACCGGGAGCTCGATCTGGCGCCGCAGCGCGTGGACGTGGTCCAGACGCAGCCGCCCGACGCCGCCCCCCCCTCGCCGGACGACCCGGTGCGCCGGCTCCGGGAGTCGCTGGAACGCCGCGGACGCCGCTCCCCGGACGAGGGGGACGGCGCCGCCGGCGACACGCCGGAGCTCTTCCTGCGCGCCGAGGCGGTGCCTGAGCGCCCGTACGTCCGCCAGCGGGTGCTCTACACCGTCTATCTCTACACGCGGGTCTCGGTTCGGGCCATGGAGGCGCGCTCGCTGCCGGGCTTCCACGGCGTGTGGGCCCGGAGCCTCGAGCAGTCCGGCGAGCCGAAGAAGGAGAGCGTGACCTGGCAGGGAGAGCCGTACACCCGCGTCGCCCTGCTCCGCAAGGAGCTCTACCCCCTGGCGGCGAGGACCCTGGTCCTCGATCCGGTCCGGGCACGCTTCCTGGTGGAGAGGATCGAGCGAGCCCGGTTCTCCTTCGCACCCGTCCGGGTGCCCGTGGAGATGGAACGGGAGAGCAACCCGGTCACACTAGAGGTCCGGCCGCTGCCGGCCGAGGGCGCCCCGGCAGGCGGCCCGGGCTCGTTCACCGGTCCGGTGGGCCCGGTGGAGCTCCAGGCCCGCCTGGAGCCCGCGGACCTGCCGGTGGACCGCGGAGCGACCCTGACCGTCGTCGCCTCCGGCGAAGGGTACCTGGAAGCGCTCTCCCCGCCGGCTCTGTCGCTTTCGGACACGGCGGACGGGCTGGACGTCCTGGGACCCGACGCCTCCCCTGCGCCCGGAACGCCGGGAGACCACTCCAACCGCTGCTGGCGCTTCCTCCTGGTGCCGCGGAGGCCCGGCTCGTGGGAGCTCCCGGCCCTGGAGCTTCCCTACTTCGACCCGCGATCCGGGGAGTACCGCACCGCCCGGGCGGAAATCCCGAAGCTGGTCGCCCGCCCGCGGTCCCCGGGCGCTTCCGGTGAGGGACCGCCCCACACGATCCGGAGCGCCGCCGTGCCGGCGCCGTCGCCGGGTGCCTGGGCCCGAGCCCGCAAGGTCCTCCCGTGGGCCTTCGCCGTGCCGTGGCTCGCGGCGCTTGCGGTGATGCTGCGGCGCCGCTCCGGCACGGGCCGGCCGCCGCCGGGCGCCACGGACGCGATGGAGCGCCGGCTCGCCGGCGCCCTGGAGGAGCGCCGGCCCCGGAGGGCGGCGGCGGAGATCGAGACCGCCTGGCGGGAGCTCGTCACCGGCCACCTCGGCGTCCCGGAGGCCCTGCCTCCCTCCCGGTGGCCCGACGAGCTCCGGAGCCGGGGAGCGCCCCGGGAGGCGGTGAGCGAGCTGAGGGATCTCCTGGAGGACCTCCACTTCCTGCGCTTCGCTCCCGAGCTGTCGGCCGCAGGGGCGCTGGCGCGGGAGATCGTCAACCGGTCGCGGCGGGTGGCGCGCGTGCTGGCGAAGGCTCCGGCGGCCGGAGCCCGGTAGAGACCTCCGTGGGTGCTCGCCGACTGGCCGTGGTCTTCTTCGCGCTCGCCGCGGCGGGAGCCCACGACGCCGCCGCCGGCTCCGGGCCGGCGCTGCTGGAGGGCAACCGCCTGTTCCGCCGCGGAGAGCTGGACGCCGCGGTGGACGTCTACCTCCGGGGAGTCGGCGCCGGGGGCGAGGACCCGGCCCGATCCGCAACCGCGGAGCCGGTCGACCCGACCCTGGCGTACAACCTCGGGACCGCCCTCCACCGTCTCGGACGGCTGCCGGAGGCGGTGCTCTGGTACCGGCGGGGGCAGCTCGGGGCTCCCGACGATCCGTGGCTCCGGGCGAACCTCGAGCGGGCGCGGCACGAGCTGGGGGCGCCTCGCCCGAGCGAACCGGGGCCGCTGGTGATGCTCGCCCGGCGGCCGTGGCTCCTCCAGTCGGCCGGGGCCCTCGCCGCCTGGCTCGCCCTGGGCGCCGCCCTCGGGCCGGCCCGGACCGGGCGGGCGCGGTGGACCGCCGGAGCCCTCCTCGCTCTCGCCCTCGTCCTGTGGATCGCCGGCCCGGCCCTCCGGCGGTTCGGCCCCGGCCCGGCCGTCCTTCTGGAGACGTGCGGAGAGCTTCCCGCCGGCTCGGAGGTCTGGGTCCGCAGGGTGGACCCGGACGGCCTCCAGGTGCTGGGCCGGGCGGAGGTCTGCGCTCCGGAGGGAATCGGACTGGTCCGCCGTCTGGTATCTTGAGACCGGACCCGCCGAGGCGACATGCCCGATCGTGACAGCCGAGCCCCACGGAAGCTTGCAGAGCAACCGGACGCGGGGGGCGACGCCAGGCCCGGCCAACCCTTGGACCCGCAGGCGGCGGTCGAGGCGATCTACTGCCTGGAGCCCCCCGCGCTGGAACGCTTCCTCCAGCGCCGCCGTGCCAACCCGCAGTTCACCCTGGAGCTCAACCTGGCTGAGAACCTGGTCGAGGTCCTCCGCAAGGCGAACGAGTTCGTGCCCTCTGCGGCGGGCTCGATCCTCCTGGACGACCCCCGCAGCAAGCGTCAGAACCGTCCGGCCAACCGCCTGACCTTCATCGCGGCGTTCGGCGAGAAGTCGGAGGGGCTCGTGGGGCGGGAGATCCGGGCCGACCGGGGCATCGCCGGCCACGTCTACACGACGGGCTGCGCCTACGCCACCGGCGACGCGGCCCGGGACAGCCACTTCTACGGCGTCTTCGACCGGGAGATCGAGTACACCACGCGCACGCTGGTGGCGATCCCGATCCGGATCGAGCAGGAGGTCTGCGGCGTGCTGGAGCTGATCAATCGCCAGGACCGGCCCGGGTACGACGAGCAGGACCTCAACCTGCTCGAGATCTTCGCGGACTACATCTCGATCTCGATCCAGAACGTGCTGGACGGCCGCCAGGCCCAGGAGATCGCCAAGCGCGACAACCTCACCGGCCTCTACAACGACCGCTACCTCCACATCGCCCTGACCCAGGCGGTCG
>JBKHJP010000499.1:0-2730 GCA_046538065.1 Thermoanaerobaculia bacterium | reverse complement strand
CGGGCGACCAGGCCCGCCGCCTCCAGCTCTTCCACCGCCGCCGCGATCGCGTCGTTCCCGCCCTTGACCTCCCGGCGGAGCCGCCGGACGCTCGCGCCCGGATTCTCCCGGACGAACGCAAGCACCCGGTCCGCCAGGCCCCGCGAGCCGTCCGCCGGCCGCAGGCGCCCGCCGTCCAGGACCACCGAGCACCCCCCCGCGGCCCAGCGCGCCTTCTCGACCAAGACGTGCCGGACCGCCGGGTCCTCCGCGTCCGCCGCCAGCCGGGCCACCACGTCCGGGGCCGCCATGATCTCGCCCGAGCCGCGGGCGGCCCCGGCCTCGCCCTTCCCGGAGTGGTGCAAGGTCACCACCGCCGGGCCGGTCGGCCGGTGGGCGAGCTCCGAGAGGAATCGGACCACCGGCCCCGCCTCCTTGCTCAGGTTCTCGTCGGCGCCCAGGGCGTGGAGGAGCCCCACCAGCGGGTCCACGATCACCAGGTTCACGTCCAGGACCCCGGCGGCGTTGACCAGGAGCCCCTCCGGGTCCGCAACCGGGGGCTCCGGGAGCCACACGTTGGACAGGTCCGCCCCGGCGTCCACGAGCTGCCGTAGCGTGTCGTCCGGGTGCTGCTCCAGGTCGAAGTACAGGACCCGCTCGCCCGCCGCCGTCGCGAGCGCCGCGAGCCACTGGCCCCACCGCGTCTTGCCGACGCCGGCCGGGCCGTGGACCAGGAGGTTCCGGCCCCGGCAGGCCGCCGGCACCTCCGGGACCACCGGCTCCGGGGCCTCGGGGACCCCGCGGCGGAGGAGGTCCGCAGCGCTCACCAGGCCCGGGACCCCGACCGCCCCCGTGTCGGGGTCCACGGCCCACCGGTCCTCGGGCCCCGGCACCACCACGTCCTCGACGCGGAACTGCTCGCCGTGCCGGGAGTGGCGCTCCCACTCGCCGTGCAGGGTCGCCCGCGCCCCCTTGCGGAGGTCGGCCAGGCCGTCGCAGTCGCCCACCGCCGCGAACTCGACCCCGCCGTGCTCGCGCACGTCCAGGACCGCGAAGCCGCCCCGGTCGCGGTGCCGCCGCCCCAGGACCTCCACCCTGAGCGAGTCGGCGCTCACCGGCCCACCCCCGCCGACGCCGCGCGCCGCGGCCCGCTCCCCAGCCCCTCGGGGCCGAGCCCCGAGACCCACGCCTCCAGGTCGCTGGGGCGGTACCGGACGCGGGCCGTCGGGCCGTGGCCCAGGCGCACGTACGGCGGGCCGATGCGCTTCCGGCGCCAGCCCTCCAGGGTCCTCCGCGACAGGCCCCCGAGGGCCTCCGCCGCCTCCACCGTGGTAAGAAGCCGTTGCATGACACCGGGGAGTAAAGCACCCCCCGGTTGCACTAAGGGCCTTAGTGCTGGTCGCGGCGCGTAAGTCGCTGTAGGTCAGCGGGATACGGAGGGGGACTCGCGCCGCAGCCGCGCCCGCTGGAAGTACCGGGGAAGGGAGGTCAGAGACACCCCGCCATGCTTCCGGTTCGAGTCGGCCAGGATGCCGTCCACCGTGCGCCGCGTCTCCGTCGGCGTCCCCCTCTGGCGCACGATCTCGACCTCGCCGAGCCGGAGCTCCTCGCCCCAGCACGTCCGCTCCCCGTCCGCCGCCTCGACCGCCGCGACGAAGTCCGCGGTAGTGAGCTCCGGGTTCTCGGCCAGCGCCCGCTCAACCGCCCGCTCCAGCTCCGGCAGGGCCCGCGAGCTCGAGCGGCCGGCCTCGCTCGAGGCCGCCCTCCGGCGTCGCTCTTCGGCCTCCCGGCGTCGCTTCTCGGCCCGATCGTCCAGCCCGCGACGGAGCTCCGCCCCGAGCTCTCCGTCCGAGCGCTCCCACTCCAGGGCCGCCTCCAGCTGGAGCTCTTCCAGGACCTCCTCCAGCCGCTCCTCCGAGACGGAGCGCTCCTCCCCCTCCAGCGGGTCCAGCGGCAGGCGGCCCCCTGCCAGGAGGTCCTCACGGCGCGAAGCGCTCCGGGGACTCACGACTCACCCCCGGCCCCGGCGGCCCGCCGACGGGCGCCGAGGTCCACCACCTCGCCGCCGCCGCCCCCGTCGAGGTGGGCCGCGATCTCCGAGGAAATCCGCTCCGCCGCCGCCCGCACCGGGTCGTCGGCGAGGTGGGCGTACCGCTCCGTCGTGGCCGCCTGGGCGTGGCCCAAGACCTTGCCGACGACGTAGAGCGACTCCCCGCCGGCGGCGCCCACGCTGGCGAAGCTGTGGCGTAGGTCGTGGAGCCGCAGCCCACCCCACGCCGCCTCGACCGCCTCGACGGCGGCCTCGGCCTCGGCGGGGTCCTGGGGGCGCTCCAGGTCCTCCAGCGCCGCCCGCTTGGCCGCGGAGCGGATGCGCCGCCAAGCCTTGTCGATCCCGACGAACGGGCCGCCGTCGCGGTCGCCCCAGCACACGAAGGGGTTGCCCTCCAACCGCTCGGCCTCCGACAGGACCTTCACGGCCGCGGCCCCGAGCGGCACGGCCCGCTCCCCGGTCTTGGAATCCCGAAGCTCGACGCGGCCAGCCCCGAGGTCCACGTCCGACCACCGGAGGCCCAGGACCTCCGAGCGCCGGCAGCCGGTGAGGATCAGGAGCCGGACCGCCAGGATCGCCGAGGGGTGCTCGGCCGCCTTGAGGAGCCGGTGCCGCTCCTCCCGCAGCCGCGCCCGCTCGTCCCCGGCCTGCGCGGCCCGGAGCTCCGCCTCGACCCGCTCCAGCTCCGCCCGGGCCTCCTC
>JBKHJP010000108.1:0-12127 GCA_046538065.1 Thermoanaerobaculia bacterium | reverse complement strand
GCCCGGCCCTGGACCGGGCGGAGGCGGTGGGCCTGGGGGAGGCCCTCGGCCCGGTGGCGCGGGACCTGCCGGTGACCGCCGTCAAGTCGGGCCTGGGGGAGGCCCTGGGCGCCTCCGGCACCCTCCAGGCCGCGGTCCTGCTGGAGGCGATGGCGGCGGGCGAGCTCCCCGGGGTCGTGGGCCTCGATGACGTCGAGCCCGGGCTGCCGCTGTCGGGAGTGGGGCCGGAGCCGGTGGCGCTTTCACCCCGGGGCGACCGGCCCCCGGTGGGGCTGGTCACGGCCCTGGACCGCCACGGCGGGGGCCACGCCCTCGTCCTGGGCGGAGTCCCGGCCGGGCCTGGCCCTTCGGAACGAACCCGGGTCGCGGACCCGGAGGAGGCGAGCCGTGAGTGACGAGCGCCCGGACGTGGTGATCCTGGGGGCCGGTCTGGCCGGCCTCAGCCTGGCCCGCCAGCTCCTGCTGGAGACGGAGCGGAGCGTCCTGCTGCTGGAGCGCCGCGACGCGGTCCCGCCGGAGCGCCAGAAGGTGGGGGAGTCCCTGGTCCAGCTCGGGGGGTACTACTTCTCCAAGGTCCTGGACCTGGAAGAGCACCTCTTCCGGCGACACTTCCTGAAGTACAACCTGCGCTTCCACTGGCCCGCCGCCGGCGACGGCTCGCGCTACGAGGACTACTCCCAGAGCTCCATCCGGGCGATGTCGAACGTGGCGAGCTACCAGCTCGACCGCAACGTCCTGGAGGCGGAGCTCCTGGCCCGGAACCTGGAGGACCCCCGGTTCACGTTCCAGGCCGGCGTCCGGGACCTGGACGTGGAGCTGGCGGAGGGTGGCCCCTCCGGCGGTCCGGGCCACCGCGTGGCCTACCGGGCCGGCGGCGCGCGACGGGAGGTCTGCTCGCCCTGGGTGGTGGACACCACCGGGCGCAACCGCTTCCTGGCGAAGCGCATGGACCTGGGGCGGCCGTCGTCGATCCGCCACGGCTCGTTCTACTGGTGGGTCGACGGCCTGGTGGACGTGGAGCGCCTGACCGACGCCAGCCGCCGGGAGGTCCGCCGCCGCCCGGAGCGGCGCGAGCTCGGGCACCTGCCCTTCTGGCTCGCGACCAACCACTTCTGCGGCGAGGGGTTCTGGTTCTGGGTCATCCCGCTGCAGGGCAAGACCAGCCTGGGCCTGGTCTTCGACAGCCGGCGCGTCGATCCGTCGGAGGTTTTCTCCGTGGAGAAGGCGACGCGGTGGATCTGCGAGCGCTTCCCCCTCTTCCGGCGCGACCTCCCGCACCGGGAGGTCCTGGACTTCGGCGGGTTCCGGGACTTCGCCTACGACTGTGCCCAGACGATCCATCCCGACGGATGGGCCCTGGCCGGCGAATCGGGGCGCTTCAGCGATCCCCTCTACAGCCCGGCCAGCGACCTGATCGCGGTCCACAACACGCTGATCGTGGGCGCCGTGGAGGCCGGGGACGCCGACGAGCTGGAGAGCCGCTGCGCCCTCGCCGAGCAGCTCATGAGGACGATGTACTCGGCCTACGTGCCGAGCTACTCCCTGTCCTACGACACCCTGGGGGACCAGGAGGTCTTCAGCGTCAAGTACGCCTGGGAGCTCGCCACCTACTTCGCCACCTACGTCTTCCCGTTCGTGAACGACCTGCTCACCGACCGCCGCTTCGCGCTGTCCTACCTCCGCCAGGTCTCGCGGCTGGGCCCGGTCAACCGCTCGCTCCAGGGATTCCTGGCGGACTTCCACCGCTGGAAGCAGACGCGCGCCGCGGCCCCGGGCTCGCACCCGCCGCGCTTCTTCGACTTCACGGCGTTCGCGACCCTGCAACGGGCTGAGTCGACCTTTTACCGGGTGGGCGCCTCCGTGGAGGAGGCCCGCCGGGTCCTGGGCGAGCAGGTCGACGGCCTGAGGGAGCTGGCGCGGTTCATCGCGGCCCACGCCGCCTCGGTGGTGCTGGACGATCCGCGCGTGGTCACGAGCCGGCCCTTCGTCGAGGGGATCGATCCGGAGGCCCTGGTCTTCGACCCGAAGGACTTCGGCCGCCGCTGGGAGATGTGCTCCCGCGACCCCGCGAGGTGGGAGTGGAGCTTCGAGCCGCCGGAGCTGGAACGGTTCCGGCCGGCCCCCGAGCCGGCGGTGGTCGCGCGATGAGCGTCGCCCCGAAGCGCCCGGCGGAGGTGGACCGCGGTCCCTTCATGGAGCGGCTCTTCGACTTCGTCCCGGAGGAAACCTCGTACCGCGCCGAGGGCGTGCAGGGGGAGCTCCCCGCCTGGCTGCGGGGCACCTACTACGTCAACGGCCCGGCCCGCTTCCGCCGGGGCTCCCTCGACTACGGCCACTGGCTCGACGGCGACGGCATGGTCGGTGCGCTCCGGTTCGCCGGCGACGGCACGGTGGAGGTAGCCCAGCGGTTCGTCCGGAGCCACAAGCTGACGGAGGAGGAGGCCGTCGGCGAGGCCGTGTACCGCACCTTCGGCACCGGCTTCGACGGCGACCGCCTGCTCCGGGGCATCGCCCTGGCGTCGCCGGTGAACGTCTCGGTCTACCCCTTCGCCGGGAGGCTCCTGGCCTTCGGCGAGCAGGGCCTCCCGTGGGAGCTCGATCGCGTGACCCTGGAGACGGTGGAGGAGCACACCTTCGGCGGCCGGCTCAACGTCGTCTCGCCGTTCTCGGCCCATCCGGGCTTCGACCGGGAAGCGGACGGGGGGACCGGCGCCATGGTGAGCTTCGGCATCTCCTTCGCCGCCGACCGGCCCACCGTGAACCTTTACTCCTTCGCCCCGGACGGTGCCCTGCGCTCGCGCCACAGGGCGCCCCTGCCGTATCCGGCGTCGCTCCACGACTTCGGGCTGACGCCGCGGTTCGCGGTCTTCTACGTCAACCCTCACCTGCTGGACATGCGGCCGCTGATGGAGGAGGGGGCGACGGTGATGGACTGCCTGTCCTGGCGTCCCGAGCTCGGGAGCTCGCTCCTGGTCCTGGACCGGGAGACGGCGCGGGAGGTCGCTCGGGTTCCGGTGGGGGAGGGCTACTGCCTGCACCACGCCCACGCGTTCGAGGAGGGCGAGCGCCTGGTGGTGGACGTGCTCGAGCTGGAGGAGCCCGCCTATCCGGACTACCGCCCCGTGCCGGACCTCTTCGCCAAGGTGGCGCCGGCCCACCCGGTGCGCTACGAGGTGGACCTGGCGGCCGGCGACCTCGCGGGACGACGGGAGATCCCCCACGACCTGGCGGCGGACTTCCCGGCGGTGGACCCCCGGCGGACGGCGGCACCCACCGACCGGTTCTGGATGCTCGCCATCTCCGCCACCGGGGCGCCGGGACGGAAGTTCTTCGACCGCCTGGCGGCGGCGGACTTCCGGGAGGGGGCGGTGGTGGACGCCTGGCAGGCGCCGGAAAACCGCTACCTGGGGGGCGAGCCGGTCTTCCTGCCGGAGCCCGGGCGCGACCGGGCCGGCCTGGTGGTCGTCCAGGAGCACGACGCCCGCGAACGGCGCACCGACTACCTCCTCTTCGACGCCTCCGCCCTGGCGGCCGGCCCCGTGGCGCGGATCCCCCTGCGCCACGCCCTCATGCCCGGCTTCCACGCCTGCTGGGCCCCGGCGTAGGACGGCGGGGCGGGCTCCCGCTACGCGGCTCGCCCTGTTGGGCTCTGCCCTCTCCCAGTCTCGGTGCCAGGAGTCGACGATCGAGCCGACCCTGAGCGGGCTGCTGGCAGCCGGTTCTGGTGCCGGATCTCCGACTCGAACGACCTCGCCTCCTGCTCCACCTCCACCGGGTCCCGGAGGGGGGTTGCCTCGCCGGGGCGTACGTATTACGATGTGATGCATGACGACGTTGACGGTCCGGATCGATGACGCCCTGAACGAGCAGCTCGACGAGGTCTCCCGCCGCTCCGGCCGGAGCCGTAGTGACGTGGTGCGGGAGGCCTTGCGGCGACAGCTCTTCGTCGAGGAGCTCCGACAGCTCCGGAGCGAGGTCATGCCCCGCGCCGAGGCCCGCGGCTACGTGACCGACGAGGACGTCTTCTCCGACGTCTCGTAAGCGGGGCCCCGGCTCCGGTCGCCCGGCGGCCGGCGCCGGAGCCTGACCGTATCCGGGCCGATCCGATGCGGGTCTACTTCGACACGAACGTCCTGGCGAGCGCCCTGGGGACCCGTGGTTTCTGCGCCGAGGTCCTGGAGCTCGTCGCGGCGCGGCACGAGCTCCTCCTGGGGACCCCGGTCCTGGCCGAGCTCGAGCGCGTCCTGGCCGAGCGCTTCGGTCTCGACGAGCCCACGATCCGCCGGGTGCTCGACTCCTTCAGGCGGTTTCCGCCCACCCCGGCGCCGGCGAAGCCGCCCGCCGAGCACGGGGCCGTCCTGGCCCGCATCGCCGACCCGGAGGACCGCCCCGTGGTCGCCGCCGCTCTCGCCGCCGGGGCGGAGGTCCTGGTGACCGGGGACCGGGCCCTCCGCGCCGAGCTCGAGGGGGCGCGCCTGGTCGCCGCCGACCCGCGGGAGTGCTGGGAGCTCCTCCGGTTCGGCGAGCGCCCCGGAGACGGTGAGGTCCACGAGTCCCGTCCGGCCTACGGCGAGCGTTAGCCGGTTTTGGTCCGGGCCGGTGGAGGCGCGGCGCCGGCCGGCCGCTTCCCGGCCTTGGGTTCCCCGGGGGCGGTGTCATACCATCCCCCCATGGCCCAGAACCTCGTCCAGATCGGAGCCCGGACCGGAGCCGAGAGCGACCCCGCGCCCGCCCCCCCGGGGCGCGAGCCGCGGCCGGAGTGGCTGCGCATCCGCCTCCAGACGCCGGAGAAGTACCGCAAGATCAAATCGCTGGTCAATCAGCTCTCCCTGAACACCGTCTGCACCGAGGCCCGCTGCCCCAACATCTACGAGTGCTGGGGCGAGCACGGCACGGCCACCTTCATGATCCTGGGCGACACCTGCACGCGCCGCTGCGGCTTCTGCGCCGTCCACACGGGCCGGCCGGCGCCGGGGGTGGACGCCGAGGAGCCGGGTCACGTGGCCGAGGCGGTGGAGGTCATGGGCCTGTCCCACGCGGTCATCACCTCCGTCGACCGGGACGACCTGCCGGACGGCGGAGCCCGCCACTTCCGGGACACCATCGAGGCGATCCGCGAACGGACCCCCGGCTGCGCCGTGGAGGTCCTCACCCCGGACTTCCGGGGCGTCGGTGACGCCCTGGACGTGGTCCTGGGCGCCGTGCCGGAGGTCTTCAGCCACAACGTGGAGACCGTGCCGCGGATGTACCGCAAGGCCCGTCCGGGTTCGAGCTACGAGCGGAGCCTCGCCCTGCTGGAAGAGGCGTCCCGGCGCCGCGACGCCGGCGAGTACCCGGGGCGCACCAAGACCGCCGTCATGGTGGGCCTGGGGGAGACGGACGAGGAGCTCCGGCAGACGATGAGCGACATCCGGGACGCCGGCGTCGAGGTCCTGGCCATCGGCCAGTACCTCCAGCCCACCAAGGGCCACCTCCCGGTGGACCGCTACGTCTCGCCGGAGCAGTTCGACGAGTACCGCGAGCACGCCATGTCCCTGGGCTTCCTCCACTGCGTGGCCGGCCCGCTGGTGCGCTCCAGCTACCACGCCCACGAGCACGTGCCCGAGTCCATGCGCGGGAGCGGCCGGAGCGGGTGAGGATCGAGCGCGGTCCCGGTGGTGGTCCCTCGAGGGCCACGGTGCCACGAGCCCCGGCTCCGGGGGCGCGTGGCGAGGGGCGCTGGAGCCGGTTCCGCCGGGCGCCCCGCGGCGCGGTGGCGACGCTGCTGCTCCTCGCCGGTGGCCTCGGCTGTGCCCCGGAGCCGCCCCGGCACCTGGTCCTGGTGACCGCCGACACCTGGCGCGGCGACCACTTCGGCACCGAGCGGGCCGGAACCCCTCTGACCCCCGAGCTCTCCCGTTTCGCCGCCGGCGGCGTACGCTTCACCGCCGCCCACTCCCCGGGATCCGAAACCTCCCCGGGCACCGCAGGGATCCTCACCGGCCTGCTGCCCCGGCGCTCGGGTGTCGTGGTCAACCGCCACATGCTGCCCCTCGAGGTGCCCACGCTGGCGGAGGTCCTCCAGGACGCGGAGTTCGCCACCTCGGCGGTGGTGGCCAATGTCGTGCTGGCGCCGGGGCTGGGCTTCGACCAGGGGTTTCAGGGCTACGAGCTGGTCCATCACGCGCCCAAGGCGGGTGCCCCGGAGGTGACCGACGCCGCCCTGGCGCAGCTGGAGGACCTGGACGGCGAGCTCGCCGCGGGCCGGCGCCTGTTCCTGTGGGTCCACTACATGGATCCTCACGGCCCGTACCTGCCGCCGGAGGAGCACCGCAGCCTGTTCCCGGTGGAGGCCTTCGACGCCCCCAGGCAGATCCCGCTGCTTCCGGAGGGCAACCAGAGCGGCTGGAAGGGCATCCCCGCCTATCAACAGGCAGGGCTCGACTCCCCCTCCCGGGACGGCCGGGACTACCTGGCCCGCTACGCCGGGGAGGTCCACTCCCTGGATCGGGAGGCGGCCCGCCTCCTGGCCGCCCTGGAAGACCGGGGCATCCTGGAGACGGCGGTCGTGGTGCTGACCTCGGACCACGGCGAAGCGCTGGCCGGCGACCACGGCTTCTACTTCAGCCACGCCAACGGCCTGACCCAGGACCAGATCCACGTGCCGCTGGTCGTGCGGTGCCCCGGCTGCCCGGAAGGCCGGGTGGTCGAGCGCCCGGTCTCCACCCTGGGGGTGGTCCCCACCGCGTTGCGGCTCCTGGGAGTACCGGCTCCGGAGGACCACGTGCTGGACGGCGTGGACCTCCTGGGGGAGGCGGAGCACCCGGTCTACGCGGAGGGACGGAGCGGACGGAGCGAGGTGGCCCTGCGCGTCGGTCGCTGGAAGGCCGCCTGGGACCCCGACGGCGGCGCGAGTCTCTTCGACCTGGCCCGAGATCCCGGTGAGGAGCGGGACCTGGCGGCGGCGCATCCGGAACGACTCCGGGAGCTGGAGCGGCTCCTCCGCCGGCTGCGGGGTCGGCCCGTCCTCGCAGAGCCCCGGGCTCGTCCCCGGGCCGGGGAAGAGCGGCGGGAAGAGCTCCGGGCCCTGGGCTACCTGTAGCCGGCAGGCCTCCCCGCTCCCTTCTGGTTGCGGACCGGACCGGGCCGGGGCAGGGCAGGGCCTCAGGACCCCAGCCGGCGGGGGGACGGCCGCCGCTCCGCCCGGCGGCTCACCACCCACAGCCCGCTCACGATCAGCACGAATCCCACGGCGTCCATGGGCTCCGGGCGCTCGGCCAGGAAGAGCGCGGCCAGCGCCGCCGTGGCCACCGGCTGGAACGTCGTGTAGGCGGCGGTGAGCGAGGGCGAGGAGCGGCGGACCGCCCAGGTGTTGAGGGAGTAGCTCAGCACCGTCGGGAACAGGACGATGTAGCCCAGGCCCCACCAGGCCCCGGCGGGGAGCGCACCGAAGTCCACCGCGGCGAGGCGCCGCCAGGAGGCGGCCAGGACCCCGGCGGCCCCGAAGACGAAGGCCCCGGCGATGACGGTGCGCCAGGGCAGCCGCCGGAGGATCGGTCGCTGGACCACCAGGAAGGTGGCGAAGCACAGGCAATTGGCCAGGATCAAGGCGTTGCCCAGGAGGCTTCCCCCGGCCAGGGAGATCCCCGCCGGGTTCACCATGACCACCGCCCCTGCGGCCGCCAGGAGGATGCCGGCGGTGCGGATCCACCCTACGTGCTCGATCCCCAGCAGCGCTCCCACCCCCACGGCGAAGACCGGGATCGACGGCATCAGGATGGCCGCGTCCGTGGCGGTGGTCAGCTCCAGGCCGTTGATGAACAGGAGCTGGTTGGCGAACACCCCCAGGAAGCCCAGCAGCGCCAGGTAGGCGAGCTCTCCGGCCCGGGGGACGGTGCGGTCGGCCCGCCAGGCCAGGACCACCAGGATGGGCGCCGCCAGACTCACCCGGAGCGCCACGAGAGCGAAGGGGTCCAGGGAGGCCAGGACCGCCTTCGCCGTGACGTGGTACCCGCCGAAGATGAGCTGGACGGTCAGGAGCCCGGTGTGGACGCGCCAGCCCGGTGTGGAGAGGACCGGTTCCGGCTGGGGCGCTGGACGGCTCGCGGTCATGGGCGCGGCCGAGCATACGCCAGCTTCCCGGGGGGCTTGCGCGGCGCTCCTGGTGGTATCCGCGTTGCACTCGCCGGCGGTCGGTCCGCGGCCTTGGCGAGGCGCCGCGAGCACGCTAGAATCGAGGTCGGTTCGCGCAGCCGTCACGCCCTCAACCCACCTCCGGGGGACCCGTTCCATGCCCGAAACCGCCCGAGAAGTCAGCGTCCGGCCCGCGAGCGAGCTCGACATCGGCGACATCGTCCGGATCGACGAGAGCATCCGCGGTGAGTACCGGCCGGAAGTCTGGGAGCGCCGGCTCGGTTACTACATCCGCAGGGACCCGGACGCCTCCGTGGTCGCCATCGGGGACGACCGGGTCGTGGGCTTCATGCTCGGCGAGGTCCGGAGCGGCGAGTTCGGCCTGGAGCACCCCACCGGGTGGATCGAGGTCCTGGGGGTCGACCCGGACTTCCGGGGCCGCGCCGTGGGCCGGGAGATGGCCCGGGCGATGCTCGACCACTTCCGGGAGCGTGGCGCCATCGAGGTCCGCACCCTGGTGGACGAGGAGGAGATGGGGGACGTGGCCGGGTTCTTCCGCGCCCTGGGCTTCCAGCCCGCGCCGCTGAAGCCCTACGTCCTGGCGCTGGATCGCTGAGAGGGCCGGCCGGAACACGCAGCAACCGCAGGATCGGAGTCGACATGAGCGTACGAACCGCCAGCTTGCCCAAGAAGTACCACGACGCGGTCCTTTCGTGGAGGGACACCTTCCTCCCGGACTACGACTTCCTGATGGACAACTGGGAGAAGCACTTCCCGAACGACGACCGCATGGAGCTGTGCGCTTACCGCGAGCTCGGGATGTGCGGCGAGATCGAGGTGGGCGAGGAGAAGGGCAAGCCCAAGTACACCCGGGCGTCCGAGATGCACCCGGGTCAGGCGAAGACCCTGTTCGGGGCGATCAAGGCCCAGGCGTCGACGGAGTTCGGGTCGATCCAGCAGCACCGCCTGACCCTGGCCCGGGCCCAGCACGAGGAGGAGCAGTTCTGGGTGCTGCGGATGATGGCCGAGGAGCTCCGCCACGGTTACCAGATGCTCCACCTCCTCGTGGAGGACGACTGGTCGAGCGTCGCCGAGGAGTCGAGCGCCGACCTCATCGAGGAGATCCTCTCCATGACCACCGGCTCCCACGTGCTGGGGGCGTTCAACATCGACTTCGACTCCTTCGTGGACAACGTGGTCTTCTGCTGCCTCATCGACCGGGTGGGCAAGTACCAGCTCTCCATGCAGCGGGTGAGCGCCTACCAGCCCATGGCCGAGTCCATGCCCCAGATGCTCAGGGAGGAGGCCTTCCACCTGGCCGCCGGCGTGGTCCCCATGCGCCGCTGGGCCCAGCAGGCCGCCCGGGGCGACGTCTACACCCCCATGGAGGCCATCCAGAAGGCGATCAACAAGTGGCTCCCCCGGGGCCTGGAGATGTTCGGCGACGAGCGGGGCGGCGGCACCAACGTGCGCTTCGGCCTGAAGCCCATGAAGAACGCCGAGGCCCAGGACCAGTACTACGAGGAGGTCCGCAAGGTCGTCCGGGACCTCAACATGCGCTACCTCCGGGCTCGCCTGCCGGAGCTCGACCTGCCCGGGGCCAAGGACGCCATGGAGCGCCTGGAGCAGGGCGAGGTGGTCCAGGGGGTGAAGCCCGAGGAGCTCCTCTACCTGCCGCAGCGGGAGTACTTCCGCCGCCGCGGGGTGTCCGCGTTCCGCAAGGTGGGCTCCCGGGGCGAGACGTTCGAGACCCTCGAGGAGTACCTGGACCACCTGCGCAAGACCCTGCCGGAGGCCTACCTCGCTTCCATCGACTTCATGGACTCCGTCGAGCGCCTGCGGGAGGTGGAGGCCGGTGAGCTGACCCCGGACGAGGCGGCCCGGAAGCTCCCGGCCCTGCGGCGCGTGGCCGGTTCGTGCCCGTGCTCGAAGTCGGTGCGCTGGGTGGTCGACGACCCCGCCGCTGCCAACGCCACCCGCCAGGTCACGGCCTGAGGCGCCGGAACCGGAGAATCAGGGGGCTCGGGACACCGGCATGGGTGCGTTCAATCGCTTGCTGGTCACCGGGCTCCCGGTGGTTCCGAAGCCCCTGGTCGGGCTGGTCGCCAAGCGCTACGTCGCGGGGGAGACCCTCGACGACGCCGTGGCCCAGGTCCGCGATATCAACGGGCGTGGCGCCATGGCCACCCTCGACGTCCTGGGCGAGGAGGTCCGCGACCGGGAGAAGGCCCGCGCCTTCACCGAGGAGTGCCTCCGGGTCCTGGACCGGATCCACGCCGACGGCGTCGACTCCAACCTCTCCATCAAGCCCACCATGTTCGGCCTCGGGCTGGACGAAGCCTTCTGCCGGGAGAACGTCGAACGGATCGCCGCCCGGGCCAAGGAGCTGGGCAACTTCGTCCGGATCGACATGGAGGACGCCTCCACGACGGACGCCACCCTCAGGCTCCACGCCGACCTCCACGAACGGTACGGCAACGTGGGGTGCGTGCTCCAGGCCTACATGCGCCGCACCCTGGACGACATCGACACGTTGCCGGAGGGCCAGGGTGTGAACGTCCGCCTGTGCAAGGGCATCTACATCGAGCCCCGGCGGATCGCCTGGAAGGGCTACGAGACGGTGCGCCACAACTTCGTGGCGGCCCTGGACAAGCTCTTCCGGCGGGGGGTCTACGTGGGCATCGCCACCCACGACGAGTACCTGGTCTGCGCCGCGGACGCCCTCATCGACCGCTACGGCCTGGCCCCGGACCGCTACGAGTTCCAGATGCTCCTGGGGGTGGAGGAGGAGCTGCGGGACATCATCCTCGGCCGGGGGCACAGGCTCCGGATCTACACCCCGTACGGCCGGGAGTGGTACGCCTACTCCCTGCGCCGACTCCGGGAGAACCCGGAGATCGCCGGGCACGTGGCCCGGGCCTTCGTCCGGCGCCGCCTGGGCCGCGAGTAGGGTGCGACCCTGTCGCACCGCCCCCCTGGCGTACCTCTTGCACTTCCTCCCGGGTGAACCACCACGCTCCCGGGGGGCTCCGACCTCCCGGATCGGCTGGATTTTCTGTTCCCGAGGAGGTTTGTCCCATGGCGCATCACCGATCCGAGCGAAGCCACGGCTACGACCGCGACATCTACCACGGCCGCACCGGCCCCGGCGGCCAGTACCCGGAGCGGGACTACGGCGACGACGCCGGCAACTTCTACCCCGAGCGCCGTTCCCGGGAGGAGAGCTACGAGTACGGGGCGAGCGCCCGGTACGGCGAGCCGTACAGCTACGAGGGCCCCGAGAGGCGGCAGGGCACCGGGGACCTCCAGGGCCTGGGGCTCCGGCGCAACGTCGAGGAGCCGTTCCGGCGACCGGCCAGCGAACGCCCGTGGTCTCCGGGGCGCCACGGGGAGCGCCTGTCGGGCTTCCCCGCCTCCGGCGGCACGTACGAAGAGGTCCGTTCGTCCACCTGGGAGGTGCCGGGCCCCTACACCGGCCGGGGCCCGAGGGGGTACCGCCGCCCGGACGAGCGGATCTTCGAGGACGTCTGCGAGCGCCTGGCCGCCCACGGCGGCCTGGACGCCACCCAGGTGGAGGTCCGGGTGGAACGGGGCGAGGTCACCCTGGAGGGCGTGGTGGAGGACCGGCGCGCCAAGCGCCTGGCCGAGGACGTCACCGAGACGGTGCGTGGGGTGGAGGACGTCCACAACCGCCTGCGCCTGGAGCGCCACGTCCAGGCCCGGGAGGAGGGGACCGAGCCCCCGGCCGAGACGCCGCATTAGCCACCACGGGCGGAGGCAAGCTCCGCCCCTACACGCGTCGGTCACGGGCGGAAACCCGAGCTGCGGTCTGATACACTCCCGCCGTCGCTGAAATGCCCTCGTTCCGCCTCCCGTGATCCTCCGGTGCTCCGCGAGCTCCACGTTCGCAACCTTGCCGTCCTGGCCGGCGCCTCCGTCGAGTTCGGCCCGGGCCTGAACGTCCTCTCCGGCGAGACCGGGGCGGGCAAGTCCATCGTCGTGGACTCCCTGGCGC
>JBKHJP010000498.1:0-2755 GCA_046538065.1 Thermoanaerobaculia bacterium | reverse complement strand
CGGGTCAAGGAGCAGCCGGGGTGGCGGGAGAACCGGCGGGTCCTGGCGGACCTGGAACGGGAAGCGTTCTTGTCCGGGGGTTGAGAGGCGGGGCGGGGTCGCGGGCGCCGGGGGACGGCGGTCGCTGTCGGACGGCCAGGCGCAGGGCGCCCGCCTCGGCACGGTCCGCGCTTGCCCCTGGTGGAGTTCCAAAGTGTAGTGGCCCGCGCGGCCCGTGACGCCCCCGGCGCCCGCGACCCCACCCCACCCTGAATCGTCTGCCGGTGGCAGTTCGACCACGTCCTCCTCTTTCAGGAGTAGGGGAGGAGCTTGCCTCCTCCCGGGTGACGACCATCGTGTCGCTTCGGCCCGGGCGGAGGCGAGCTCCGCCCCTACGGCCCGGGCGCGGACCGGCGGCCCGCGCCCGTGCTACGCTGCCGGCCCATGCGCGTGGTCGCCCGCAAGACCCCGGAACACCAGGGAGAGCTGGTCCGGAAGTTCGTTCGAAAAGGCAGCCGGACGAGCATCTCCAGGCTCCTGGGAAAGGTGCGCCCGGAGGACGTGGCGGTCATGCTCCGGGGCCTCACCCCGGGGGAGCGCTTCGACGTCTTCGGGATCCTGATCGCCGACTATCCCGAGGCGGCCGGGGACGTCCTTTCGGAGCTCGACTCCAACGTCCGCCTGGAGCTCTTGGAGCGGCTCCAGCCCGAAGCCATCGCCTCCATCCTGGAGACCATGCCGGTGGACGACTCGGTGGTCGTCGTCGAGTCACTGCCGGAGGAGCTGCGGGACCGGGTGCTGGAGCTGGTGGGCCTGGACCACCTGACCGAGGTCCAGTCCCAGCTCGTCTATTCGGACGAGTCCGCCGGGCGGATCATGACCCGGGAGTTCTTCGCCCTGCCCGAGTCCACGACCGCCCGGGAGGCGGTGGCGACGATCCAGGAGCAGCGCGACGTGGAGCTCGTCCTCTACCTCTACGTGGTCGACGAGCAGGAGCGCCTGGTGGGGGTGAGCTCGCTGCGGCAGATCTTGCTCGCCCGGCCCACGGCCACGCTGGCCGAGATCATGACCCGGGACGTGATCAGCGTCGGTCCCGAGACCGACCAGGAGGAGGTGGCCCAGCTCGCGACGCGCTACGACCTGCTGGCGATCCCGGTCCTGGACGACGACGGGCGGCTCCTGGGCGTGGTGACCTACGACGACATCGTCGACGTGGTCCGGGAGGAGGCCACCGAGGACTTCTACAAGATGGCCGGCACTTCGGAGGAGGAGATCCTCTACCAGGAGCGCTCGGTCAAGGTGGCCTCGATCCGCCTGCCCTGGCTGCTGGTGAACCTGGGCGGCGGCGTGATCACGGGGATGCTCCTGGAGCATTTCCAGGTCCGGCTCCAGGAAGCTCTCTTCCTCCTCACCTTCGTGCCGGTGATCATGGGCATGGGGGGCAACGTGGGGACCCAGACCTCCACCATCGCGGTCCGGGGCCTGGCCACCGGGCGCCTGGGCCGGGGGGAGGGGAGCACCCGGCGGTTCCTCTGGCGCCAGCTCAAGGTGGGCATGCTCCTGGGGGTCGCGTGTGCCCTGATCGTGGCGGTGGCGGCGGTGCTCCTCCAGCAGAACCCGCTCTACTCGGTGGTGGTGGGGGGCGCCATGCTCATCGCCCTGGTCCTGGCCTCGGTGAACGGCGCCCTCATCCCGCTGGTGTTCGAGCGGCTGGGGATCGATCCGGCGGTCGCCTCCGGCCCGCTGGTGACGACGAGCAACGACATCACCGGGATCCTGATCTACTTCGGGTTGGCCTCGGTGATGATCGAGGCGCTGATCCGGTAGCGGGGGGGGGCGGCTCCGGGGGGCGGAGGAGGTGCCCGAAACACCGTTCCGGCCCGGAGGGGCCCGGAGGGGCCCGGCGGGGAACCGGCTCGCGCTCGTGGGTGTACGGGGCGCAAGGCGCTCGCCTCGGCTCGGCCGGCACGCGGTGCACCGGTGGGCTCCGTAAGGTTCCGGGCGGAGTGCCGGCCTCGACGTTCCCCGCCGGGCCCCTCCGGGCCTCCACTCGGTGGCTCCGGCGGATGTCCTCGCCCGTTCGATGAGCACTTGGAACTCGCATGGGAGCACGAACGGCACCCTCTGCCGTACCCGGATCGAGGGAGGTGCTCCGAGATCGAGATCTGGAGTCGCCTGCTTCCGGTTCGGTGGAAGGGATGCGGCCCGGCGGGAGGGGAGCGGCTTCGATGGACCCCAGAACGGTGAAGGAGCGGGTGCGGGTGGGCTCCCCTCCGGGGAGCTCGAAGCCCGCGCCGCTTTCGGCCGGAAGTGAGTGGACGAGCGTTCCACGCGCGGGCTGAGCGCAGGCGCGAGCCGACGCTCCGGAGTCCACAGAGCTCGCGCCGGTCCCCGGAGGGGAGTCCGCCCGCACCCGCTCCCACCACGGACGGTCAGGGTGGTATACCCTCCCGGGCGTGCGGAGCTTCTCCGGCGAGGCCCTGATCCTGGACGTCTTCGACCTCCACGAGAAGGACCGGATCGTCACCCTCCTGACCCGGGAGGTGGGCAAGAAGAAGGGCGTCGCCCGTGGGGCCCGGCGCAAGTACAGCCGGTTCGCCGGCCAGCTCCAGCCCCTGGCCCGGATCCAGGTGCGCTGGTTCGAGAAGGAGGGCCGGGAGCTGGTGCGGATCGGCGACGTCGACCTGCTGCGCCCGGCCGACCGGCTGCAACGGGACCTGGAGGGGATCCTCCTGGGGGGGTACCTCGCCGAGCACCTGGTGGAGTTCGTCCAGGA
>JBKHJP010000497.1:0-2763 GCA_046538065.1 Thermoanaerobaculia bacterium | reverse complement strand
CGCACCGTGCCCCCGCCGGAGGGTGCTCCGCGCACCGTCCGGTGCGCCAAGGCGCACCCTACGCCGGTTCGCCCCTCACCCCCCCAGGCGGCGCCACGCCAGGCCGGCCAGGAGGAGGCCGAGGGCCAGCAACCCCGCCTCCTCCAGGGTGGGGATCTCCAGGGGCGAGACGAGGAGCGCCGTCACCGTCGGGTCGCCGCCGGCCTCCGTGTCCGGATCGTCGGTGACGAGCTCGACCCCCTCGCCGGCGGTGAACAGGCCCTGGTTGCTGACCTGGTCCTCGGCCGGGACTTCGGAGACCTGGATGTCGAAGGTGATCACCACCGACTCCCCGGGGCCCACCGTGCCGACGTCGACCTCCACCGTGGTGTCGGTCTCGGCGGTGACCGTGCCCTGGGTGGTGGTCGTGCTGCCGGGCACCACGGTCGTGTCCGGGTCCACCGTGTCGGTGAAGACCACGCCCGTGGCCTCACCGCCGGAGTTGGTCAGCACCACCGTGTAGCCCAGGGTGCCCCCGAGGCGGAGCGCCCCGCCTCCGGGGACCTCGGCGGTCTTGGTGGCGGCGAGGTCCGGCGGCGCCGTGACGACGACGGCGTAGTCCTCCACCTCGCCGTCGCTCGCTTCCCCGGAGGGGGAGACGGCGCCGTCCGTGGTGCAGCGGAAGCGGGCGAGGGTGGTCCCGGGGGCGGCCCCTGCCGGCACCGCGAAGCTCTGGACGCTCGTGCCGGCCGGCAGGGCGACGCCGTCCTCGTCCTCGCCGGCGGTGGCGCAGGGGCCCAGCTCCACCGTGCCGCCGGCACCGTCGTCGCCGTCGGCCGCGGGAATACCAGGTGAGTGCGACGACTCCGCGCCGAACCCACGGAATCAAGGAGGCCTCCGCCGCGTTTCGGAGGGGGCGGGAAGTTGATATGGAGCGTCAAAATGCATCGAACCACTCTCAGCGTCCCAGATAGCCTTTTCCGCAAGGCCAAGATCAAGGCCGCCGCCGAGAAGGTGCCGCTCTCCGGGGTGATTCGAGCTCTCCTCGACCGCTGGGTGGCGGGTGAGCTCGATGTCGCCGGGGAGGATCTCTCCCGGCGCGAGGCCGTCGAGCGCGCCCGGAACACGTTCGGACTCTGGAAGGACCGTGACCCGGACGAGTTCCTCGATGAGAGCCGAGCCGGCCTGACGGTGCGCGATCGGGAGCTCGAGGATGCCCGCCTGGCTCCTTGAGAGTGTCGCGCTGATCGACTGGTTCTGTGGCCGTTCGGGCGTGGCCCCGTATTTCGACGAGATCCTCGAGGGCACGTCCGACGGTGCGTTCTCCACCGTGACCGAGTTCGAGCTCTGGCAGGGCCTTCGGTCCGGCGAGGAGGCCGACCACGAAGCGATGCTTTCCCTCTTGGAGCGAGTCCCTCTGGACCGGGCGATCGCCCGCCGCGCCGGCGAGCTCCGGCGCGAGGTGGGCCTCGGGAGCCTCTCCTTGCCGGACGCCGCCATCGCCGCCTCCGCAGAGCTCACCGGGAGGACTCTGCTGACCCGCAACACCCGGGATTTCCAGCGCCTGAAGGACCGTCTGTCCCTGCAGTTCTACGACAAGGGGTGAGGGAACAGCCGGTCAGAGGCCCAGGAGCCGCACCGCCGTGCCGCCCAGGACCTGCTCCTCCTCCGCGCCGTCCAGGCCGAGCCCCCGGACCGCCGCGAGCGCCCGCCCCACGTCCCCCACCTGGTGGGGGTAGTCGGAGCCCAGCACCAGCCGGTCCGCCCCCATGAAGTCGGCGGCCATCCTCAGCGCCTCGGGCTGGAAGTTCACCGTGTCCAGGTAGGCCTGCCGCCGCACGAACTCCGACGGCGGCCGGGAGATGTGCCGGCGGCAGTCTTCGTACGCCTCGAAGCCCCGGTCCATCCGCTCCACCACGTAGGGGAGCGTCCCGCCCAGGTGGCCCAGGACGAAGGTCAGCCCCGGGTGGCGCTCCAGGACCCCGGCGTAGATCAGCCGGGCCATGGCCACCGTGGTGTCGAACAGGAACCCCACCACGGCGGCGAGGCGGTACTCCTCGATCCCGTCCAGGGAGCGCGGGCTCGTGGGATGGATGAAGACCGGGGCGCCGCGCTCCTCCAGGAGGGCGAAGAGGGGCTCGAAGGCCGGGTCGTCCAGGTGGCGGTCGTTGACGTGGGAGAAGAGGAGGACGCCGCGGAGCCCGAGCTCCCCCAGGGCCCGCTCCGCCTCGGCGACCGCCGCGTCCGGGTCCTGGAGGGGGAGCGCCGCCAGAGGGGCGAAACGCCCCGGGTAGCGCTGGGCCCCCTCGGCGAAGGCGTCGTTCACCAGCCGGGCCAGCTCCACGCCCCGGGCGGGCTCCTCCACGTGGACCCCGGGGGTGGTCAGGCTGTAGGCGTGGACGTCGACGCCCTCGCGGTCCATCACCCGGATGCGTTCCTCCAGGCTCCGGTGCCCCAGGGCCACCACGTTGTAGTCCCCCGGGTACTCCACCAGGGTCCGCCCCTCGTCGTCGCGGGAGACGCGGACCCGGCTCCGCCCCCGCTCGAGCTCCGCCAGGTAGGCCTCCGGGTAGTAGTGGTTGTGGAAGTCGACGATCATCGCCCGCGCTCCTCTCCTGTCGGCGGGCACCCGCCCGCAACCCCAGCGTGTAGGGGCGGACCTCGCGTCCGCCCGCGGGAGGAGGCAAGCTCCTCCCCTACAGGTGGCCCGGGTGGGAGAACCTCCCCTGCAGGCGGCCCGGGTGGGAGAACCTCCCCTACAGGCGGCCCGGGTGGGAGAACCTC
>JBKHJP010000107.1:0-12237 GCA_046538065.1 Thermoanaerobaculia bacterium | reverse complement strand
GAGCCGGAGGTAGGCGCTCGGGTGCTCGGGTGGGGGCGACACGGGACCCGGGGCGCCTACGGCCAGTCCGCCAGGGGCAGGACCTCGCACGGCTCTCCCGCCTCCCGGGCCGGCTCGCCGGGCCGGATCCGGACCAGGGCGGTGCCCCGGGCATAGGCGCCCAGGTCGTGGGAGCCCACCGGGGCCACGGGGCGGGTGAGGAGCCGACCGCCGTCCCCGGACACCTCGGCGGGGAGGAACCGGTCCCGCCCGCGGGGCGCGGGCTTTCCCGCCGGCAGCGGGGCCACCAGCTCCCCCTCCAGGGCGCCGTGCCAGAACCGGTCCTGCCGGCCCAGGAGGCGCCGCAGCGCCGGGCGCACGAAGAGCCAGAAGCAGACCATCACGGAGGCGGGATTGCCGGGCAGGCCGAAGACCAGGGTGCGCCTCCCGGGCCGGCGCCGCGCCGGGCCTTCCGGAGGGGGGCCGACCGCCGCCAGCAGGGGCTTGCCCGGCTGCACGGCCACGGCGTCGAACAGCGGCTCGCACCCGGCCTCCCGCAGGACGCCTTCCACCAGGTCCAGCTCTCCCATGGAGACGCCGCCGGACAGCAGCAGCACGTCCGCCGCGAGCCCCCGGTCCACCAGGGACCGCAGCGCCCGGGGCTCGTCCGGGGCGATCCCCAGGGCCTCGAGCTCCAGCCCCAGCGTCGCGCACGCCCCCCGGGCGAAGGCGCTGTGGGAGTCCCGGAGCTGGCCCGGGGCCGGTTCCTCCTCCGGGGGGACCACCTCGTCGCCGGTGACCGCCAGGGCCACCCGGGGGGCGCCGTGGACCGCCACCTCCCCGTGGCCGTGGGTCGCCAGGAGGGCGAGGCCGCCGGGGGTGAGGAGGGCTCCCGCGGGCAGGAGCTCCTCGCCGGCCCGGATCACCTCGCCCCGGCGCCGGACGTGGTCCCCCGGCGCGCCCGCCGCCTCGAAGACGACCGCCTCCGGCTCGGTGCCGGCGAGCCGCGTGCGCTCCACCGGGATCACCCGGTCCGCCCCCCGCGGGACCGGCGCGCCGGTCATGATGCGCAGCACCCCGTCCGCCGGCACTCCCCGGCCCGGGGCATCCCCCGCCGCGACGAGCCCCGCCACGGGCACCGGCCGGCCGAGGGGCGGTGCACCCTCCGGCGCGAAGCCGTCCATGGCCGACACGTCGGCGGCGGGAACGTCCACGGTGGCCGCCAGCGGACGAGCCAGGACCCGGCCGCCGGCGGTCCGGCGGGGCAGCGCCTCCGCCGGGAGCGGTTCGATCACCTCTTCGATGCGGGTCCAGGCCGTTTCGGGTCGGATCATGTCGACAGGACGCCCCAGGGCGCGATGGTACACTCAAGCCTCCCGGAATCCCGTCGGGGCCACCGAGCGGCCGTCGGCCCAGTCGAGAGGAGATTCCTCCTGAGCAGCCCGGAAAAAGGCTTCGAGTATCGTGCGTCCCTGGAGGAGACCGCCCTCCCGGAGATGCTCTACACCGTGGAGCGGTTCCAGGTCCCGGGGGTGATCGAGGCGCGCCGGGACGACCGGGTCAAGGAGGTCTACATCCGCGAGGGCAACGTCGTCCACGCCTCGTCCACCGACCGGGAGGACAGCCTGGGCGCCTACCTCCAGCGCACGGGCAAGATCAGCGCCGAGCAGTTCACCGCGACCATGCGGGCGCGGGCGGACTCGAAGAAGCGCTACGGCGAGATCCTGATCGAGGAGGGCCTGATCACCCCGGCGGATCTCTTCGACGCCATCCGCAAGCAGATCGAGTCCATCGTCTGGAGCCTCTTTTACTGGCAGGACGGGGAGGTCAAGTTCCGGATCGGGAGCTTCCAGACCCCCGGCGGGATCCGCATCCAGCTCCCCATGCGCCAGGTCATCCTCCAGGGCATCAAGCGGGCGCCGAACGCCAAGGCCCTGGTGGCCCGCCTGGGCAAGAAGGAGACGGTCTTCGAGCCCTGCTTCACCACGGAGGACGTGATCCAGGCGGCCCTGGACCAGCCGGAGTACGAGCTCCTGGGGCTGATCGACGGTGCGCGCTCCCTCTACGAGGTGTGTACCGCGGGGCCCCTGACGGCACCGGAGAACGCCAAGCTGGTGTACGCTTTCTACGTGCTGAGGCTGGTCCGGCACCGCGACGCCGCCGGCGACTCAGCGACCCGCGATCCGGGGCAGGGCGAAGCCCGGGAGCCCGAGCGCAAGCCCGTGAAGTTCCGCTTCCGGACCGGTGCCGACCGGCTCGGCAAGCAGGAGAGGTGACATCGTGCCGATCTATGAATACCAGTGCCAGGCGTGCGACCACCGGCTCGAAGCCCTGCAGGGCGTTTCGGAGCCCCCCCTGACGACCTGCACCGAGTGCGGCGGCGAGCTCCGCAAGCTCCTGTCCGCGCCCTCCTTCCAGTTCAAGGGCTCGGGCTGGTACGTGACCGACTACGCCCGCAAGGGCACCGGTGGCAACGGCGAGCAGGCCGCCAAGGGCGGTGAGGGTTCCTCCGGGGAGGGCAAGAAGGACAAGGCGGAGGCGAAGGGCTCCAAGGGGAAGGAGGGGTCCACCGGGTCCTCCGGCGGGTCCGGCGGCGCCAAGGCCGGCGCGGATTCCTGACGTGGCCGCCCCGCCGTCCCTGGAGGTCCTCCGGCGCGCCGAGGAGACCGTGGCGCGCCACGGACGGGTGGGCCTCGCCCAGATCGTTCGGGCCCAGGGCTCGACGCCCGGCAAGCCCGGCTGGCGGCTCCTGGTCCTGCCCGACGGCGCCGCGGAGGGCAACCTCGGCGGCGGCTCCTTCGAGGCCATGGTCACGGCCGACCTGCGGGCGAAGCTCGGCGCCGAACGGCCCGCCGGCGAGCTCAAGCGCTACTACCTGACGGAGGACGCCGTCCGCGGCGAGCCCACGGGCATGGTCTGCGGCGGCATGATGGAGGTCTTCCTGGAGGTGGTGGAGGCGGCGCCGGTCCTGGCGGTCTTCGGCGGCGGCCCGGTGGGACAGGCCCTGGCCCGGGCCGGGGAGCTCGCCGGGCTCGACCTTCTGGTGGCGGACGACCGCGCCGCCTTCCGCCGCCCGGAGCTCTTCCCCCACGGGACCCGGCTGCCGGAGGTGGACCGCACCTTCGGCGGCGACTTCCTCCGGGCCCTGGGCCTGCGCGACGTCTACGCCGCCGTGGTCAGCCGCTGCTGGGAGACCGACGCCGCGGCCCTGGAGGCGATCCTCCGGGACCCGCCGGAGCGCCTCGCCTACCTGGGCCTGATGGGCAGCCGCCGGAAGATCCGCCGGGTCAAGGGCGAGCTCGATCGCCGGGGCGTGGATTTGGACGCCGTCCAGCTCCGGGCGCCCATCGGCCTGCCCGTCGGCGGCGACACCCCCGGGGAGATCGCCATCTCCATCCTGGCCGAGATCCAGCAGGTGCGCCATGCGGCGGACTGACGCCGGCCGGCGTTTCGGCTCGGCCGCGGCCCTCACGGCGTGCCTGGTGACGGTCCTGGGGCTCCTGGCCGCCGCCGTCGTCCGGGCGGGGGAGGCGGGGACCACCTGGCAGCCGGCGCCGATCCAGGGCGGAGACGTCCGCAGCCTGGCCATCCACCCCCACGATCCGGACACGATCGTGGCCGGGACCGCCTCGGGGCAGATCTACGTCTCCCGGGACGGCGGCGAGCGGTGGCGCCCCCCCGGGGGGCTCGCGGCGTTCCCGGGGTGGGTGGTGACCGCTCTCCAGTTCGATCCCAACCGGCCGGATCGCCTCTGGGCGGGCTTCCGGGGCGTCTGGGGCGACGGCCTGGTGGCCCGGAGCGACGACCTGGGGGAGAGCTGGACGCCCCGGGTGGGGGACCTGCCGGACCTGCCGGTCTACGCCCTGGCGCTGGTGCCCGGCCGCGAGGGCAGGCTCTACGCGGGCACCCTGGACGGCGTCTGGGCGAGCGGGGACGGCGGCGAGACCTGGAGGAAGCGCACCGGCGAGCTCGCCGGGCTCGCCAAGGTGGCGAGCCTCCTGGTCCCTCCGGAGGAGCCGGACGCGGTGATCGCCGGCACCTGGCGCCGGGCCTACAAGAGCGAGGACGCCGGCCGCACCTGGCAGGGCGTCTTCGACGGCATGTACCTGGACTCGGAGGTCTTCACCCTGGTGCCCACCCGGCGCCCCGGGGAGGTCTGGGCCTCCACCTGCAACTGGGTCTACCGGAGCCTCGACGGTGGCGAGAGCTGGGAGCGCTACACCGCCGGCATGGACGAGCGCCGGGCCACCGCCTTCGGCACCCTCCCCTGGGGTCGGCTGCTCTCGGGCACGGTGGCCGGGCTCTACGTCTCCGACGACCGGGGAGAGAGCTGGCAGCGGAGCTCGCCCCCGGACCTGTCCATCCAGGCGATCGCCCACCACCCGGGCCGGCCGGCGCGGGTGTTCTTCGGCACCCAGGGCGCCGGGGTCTGGGTCTCGGAGGACGGCGGGGACACGGTCCGGCGCGCCGGGACCGGCATGACCGGCGTCCGGGTGGTCGACGTGGTCGCCGCCGGGGGGGAGATCCTGGCGGCGGTGGCCCACTCCGGCCCGGTGAGCGGCATCCACGTCTCAACCGACGGGGGCGCCACCTTCCCGGAGCGGATCGGGGACCTGCCGCCGATCCTGGACCTGGCGGCCGGTCCGGCTCTGGCGGGCACGGGGACAGAGGCCGCGGGCGGGGAGGAGCCGGTGGACGGGCGGCCCCGGATCTGGGCCGCCACCGTGGCCGGGCTGTTCGAGCGCCGCTCCGGAGGCTGGAAGCGGGTGGCGGCCTTCGGCGAGGACCGGGTGGAAGCCGTGAGCGCCCGGGACGGCCGGGTCCTGGTGCGCACCGGGGAGGGTGTCTGGGAGGTGGAGCCGGGCGGCGAGGCGGCCGGCGAAGGCCCTGGAGACGTCGGGGGCGATGACGAAGGCGAGGACGAGGGCCGGGCCCGGAGCGAGGCCGGAGCCCGCGGGCCGCGGTTCGTCCCGACCGCCTACAGCCACGGCCCGCCGCGCTCGGCGACGCTCCGCGGGGACGAGATCTGGGTGACCGACGCCGACGGTCTCTACCGGGTGGCGGAGGGCTCCAACCACGTCGTCGCCGCCCCCTTCCCGGCGGGCTCGGTGTCGAGCCTGGGGGACGTGCTCCTCTACGCCGGGAAGGAGGGCGCCTGGGCCCGCGGTGGCGGGGAGGACGGCGGCGCGTGGCGTCCGGTGGTGGAGACCGGCAGGGCCCGGGTCCTGGAGACCGGGGACCCCGAGGTCCCGGCGGTCCTCGTCGTCGGGGACGCGGTCCGCCCCCTGCGCCGCGACGGAACGCCGGCCGGCGAGCTCACCCTCGCCGTCCCCGGCCGGTTCGTCCGCGCCGCCCTGGTCCACGACGGCCACCTCTACCTCGCCACCGGCGGCTTCGGCCTCCTCCGGGCCGCGCTGCCCGAGGACACCGGACCCACCACCCCGCTCTGAAGAAGTCCCGCCAGGGCACGCCGTTTCCTTCTTGAAGGGGTCCCTGAAAGGGCACACCGTTTCGTTCCTGAAGGAGCCCCCCCAGGGAACACCGTTTCCCTCCTGAAGGAGCCCCGCCAGGGAAGGCCGTTTCCCTCTTGAAGGAGCCCCGCCAGGGAAGGCCGTTTCCCTCCTGAAGGAGCCCCGCCAAGGCACGCCGTTTCCCCTCCTGAAGGAGCCCGTTCCAGGGAACACCGTTTCGTCTCTGTAGGAGCCCCGCCAAGGCACGCCGTTTTCCTTGTCGTTCCGAGCGGAGCGAAGCGGAGTCGAGGAACCTGGGAGGGGGACGGCTCGCAGCACCTCGTTGCCGCCCTCCCAGGCCCCTCGACTCCGCTTCGCTCCGCTCGGGGCGACAACAAAAAAATCCCCTCCGGGCGACAAGAAGAATTCCCTCCGGGCGACAAGAAGAATTCCCTCGGCGCGACAAGAAGAATTCCCTCGGCGCTACAAGAAGAATTCCGTCGGGGCGACCAGAAGAATCCGCTCGGGCGACAAGAAGAATCCCCTCGGGGGCGACCAGAAGAATCCGCTCGGGGCGGCAACGGAAGCCCGCTCGGGGGGGACAAGAACCTGGAAAGCTCCGCTCTTGCAGGCGGGAGGCTCCGAGCGGCGGGCGGAGTCGAGCCCCGCCCTACTCGCCCTTGACGCCGATCTTCTTGGCGTAATACCGGAAGCTCCGGAAGCTCATCCCCAGGAGCTCCGCCGCCCGGGTCTGGACGCCGCCGGCACGATCCAGGGCCTGGCTCATGAGGTCCGCGCGGATCCGCTCCAGGTGCTTCTCCAGGTCCAGCCCGTCATCCGGCAGGGTCATCGCGTCCGAGCTCGGCGGATGCCCGTCCAGGACGTGCGCCGGGAGGTCGCGGGTGGTCAGCGTCGGCTCCGGCGCCAGGGCCACCGCCCGCTCGATGACGTTCTCCAGCTCCCGGACGTTGCCCGGCCAGTGGTACCCCTCGAGCGCCTCCATGGCGTCCACCGAGATCCGCTTCGGCTCCTCCAGGCCGACCAGCTCCGAGAACCGCTTCAGGAAATGCTCCACCAGCAGCGGGATGTCCTCCCGCCGGCGCCTCAAGGGCGGCAGCTCGATGGGGATGACGTTGATCCGGTAGTAGAGGTCCTCCCGGAACTCCCCGGACCCGACCAGCCCCTCCAGGTCCTGGTTGGTGGCGGCGATGATCCTGACGTCCACCGGCTCCTCCCGGGTGCCGCCCACCCGGCGGACGGTGCGCTCCTGGAGGGCCCGGAGGAGCTTGACCTGCATGGCCGGGGTCATCTCGCCGATCTCGTCGAGGAAGAGCGTCCCCCGGTCCGCCTCCTGGAAGAGGCCCTTTTTCTCGCGTACCGCGCCGGTGAAGGCTCCCTTGACGTGGCCGAAGAGCTCGCTCTCCAGGAGGTTTTCGGGCAGGGCGCCGCAGTTGATGGAGAGGAACTTTCCCTCGGCCCGGGGGCTCGCGTAGTGGATCGCCCGGGCGATGAGCTCCTTGCCGGTGCCGCTGTCGCCGTGGATCAGGACCGTAGAGCCGGTCCGCGCCACCCGCTCCACCAGGCGGAAGATCTCCTGCATCTTCCGCGACGAACCGATGATGTTGGAGAACGTGTACTTGCCCTCGAGCTCCCGGCGGAGGTAGACGTTCTGCTCCTCGAGGGCCGTCTTCTCCAGGGCCTTCTCGGCCATGACCTTCAGCTCTTCGACGTCGAAGGGCTTGGGGATGTAGTCGTAGGCCCCCGCCTTCATGGCCTCGATGGCGCTCTTGGCGGAGCTGTAGGCGGTCATTATGATGACCGCGGCGTGGGGGTCCTGCTGCTTGATCTCGCGCAGCAGGTCGATGCCGTTGCCGTCGGGCATCAGGATGTCGCACAGGACCAGGTCGTACTCCGCCCCGGCCAGGTGCTCCCGGGCGTCGGCCATGGAGACCGCCGACTCCACCGCGTAGCCCTCCCCCTCGAAGAAGAGGCTCAGGAACTCGAGCAGGCTCTCCTCGTCGTCGACGATCAGGACCTTGCCGCGGCTCATCTCACGCCTCCGCACCTCGGGCCACGTGCTCCGGCACCTCCTCCAGGGCCACCCGGGTGCCTACCGGCAACCGCACGGTGATGCGGGTGTGGTGCCCGGGATGACTGTCCACCGAGATGGTGCCGCCGTGGTCGTGGACGACGCGGTAGACGATCGCCATGCCCAGGCCCGTGCCGCTGTCGAAGAAGGACTGGAACGGGTGGAAGAGGTTCGCCCGTTCCTCCTCGCTCATGCCGTGCCCGGTGTCGACGAAGTCGACCTCGTAGGCGCCGTCCCGGAGGGTTCCGGCCACCTCCAGGCGGCCGCCGTCCGGCATGGCCTTGAGGGCGTTTCTGGCCAGGTTCCAGAAGATCTGGGACACGCCGTCGGGATCCGCCACCAGCCGGGCCGAGGGGGGATCGAGGGAGAGCTCGAGCTCGTGGTCCTGCCGGATCTCCGGGCTGTTCTCCAGGAGCTCGAAGTTCTCCTGGAGCAGGCGGGCGACGTCGAAGTCCTCCGAGGTGGGCTTCTTGGGCCGGGCGTACTCCAGGAACCCCTTGATCGTCCGGTCCAGGCGCTGGCTCTCCTTGTGGAGGATCCCCAGGAGCCGCCCGTGGGGGGACGCTTCGTCCAGCGAGCGCGAGAGCATCTGGACCGAGCCGGAGATGGCCGCGAGAGGATTGCCGATCTCGTGGGCCAGGCCGGCGGCGAGGGACCCCACCGCCGCCATCCGGTCCTTCATCCGGACCTCCTCCTCGAGCTTGCGCCACGGGGTCAGGTCCTGGAAGATGACGATCGCCCCGGTGGTCACGGCGTCGGCGTCCTTGAGCTCCGCCAGGGAGAAGCCCACGTAGATCGGCGCCTGGTCCCGGACGACCTCGATCTCGCTCGCCAGGCGCCGCTGCCCCCCGGGCTGGCTGGAGAAGCGCTTCCACTGCTCGGCCGTGATGATCCCGGTCTCGCTCACGTGGCGGCCCAGGAGCGTCGCCTCCCCGCGGCGCAGGATCTGGCGGGCCGCCCGGTTGATCGTGGTGATGTAGCCGTCCCGGTCGGTGGTGATCAGGCCGCTGGTGATCGACTGGATCACGTCCCGGTACTGGACCTCCAGGTCCGCCAGGTCCTCGGTCTTGGCCACCAGCTCCTGCTCCGCCCGGGCGACGTTGCGCACCAGGAACCAGGTCAGGAGCGACACGGAGTAGAACGCGAACAGGTGGACGGCCACGTTGTAGATCAGGCGCCGGGTCGTGGGGAGGTCCTGGACCAGCGTGGAGCCGTCGGCCATGGGCAGCCAGCCCTGGTAGAGCGTCACGAGGAGGCACGCGTACAGGGAGAAGGCCAGCGTGGCCACCCCGGTGGAACGGCGCTCCAGCAGCGTCGTCGCCACCGCGATCACCACCAGGTAGAGGATCGAGAAGGGGCTCTCGATGCCGCCGAAGAAGTAGACGAGGACCGTGACCAGCAGGAGGTCGCCGAAGAACTGGATGTACGCCTGAGCCCGGTAGCGGCCGGCGAGGACCCGCAGCAGGACGATGTAGACCAGGCTCGCCAGGTAGGTGAGCCCGGCGATGAGGTAGAGGAGCCGGGCGGCCCCGGCCTCTTCCAAGACGTCGACGCTCCTTGCAGTCGCGGGGGCCGGCTGGACCGCCGGTGCAGGCGCCTCCGCCTCCAGGGCGGCCTTGGAGTCGTCCGGCGCGATCTGGACCAGGAAGTAGGGCAGCACCACGCTGGTGACCACCACCAGGCGGATGGCGATCAGCCACTGGAGCTGCCGGGCCAGGCGGGGCATGCGCTACATTCTAGCGGGGCTCCGCCTCGGCTTCTGGGCTTCGGTCATCGGCAGTGACTCCGGGGGGAGCTGCTCCCCCCGCCCCGGTCGGTCCTGGGGGCGAGCCCGGGCCGGCCCGGGCCTATCCATCCACGCAGAGATCCTTCGGATCACCCCCCACTCCCTCGGTCCCTCTCCCACCCTCGGAGGTGGGAGAGGGACGCCCCCGCCCGGTTCTCGTCCTTCACGATCGGACCCCGCCGGAGGCAGGGGAGGGGCTCGCCTCCTCCCGTCTTCAACGGCCTCGGCCGTTCCACCCCCTGTAGGGGCGGACCTTGCGTCCGCCCGGGGCTCAAACCCCCCTTACCCGATCTGGGTGATGATCGAGTAGAGCGGCAGGTACATGGCCGCAACGATCACGCCGATGATCGCGCCCAGGAAGGCGATCAGGACCGGCTCGATCAGCTTCATCAGGCCCTCGACCGCCGTGTCCACCTCGTCCTCGTAGAAGTCGGCGATCTTCGAGAGCATCTGGTCCAGGGCGCCGGTCTGCTCGCCCACGTTGATCATCTGGACCACCATGGGCGGGAAGACCTTGGTCTCGGCCAGGGGCTCGGAGATCGTCTTTCCCTCCTCGACGCTCTTGCGCACCGCCATGACCGCGTCCTCGACGATGGCGTTGCCGGAGGTCTTGGCGGTGATCTCGAGGCCGTCCAGGATCGGCACGCCGGAGGAGGTGAGGGTGGACAGCGTCCGGCAGAAGCGCGCCACGGCGATCTTGCGCAGGAGCATGCCGATCACCGGGATCCGGAGCAGGAACCCGTCGATCACGCGCCGGCCGCGCTCGGTCTTGTGCCACCGGTTGAGGAAGACGCCGGTGGCGATCAGGACGAGGATGATCCAGAAGGAGTAGCGCCCCACGAAGCGGCTGGTGCCCACCACGACCTGGGTGATCCAGGGCATCTCGCCCCCGAGGCCGGCGAAGAGCTGGGCGAACGTCGGGATGACGAAGCGCAGGATGATCCAGACCACCAGGATCGCGATGGTGATCACCGACGCCGGGTAGATCAGGGCCGACTTGACCTGGCTCTTGAGCTTGACCACCTTCTCCAGGAAGGTCGCCAGGCGCTGGAGGATGATGTCCAGGATACCGCCGGCCTCGCCGGCGGCGATCATGTTCACGAACAGGTCGTCGAAGGCCTTCGGGTGGCGGCGCATGGACTCCGCGAGGGACGAGCCCTGCTCCACGTCGGACTGGACCTGCTGGATGATCCCCCGGAACGTCCGGTTCTCCTCCTGCTCGCCCAGGATCTCCAGGCACTGGACCAGGGGAAGCCCCGCGTCGAGCATGACCGAGAACTGCCGGGTGAAGATCGACAGGCGCTTGTCGCTGACCTTCTGCGGCAGGCGCGGCAAGAGCCGCACCTCGCGCTTTTCCCGCAGGTTCTGGACCAGGACCTGGTCCCGGCGCAGCATGGCCTCCGCGGCGGCCCGGTTGTCCGCCACCAGCACGCCCTGGCGCACCTGCCCGGTGCGCGTGCGGCCTTTCCACTCGAAGCTCGGCATCGTGGGCTACCTCCTCCTCGTCGTCCGCGCCGTCGCCTGCGGCGCTCCACCGGCGCCCAGGGAGGGGTTCAGGGCCTCCGGCCCCCGGGCGATGATCTCCTCCAGCTCGTCCGGAAAGGACGAGCGGGCGAGAGCGGTCCGGATGGTGATCTGGCGCTTGAAGTACAGGGCCGCCAGCGACTGGTTGAAGGTCTGCATCCCGTGCTTCGACTGGCCGGCCTGCATCATGCCGTAGATCTGGTGGATCTTGTCCTCGCGGATCAGGTTCCGGATCGCCGAGCTCGGTACCAGGAGCTCCATGGCCAGCACCCGGCCGGTGCCGCCGGCCTTGGGCAGGAGCGCCTGGCAGAGGATTCCCTCCAGAACGAACGAGAGCTGCACCCGGATCTGGGACTGCTGGTGGGCCGGGAAGATGTCGATGATCCGGTTGATCGTCTGGGCGGCGGAGTTGGTGTGGAGTGTGGCGAAGGTCAGGTGGCCGGTCTCGGCGATCCGGAGTGCCGACTCCACCGTCTCGTAGTCCCGCAGCTCGCCCACCAGCACCACGTCCGGGTCCTGCCGGAGGACGGAGCGCAGGGCGTTGTGGAAGTTGTGGGTGTCGGCCTTGAGCTCGCGCTGGTTGACGATGCACTTCTTGTGGCCGTGGAGGTACTCCACCGGGTCCTCGATGGTGACGATGTGCTCCTGGCGCTCGCGGTTGACCTTGTCCACCATCGCCGCCAGCGAGGTCGACTTGCCGGAGCCGGTGGGGCCCGTCACCAGGATCAGCCCCCGGGGCTTCTCGCACAGGCTCTCCACCACCCCCGGCAGGCCCAGCTCCCGGAAGCCCTTGATCTCGTACGGGATCCGCCGGAAGGCGGCGGCGATGGCCCCGCGCTGGTGGAAGACGTTCGCCCGGAAGCGGGCCAGGCCCTTGATGCCGAAGGAGAAGTCGATCTCCAGGTCCTCCTCCAGGCGGTGCTTCTGGTTGTCCGTGAGGATGGAGTAGGCGAGCTGCTTGGTCTCCGAGGGGGTCATGGGCGGGGCGTTGAGGGGCTTCAGGGCGCCGTCGATGCGGATCTGCGGCGCGGAGTTGGTGGTGACGTGGAGGTCTGTGCCCCCCTGGTCGACCATCGCCTTCAGGAGCTGGTTGAGCGTTACGGCCATGGGTGGTTTTCCCCCCGGTCTCGGAGATATCGAGAGTGTTCGATGAGCTTACACGATCCCGTGCTGGTGCGCCAAGGGTAGCGCGTTCGGGGGGTGGGGTGGCGGGGTCCGGGCGCCCCCCGGCGGGAATCGGCGCGAGCGTAGGGGTGGATGGGGCGCTCGGCTCGCGCCTCCGCTCAGGCCGCGCGCCCGGCGGTGGTGATCTCCGCGGCGGGTGGGAGCGGCGCGGCCTTCGAGGTTCCCGCCGGGGGGCGCCCGGACCCCTTCCGTCCGCGCCGGGGTCGGACGGCGCTCATGGCGCA
>JBKHJP010000496.1:0-2787 GCA_046538065.1 Thermoanaerobaculia bacterium | reverse complement strand
GCCCACGGGCGAATCGGGGGAGAACCTGGAAGCCGCCCGCTTCCACATCGACCTGCTGGACCTCCTGCGCCGGAAGACGGCGGGCAATCTCGACGCCCAGGAGGCCAACGCCCTGGAGGATCTCCTCTACCGACTGCGCGTCCGGTATGTCCAGAAGCGGGGGTGAATCGGCAGGCGGGGCCCGCGCCCGGCGGGCGGCGCCTCCGGGCGCCGGCCCGGTACCGGTCCTCCTGTTGGCCGCCCTGCTGACGTTCGTTGCCTCCCCCGCCGCCGCCCAGGTGGTCGCCGGGCCCGGGGCCCCGGAGCTGACGCCCCCCGTCCAGGAGGCGCTTCTGGACCTGCAGGACGGCTGGCTCCGGTGGAGCGGCGCCCTCTACGGCGGCGACCCGGAGCGCGCCCGCGCCGTGCTGGAGGAGGTCCGCCTGACCGCCGGCCGCCTGGGGATGGACCGGCTGCCCGACCTGTCGGCCGGAGCCCTGGCCCAGGCGGTGGAGTCGGCCAGGGAGGGGGAGGGGGAGCGCGCCGCCCTGGCCCTGCAGGCCGCGGATCTCCTGGACCCGGGGCGCCCCGAGACGGCCTTCGCCGCCGCCGACGTGGCCCGGCTCTCCGGTGACCACGCGGCGGCGTTCGCGGAGCAGGCCCGGGGCTACCTGCGCCTGCCCTGGATGGGGCTCGAATGGACCCTCGCCCTCCACGATCTCCTCCTCTGGGCCCTGGCGAGCCTGCTACTCGCCGCCGGTCTGTTCGTCGCGCTCCTGATGGCCCTCCGGGGGCGGGACCTGCTGCGGCACCTGAGCGGCTTCTTCGCCCGGCGCGTCGGCTCCGTTCCCGCCCCGTTGAACGCCGTCCTGGTCGCCATCGCCCTCCTCTGGCCCCTGGTCCTTCCGGCGGGCCTCCTGTGGCTGACCCTGTACTGGTCGATGCTCCTGTGGCGCTACTGCGGGGCCTCGGCCCGGGTCGTCCTGGCCCTTTCGTGGGTGCTCCTGGCCGTGGCCCCGGTGGTAATCGGCCTGGCCCGCGAACGGGTGGACCTGTCGTTGTCGCCCCCGGTCCGGGCCATGCACGCCGTGGAGGAGGACCGGCTCTACGGAGGGCTCTTCACGGACCTGGCCGTCCTCCCGGGGGCTCTGCCCGGCGCACCGGCGGTCCAGCACTTCCTGGCCGACTTCCACGTGCGCCTGGGCCAGTGGGAACAGGCCCGGAGGCTCTACGAGGTGGTGCTGGAGGAGGAGCCGGAGAACGTGGCGGTCCTGGTCAACCTGGGGGCCTACTACTTCAACCGCGGCGACTACGGCAACGCCGTCGCCCTGTTCCAGCAGGCGACCGCCCTGGGGAGCGCCCGCAGGCTGCAGAACGCGGCGGCCCACTACGACCTCTCCCTCGCCTACGCCGAGTCGTACCTGTTCGACGAACAGCGCGAAGCGTTGCTCGAGGCGCGGCGGATCGACGACGCCCGCGTGAGCCGCTGGCTCCGGCGCCCGGAGCATCGCCGCATCGTCACCATCGAAGGCGGCATCGCCCGGATCCCGGAGATCGAGCGGGCGCTGCGCCGGGAGTGGAGCCCGCCGGCCGAGGCCTCGCCGGCCCTCCAGATCCTCCGGACCGCCCGTCCCGCGATCGTGGTCCTGCTCGTGGCGACGCTGGCGGCCGTGGCCTCGGCGCTCCTCGGCGGTGCGCCGGGGGGGGCGCCGGAGGCCGGCAGGCTCGCCGCCTTCCTGGTCCCCGGCTTGCCGTCCGCGGCCTCCGGCCGGTACGGCCGCGCCTTCCTCGCCCTCCTGATCGTCGCCGCGCTCGCGCTGGGCGCCCTGGCCGCCGCCGGCGGGCTGGGCTACTCCTTGCCCTGGCGCTACGATCCGGGGAGCGCCTTCCCCCTCGCACTCGTCGGCCTGGTGCTCGCGGTGCTGGGGACGGCCCGGGCCGTGCGTGTCGTCCGGAGCGGGGTCTGAGGCCGACGCCATGTCCGTCGAAGGCACCCTGGACCTCTTCCGCCTGCCGGAGATCCTCCAGGTCATCTCCCAGCAGAGGAAGACCGGCATCCTCACCGTCCAGGGCTCGGACGACATCATCGCCGTGTCGTTCCTGGAGGGGCGGATCGTCGCCGCCGACGCCCTCAACGAGACGACGGAGGAGGGACTGGGTGCGGTCCTCGTGGGGGAGGGCTGGATCTCGGCGGACACCCTGCGGAGCCTTTTGTCCCAGGCGGAGAGCGAGGGGGCGCGCCTGGCGGAGCTCCTGGTCCGGGACCAGCACGTGGACCGGGGCGAGCTGCTGGAGGCGCTGCGGCTCCAGACCTTCCGGCTGATCCTGGCGCTCCTCGACTGGAGCCGCGGTGAGTTCAAGTTCTACGCCGGCGACGAGGTCTCGTACGAGGACGGGATCCGCCCCATCGGGGTGGACGAGCTGCTGCTGCGGGCGATCGAGGACGGCGCCGGGGGCGAGCGCGGCCGGATCCCGGCGCCGGAGAGCCGCTTCCGCAAGGTCGAGTCGCCGGAGCGCCCCGTGCGCCGCCGCACCCCGCCGCCCCGGGACCAGGCGCCCGCACCGCCGCCGGACACCGACACGGCGGTCTGGGTGGACCCGGACGAGGAGCGGGTGCTCGAGGCGGTGAGCCCCGGCCGGACCGTCGCGGAGGTCGCTCGCCAGGCGGGAGTCGCCACGGACCGGGCGCGCTACGTCCTCTACCGGTTCGCCCGCGAGGGCCTCGTGGCCGCGGTGGGGACGGCCAGGCAACGCCCGTTTCGTCAACCCGCGTCCCCGCCGGCGCCGGCCGCGCGGACCGACTCCAGG
>JBKHJP010000495.1:0-2789 GCA_046538065.1 Thermoanaerobaculia bacterium | reverse complement strand
AACGCCGGCATGGTCCAGTTCAAGAACGCCTTCCTGGGCCTGGACGAGCCGCCGGCGCCGCGGGTGGTCACGGCCCAGAAGTGCCTCCGCGTCTCGGGCAAGCACAACGACCTGGAGAGCGTGGGCCCGTCGCCCCGGCACCACACCTTCTTCGAGATGCTCGGCAACTTCTCCTTCGGGGACTACTTCAAAGAGGAGGCCATCCGCTTTGCCTGGGAGCTGGTCACCGAGGTCTGGGGCCTGCCGGCGGCGCACCTCTTCGCCACGGTCTACCGGGACGACGACGAGGCCTGGGAGCTCTGGCGCAAGATCTCGGGCCTCCCCGAGGGGCGGATCCTCCGCTGCGGCGAGGAGGACAACTTCTGGTCCATGGGCGACGTGGGCCCGTGCGGGCCGTGCAGCGAGCTCCACATCGACCTGGCGCCGGACGAGGCGGAGGTCCCCTGGGAGGAGGGCTCGGAGTCCGGGCGGTACCTCGAGCTCTGGAACCTGGTCTTCATGCAGTACGACCGCACGGAGGACGGCGAGCTCACCCCCCTGCCGAACCCGTCCATCGACACCGGGGCGGGCCTGGAGCGCCTGGCGGCGGTCCTCCAGGGGGCGGAGTCGAACTACGGCTCGGACCTCTTCACCCCGATCCTGGAGGCCGCCGGCACCCTGGCGGGCGTCGGGTTCGGCGAGGACCGGGACCGGGACGTCTCGCTGCGGGTCATCGCCGATCACCTCCGGGCGGTGACCTTCCTCCTGGCCGACGGCGTGATCCCGGGCAACGAGGGCCGGGGCTACGTGCTGCGCCGCATCCTCCGCCGGGCGGTGCGCCACGGTTTGCGCCTGGGCCTGGAGGAGCCGTTCCTCGCCCGCCTGGTCCCGGTGGTGGACGAGGCCATGGCCGGGGCCTACCCGGAGCTCGAGGCCACCCGGGAGGCCTCGGTGGCCACCGTCCGCGCCGAGGAGGAGAAGTTCCTCGCGACCCTGGCCACCGGCGCCCGGGAGGCCCAGGCGGAGATCGAGGCGGCCCGCCGCCGGGGCCAGGACCGGATCCCCGGGGAACGCGCCTTCTGGCTGTACGAGACCCACGGCCTGCCCGTCGACGTCATCCGTGAGATCGCCGAGGAGGAGCGCATGGGGGTGGACGAGGCGGGCTTCGAGGAGGCGCTGCGCCGCCAGCAGGAGCGCTCCCGCCAGGCCTCCGGCGAGGGCAAGCGGCGCCTGGCCGCCCTCGGGCGGATCCTCCGGGGCGACGACGAGGAGGAGACCGAGTTCCTGGGCTACGACACCTTCGAGCTCTCCGGCGCCCGGGTGCTCCGGCTGGCGGCGGAGCGCGGTCCCGAGGGACCGGCGGGGACGACGGAGTGGGTGGCCGCCACCTCCCTCGGCGCCGGCGAGGCCTCCGAGGGCCGGGGCGTGGCCGTCCTGGACCGGACCGTCTTCTACGCCGAGGCCGGCGGCCAGGTGGGCGACCGCGGGCGCCTCACCTGGTCCGCCAAGGGGCCGGAGCCGGGCGGGAGCACCGGCCGGGCCCGGGTCACCGACGTCCAGAAGGACGGGACGGGGCTCTACTTCCACTTCCTCCAGGTGGAGGAGGGGACGCTCCGCGCAGGACAGGGGGTCGACCTCACCGTGGCCGAGGAGCACCGCCTCCCCACGCAACGCAACCACACCGCCACGCACCTGCTCCACGCCGCGCTCCGGGAGGTCCTGGGCGAGGGCGTGCGCCAGGCGGGCTCACTGGTGGCCCCGGACCGCCTGCGCTTCGACTTCACCTTCCCCCAGCCGGTGGCGCCGGAGGAGCTCCGCCGGATCGAGGACCGGGTCAACGAGTGGGTGCTCCGGGCCGTTCCCACCCGGGTCCGGGAGATGGCCCGCCAGGAGGCGGTGGCGGCAGGGGCCATGGCGCTCTTCGGCGAGACGTACGGCGACCGGGTCCGGACGGTGGAGGTCCCGGGCTTCAGCCTGGAGCTCTGCGGCGGCTGCCACGTCGCCAATACCGGCGAGATCGGCCCCTTCCTGGTCACCGGGGAGCGGGGCATCGCCTCCGGCGTGCGCCGGGTGGAGGCGGTGACCGGGGAGGCGGCCCTCGCCCGGATCCGCGGGCGGGAGGAGCTCCTGGCCGCGGTGGAGGAGGCCGTGGGAACGTCCGCCGAGCGGGCGCCGGAGGAGATCGCGGAGCTGCGCGCGGCCCTTTCCGGCAAGGAGAAGGAGCTGGCCAAGCTCCGCATGGAGCTGGTGGCCGGCGGGGGCGGTGGGGCCGCCGGCCCGGACGGAGACGCCGTCGAGGTGGAGGGGATCCGGGTCCTGGCCCGGGAGGTCCCGTCCGCGCCCGCCGGCGAGCTCCGGAACCTGGCCGACACCCTGCGCTCCCGGCTGGGCTCGGGCGTGGTGGTCCTGGGCACCCGGGACGGGGGCAAGGTCGCCCTTGTGGCGGCGGTGAGCCGCGACCTGACCGAGAGGGTCCAGGCCGGGCGCCTGGTCAAGGAGCTGGCGGCCCGGGTGGGGGGCGGCGGCGGCGGCCGGCCCGACTTCGCCCAGGCCGGCGGCAAGGAGCCCGAGAAGCTCCCGGAGGCGCTGGCCGCCGCTCCGGACGCGGTGCGTTCGATGATCGCGTAGTCCGGGCGGGCTCTCGTCCGGGAGGACCCGGGGTGGCTGGACCGGGGGCGGGCCGGGAGCTCTCGCCGGGGGACCAGCGCGCGCTCCCGGGTGTCCGGGCGCTCGGCGCGCGCTTCGGCTCAGCCGTCGCCCGGGGCGGCATGCGTGTCCCGCCGGTCTGCGCGGTGCGCCGGCTTCGACGT
>JBKHJP010000494.1:0-2792 GCA_046538065.1 Thermoanaerobaculia bacterium | reverse complement strand
CACGTGGCCCGCGCGGTCCTCGACGTCCCCGGACGCCCCCCTCGCCACCCCGCACCCCTTCACCGCCAGTGATCGTTGAAGTCAGCGCGCCGCCGAAGTGTGGCCCGCGCGGTCCGTGACGCCCCTACCGCGGGCTCTCCCCGCACCGCCCCCCTTTACCGCTGGTGGTCGTGGAATCAGCGCGCGACCACACCGTCCGTGGCTCGCGCGATCCTCGACGTCCCCGGACGGTCCCGGTCCCCACCCTGCCCCCTTCACCGCCGGTGGTGATTGGAATACGTCCGCCATCGCAAAGCTCGTGGCCAACCGCGGGGCGTGACCCGCTTCCAGGGGCACGACCAGCGGGTTGCCCTGTAGGGGAGGAGCTTGCCTCCTCCCGGCGGCTCCGTGCTCTGACCGGCTCCAGCCCGTCCCCGACCGACGGGCAGAGGCGAGCTCTGCCCCTACACGCCATCGCGAGCCTTGGCGCCATGCAGCACCATTCAGCTTCGGAGCGGCGCAGTCCGAACCCACTTCAACGAGGGCGGGCCTCCCGCGGCACGTCGCCGAAGGCGGGATCGGGGCTCTCGACCGCAGGGCTCTCGGACCGCGCTCCGCGTTCCCCGTGGCGGACACCCTCGACGTAACGAGCGCGGGCCGTGCGAGGCGAGGCCCCTCCTCACCGGAGGCCCCCTTGGCCGAGCCGTCCCGGAGGTCGAGAGCCCCGATCCCGCCCTCCACTTCTGCCGCCGGAGGCCCGCCCGAGCCCGGCTGGTCCCCCCGGCGGGAGCCCCCGGCCCGCCCTCCCTTCGGCGCTCCAGGGGAGATCCGCCCGAGCCCCCTCACCCCGAGCGCCGGGCCTCCAGCTCGGCGATCCACTCGCGGATGCCCCGGTCCAGACGCCCGCGCTCCCGGTGGCGCTCGACCCCGATCCGGACCAGCCGGTCCACCAGCTCCGGCAGCGGCACCCCCGACAGGTCCCAGAGCCGCGGGTACATGGAAATGCTGGTGAAGCCCGGCAGAGTGTTGATCTCGTTGACGTAGGGCGTCTCGTTCTCCAGCAGGAAATCCACCCGGGCCATGCCCTGGCCGCCGATGGTGGCGAAGGCCCGCACCGCGAGCTCCCGGAGCCGGTCCGCCACGGCACGGGGAAGCTCCGCCGGAGCGATCAGGCGGGCGCCCTCGGAGAGGTACTTGTCCTCGTAATCGTAGAACTCCCGGCCGGGGACGATCTCGCCCACCTCCGACGCCTCCAGCCGGTCGCCGCCGAGGACCGCCACCTCGAGCTCCCGCCCGGCGACGCCCTGCTCCACCAGCACCGCGTCGTCGAACCGGAGGGCGAACTCCAGGGCCTCGTCGAGGCACCCCCTGTCCGCGACCTTGCGGACGCCCACGCTGGAGCCACCGGTCACGGGCTTGACGAAGAGCGGCGGCTCGAAACGCTCCAGGCGGCCCAGGACGGCGGGGCGGTCCCCCGCGAGAGCGACGCGGGAGACGGTCTCGAAGGGAACGACGGGGACCCCTTCCGCCGCCAGGAGACGCTTCGTGAGGCCCTTGTCCATGGCCACGGCGCTGGCGGCGACCCCCGCCCCCACGTAGGGCAGGTCCAGGACCTCCAGCAGGCCCTGGAGGGTGCCGTCCTCCCCCCAGGTGCCGTGGACGATGGGGAAGACGGCCTCGACGCCCGCCTCGAGGAGGTGGCCGAGGCTGGCGGCAATGGGCCCTCCCCGGGCCGGCAGGCGGTCGAGCTCGCCGGCCAGGGCGGAAGCACCGAGGTCCGGATCGAGCCAGACGCCGTCGGGGCCGACGGGCAGGGGCACGACCCGGTGCCCCGCCGCTTCCAGGGCCTCCGCGACGGTCCGGGCGGAGTTGATGGAGACCTCGTGCTCGACGCTGCGGCCGCCGAAGATGAGTCCGATGCGCATGGGCGGGTCCTTCCGTGCGTGGCACGGCCCGGCCTTCCGGGCCGGCGGTCATCCTACCCGGAGCCTGCCGGGTGGATCGGGCGGGAACGGGGCCGGAATGGGGCGGGCCCGTGGCAGGGGACCGAAGTGGGAGGGTGCGGGGGGTCGAAGGGAGGCGTCCGGGGACCGGCGCAGGCGGTGTGGGGGTGCCGAGGGGTGGGGCGGGGAGAGCCCGCGTCCGGGGACGGTGGACGCTCGTCGGACGTCCGGGAGCCAGGCGCCCACCTCGGCACGGCCCGCGCTTTGCCTGGTCGGACTCCCGGGAGCCCGTGGCCCGCGCGGTCCGTGACGCCCCTGCCGCGGGTTCTCCCCGCCCCACCCCTCTTCACCGCTGGTGGGTCGTGGAATCAGCGCGCGACCGCACCGCCCGTGGCACGCGCGGTCCTCGACGTCCCCGGCCGGCCCCGCTCCACCCTGCCCCCTCTGCACCGTCGGTGGTGACTGGAATCAGCGCCGTAGGGTGCGGTCCTACCGCACCGGGCAATGCTTCGGCTGCCTCTGGTGCGACAGGGTCGCACCCTACAGCGACTGAGCTCGCCGCCGAACCGTGGCCCGCGCGGTTCACGGAGGCCCTGGCGCGATTTCTCCCCGCCCCCCGGCCGACGCAGAGGTCGGCCGCTTCACGCGCAGAGGGTCCTCTCGGGGTACGAAGTGTCCCTCCGGAGCCGCACTCCGCTCCAACGAGGGCGGGCCTTCCTCCACGAGCGGTCCCGAGGGCGGGCCGGGGGCTCCCGCCGGGGGGACGTCGAAGCCGGCGCTCCGCCCGGAACCTGGGGACACCACAGACGCCCAACGCGCCGGCTGAGAGCCTGTGAAGATTTCTCCGTGCCCTCCTCCGAGCTGAGTCGG
>JBKHJP010000106.1:0-12277 GCA_046538065.1 Thermoanaerobaculia bacterium | reverse complement strand
GCTCGGCCGCTTCATGGGGATGGGGTGGTTGAAGCGGCCGAGCTCTGCCTCGGCCGGAGGCCGAAGTACCCATGAGCCCCGGAAGGGCGGGGGCGCCCTCTCCCCCCCGCGAGGGTGGGGAGAGGGCCGGGGTGAGGGGGGGCGATCCGACGAACCCCGCCTCACCCTCCTGGCCGAAAGCCGCACCGGCTACCGGAACCTCTGCCGGCTGCTCACCGGCGCCGCCCTGGGGCGGCCGAAGGGGGAGGCCCGGGCCACCCTGGAGCAGGTCGCCGCCCACGCCGAGGGGCTCCACTGCCTCACCGGCGGCGCGGAGGGCCCGGTGGTCCAGGCCCTCGAGGCCGGGGGGCCGGAGGCCGCCCGCCGGGAGCTCGAGCAGCTAGCGCACCTCTTCCCCGGCCGCCTCCACGTGGAGCTCCAGCGCCACCGCCTGCGCTCCGAGGAGCACCACAACGGCGCCCTCCTGGAGCTCGCCCGGAGCCTCCGCCTCCCCGTGGTGGCCACCAACGGCGTGCGCTACGCCCGCCGGGAGGACAAGCCCCTCCAGGACGTCCTCACCGCCATCCGCCACGGCACCACCCTGGACGCCGCCGGCACGCTGCTGGCCGCCGAGCGGGAGCGCCACCTGAAGGCCCCGGAGGAGATGGCCGCCCTCTTCGCCGACCTGCCGGAGGCCCTGGAGGGCGCCGCCGAGCTCGCCGAGCGCCTGGACTTCACCCTGGAGGACCTGGGCTACCGCTTTCCCGAGTGCCCCCTCCCCCCCGGGGAGACCCCGGCCTCCTACCTGCGCCACCTGGCCTGGAACGGCGCCCGGGCCCGCTTCCGGCCCCTGACCGCCCGGGCCCAGGCGCAGATCGAAAAGGAGCTGGCGCTGATCGAGAAGCTCGACCTGGCCGGCTACTTCCTGATCGTCCACGACCTGGTGCGCTTCTGCCAGCGCGAGGGGATCCTGGTCCAGGGGCGGGGCTCGGCGGCCAACAGCGCCGTCTGCTACGCCCTGTCCATCACCGCCGTCGACCCGGTGAAGATGGACCTCCTCTTCGAGCGGTTCCTCTCCGAGGAGCGGGGCGAGTGGCCCGACATCGACCTGGACCTGCCCTCCGGCGACCAGCGCGAGAAGGTGATCCAGCACGTCTACCGGCGCTACGGCGAGCGCGGCGCCGCCATGACCGCCAACGTCATCACCTACCGGGACCGCTCCGCCGCCCGGGAGGTGGCCAAGGCCCTGGGCTACTCGCCCCCCCAGGTGGACCGCCTGGCGAAGGCCTTCGGCCGCTTCCACTACGACCGCAGCCGGGGGGACGAGCCCTCCCTGGACAACGCCCTGGCGGAGGCCGGCTTCGACCCCGCGGAGCGCCGGGCGCGCCTGTTCACCCAGCTGTGGCAGGCGATCCAGCACACCCCCCGCCACCTGGGCCAGCACTCGGGAGGCATGGTGATCGCCGCCGGGCGCCTGGACGAGGTGGTGCCGCTCGAGCCGGCGGCCATGGAGGGCCGCGTGGTGATCCAGTGGGACAAGGAGGACTGCGCCGATCTGGGCATCGTCAAGGTGGACCTCCTGGGCCTGGGGATGCTCGACGCCCTGGAGGAGGCGGTCCCCCTGGTGCGGGAGACGGAGGGGGTCCACCTGGACCTGGCCCACCTGCCGCCGGACGACCCGGCGACCTACCGCATGCTGCAGGAGGCGGACACCGTGGGCGTCTTCCAGGTGGAGAGCCGGGCCCAGATGGCGTCGCTCCCCCGGAACCGCCCGGAGCGCTTCTACGACCTGGTGATCCAGGTGGCGATCATCCGTCCCGGGCCGATCCTGGGGAACCTGGCGAACCCGTACTTCGAACGCCGCCAGGGGCGCGAGGCGGTGACCTACCCCCACCCGTCCCTGGAGCCGGTGCTCGCGCGCACCCTGGGTGTGCCCATCTTCCAGGAGCAGATCCTGCGCATGGCCATGGTGGCGGCGGGCTTTTCCGGCGGCGAGGCCGAGGAGCTGCGCCGGGCCATGGGGTTCAAGCGCTCCCGGGAGCGGATGGGGCGGATCGAGGAGCGCCTGCGCTCCGGGATGACCCGGCGCGGGATCACCGGCCGGGCCCAGGAGGAGATCCTCCAGGGCATCCGCTCCTTCGCCCTCTACGGCTTCCCCGAGTCCCACGCCGCGAGCTTCGCCCTGATCGCCTACGCCAGCGCGTATCTGAAGGCCCACCACCCGACGGCGTTCCTCATCGCCCTCTTGAACGCCTGGCCCATGGGCTTCTACCACCCGGCGACCCTGGTCCAGGACGCCAAGCGCCACGGCGTCCGGGTGCTGCCCATCGACGTGAACCGCTCCGAGTGGAAGTGCACCTGGGAGGAGGTGCCTCCACACGGCGGGAGGCCGTCCCCATTGCGTGTAGGGGCGGAGCTCGCCCCTGGCCTGAGCGAGCCTGGCGAGCCGAACGGCTCCGCCCGCGGCGAATCCACCCCGGGACGCATCGCGGACGGCGAACCCCGGGAGGAGGCAAGCTCCTCCCCTACACGCGCCTCGGGTGGGAGAATCTCCGCTGCGTGTAGGGGCGGACCTTGCGTCCGCCCCTGGGAGGAGGCAAGCTCCTCCCCTACAGCGCAGGCCCAGGCGGCAGGCGGCGCCTGCCGCCTGGGCCTGCGCTTCGTCAAGGGGCTCCGGCGCGAGGCCGGCCGCCGGATCGCCGACGAACGCCGCTCCGGCGGCCCCTACCGGAGCCCGGACGACCTCGCCCGCCGATGCCGCCTGCACGACGACGAGCTCGCCACCCTGGCGGCCCTGGGCGCCCTGGGGAGCATGGCCGCCCCGGGCGGCGCCCCCCGCGACGAAGGAGAAGGCCGCCCCCTCACCCGCCGGGAGGCCCTCTGGCAGGTGGCCCGGGCCGCCCGGCCCGCGGGTCCCCTCCACGAGGGCGACGAGGACCGGGAGGCCTCTCCCCTGCCGGAGATGACCCCCTTCGAGGAGACGGTGGCGGACTTCCGGGGGGCCGCGATGACCCCCGGCGTCCACCCCGTCGCCCACGTCCGCTCGAAGCTCCACGCCCGGGGCGTCGTCCGGGCCGCCGACGTGGGACGCTTCCGCCCCGGCACGCGGGTCAAGACCGCCGGCTCGGTCATCGTCCGCCAGCGCCCGGGCACCGCCAAGGGAATCCTGTTCGTCACCGTGGAGGACGAGTCCGGCATGGTCCAGGCCATGGTCGCCCCGAAGCTCTTCCAGGAGAACCGGGCCCTGGTCGCTGGCTCCCCGGGGCTGGTCATCGAAGGGATCGTCGAATCGAAGGACGGCGGCGTCTCGATCCGCGCCGAGCGCTTCTGGCCCCTCCCCCGGGTCGAGGCCGCCGAGAGCCACGATTTTCGGTAGGAAGAGACCGAGAGATCCGGCACCGGCAGTGACTCCGAGAAACACCAGCCCCCTCCCAGGCCCCTCGACTCCGCTTCGCTCCGCTCGGGGCGACAAGGTTGGGCGACCACCCCCCGGTGAAGGGCGGGTCGGGGCCGGACGGGCGTCCCCCGGGAGGGGCGTCACGGACCGCACGAGCCACCGGCGCCCGCGGAGTCCCAGGCGCTGAAGTGCGGGCCGTGCCGAGGCGCGAGCCCATGCACCAAGAAGTCCGACCAGCTCGCGCCGTCCCCGCCCGGGGGACGCCCGCCGGCCCCGACCCGCCTCACTACTCTTCGGGGTCCTCGGGCTCCACAACCTCCACGATCCGCCCCGCCGGGATCGGCCCCGGCACCACCTGCTCCACCCCGGAGGGCCACACCACCTCGATCCGGTCCGCCGCCTCCGCCTGGCCCAGCCCCACCCAGAGCGGCATGGAGCTCTGCGCCAGGTAGCCCGACTTGCCGTCGTGGTGGCGCGTCATCACCCGATCGCCGGCGTGGACCCGGACAAGGGCTCCGAGACCGTCCCGGTTCGACCGGCGTCCCTCCAGCTCGATCACCAGGTGGCGGACCTCCCGGCGCTCCGCCAGGTCGCTCAGCAGCACCTGGGGCGGGGCGTTGAACTCGTTGGTCACCACGTCCAGGTCGCCGTCGCCGTCCAGGTCGAATATCACCGAAGAGCGCGACCCCAGGGTGCCACCCACGGTGTGGGGACCGGAGCGGCCCCGGCAGTAGGGCTCGCCGCGCTCCGCCCCCGAGCAATCCACGTCGAACCAGGGCGTCTGGGTCCGCCGGCCGGCCCGCGGCTCCACGCCCAGGGGGAACGCGGCGTCCACGAACCGCCGCCCGCCGTCGTTCATCAGGACCGAGTTGGGCTGGTAGCGGAACGGGAAGCTCATGCTGGCGGTGACGAACAGGTCCTCCCAGCCGTCGGCGTTCAGGTCGCCGGCGCTCACGCCCCAGGGCCAGTAGACCTCCACCCCCACGGCGTCCGAGACCTCCTCGAAGCGGGGGCCGTCGCCCTCCTCCGCCGGCCCCAGGTTTCGGTAGAGGGCGTTGCCGAACACGTTGTCGTCACCCCCCTGGAGGTGCTCGTCGGGCCACTGCATGTCGGCCTTCTCCCGCTCCCGCTCGTAGCCGATCTGCTGGCTCATGTCCGAGTGCATGTCCGTCACGTAGACGTCCAGGCGGCCGTCGCCGTCGAAGTCCACGACGACGACCCCCATGGCGCCCCACGGAGTCTCCGGGAGCCACTCGCTCGCCCGGTCCCGGAAGCGCCGGCCCTCCCGGTTGTGCCACAGCCGGTCGTCGCCCTGCATGTTCAGCAGGTAGACCTCCGGGTAGCCGTTCCCGTCGAGGTCGGCGAAGGCCGCGTCACCGCTCCACCCCTCGTCCACCAGGCCCACCTCTTCCGAGACCTCCTCGAAGCGCAGGCCGCCCCGGTTGCGGTAGAGCAGGGTCCGCTCGAAGCGCTCCGGGTAGAGGTGGCCGGAGAAGGCGTCCTCCAGGCCCACGAAGTAGCCGCCCCGGCCCCGCTCGTCGGTGGTGTAGACCCCGACGTTGGTCACCAGAAGGTCGAGCCGTCCGTCCCGGTCGTAGTCGAAGAACAGGGCGCCGGAGGAGTGCCCGGTGTGGTCGAGGCCGGCCTTGTCGGTCACGTCCCGGAACTCCCCCTCGCCGAGGTTCTCGAACAGGGCATTGCCTCCCCGCACGGTGGTCACGAACAGGTCCGGGTCGCCGTCGCCGTCGGCGTCGGCGAAGGCGGCGGCCACACTCACCCGGTCGTCCAGCCCGACGCCGGCCCGATCCGTGATCTCCTCGAACCGCCCGTCCCCCAGGTTGCGCCAGAGCTCGTTGCCGCCGAGCTGGCTCGTGAAGTAGAGGTCCAGGCGGCCGTCGCCGTCCACGTCCGCCACCGCGAGCCCGTTGCCGTGGTCGTAGTGGACCATCTTGTAGTTGCGCCCGGCGTCGTCGACGATCCGGTGGCGGAAGGTGATCCCGCTCTCCTCCACCCGGTCCCTGAACCCGAAGCCCAGGGACAGGCCGGACGACTCCACCGCCCGGCGCTGGTCGGCGGCCCGGCGGGAGAGCGACTGCGCTCCGGGGTCGAGGCTCGGCGTCGCGATGAGGGGGCGCTCTTCCGCCGCCCGGGAAGCGGGATCGGTGTCCTCGGCCGGCGGCTCCGAGGCGAAGGACGCCACCGGGCCGACGAGCGCCACGACGACCGCCATCGCGCCGGGACGCATGAAGAGGCTCTGGAAGAGATCCGTCGTGCGCTTCGCCGAACCCGTCATCGTGCACCTCCGTGACCAGTGGTCAGTATAGTGACTCTTGGTCAGTCACCGGATACGGAGGGTGCGCCGGAAGGTTGCATCGGTCCAACCCGGAGGGAGGGGAGGTCGGCGAGGTGGGGGTAGGAGTGGGGGTGGGGGCGCCCTGCCGGAGCCGCCGAACGGATCTCCGGTCAGCGGAGGAGGACGCCCTCGAACAGGAGGCCGGTCAGCAGATCGACGTCCTCTTCGAGGGGGTCGGGAGGGGCCGCCTGAAGGCGCCTCAGGATCAGCGCCGTCAGGCCCTCCAGCCAGATCGTGGCGACCGCCTCCGGATCGAAGCTCCGGAACCGACCCGATTCGATCCCTTCACGCATGACCCGCGTGACGTGCTCCAGGACCACGCGGTAATGGGCGTCCCGGCTCCGGGCGGTCTGGGTCGCCGGAGCGTAGCGCCCGTGGACGAACACCCGGAACAGCTCGCGGTGCTCGTCGAAGAACCGCAAGTTCGCCTCGACCATCCCCCGGAGCCGCTCCTCCGGGGGGGCCTCGGACTCCAGGACGCCGGTGACCTCGGCCACCAGGGGGTCCAGGATGGCGGCGATCGAGCTCTCCACCAGGACCTGCTTGGTCTCGAAGTAGAGGTAGACGGTCCCCTTCGCTACCCCGGCGGCGTCGGCCACCCCTTCCACCGTCATGGCCTCCAGGCCCTCCCGACGGATCAGGTTCACCGCCGCGGCCAGGATCTCCGAGCGCATGATCTCCCGCCACCGCTTCTGGCGGTCCGTCCTGGAGCCGGTCTGGGTCATCGTGAAAGGCACGGAGAGGGTACCACCAACGCCCGGCGGACACTGCGGGCCGTGCCGAGGCGCGAGCCCACGCACACGCCAGGCCGACCATCCTCCTCCCACCACGGGCGGGACGGAGCGCCATCCACCACTCCCGGTGAAGGTCGGGTCGGGGCCGGGCCTTCCGACCGCAGGGCTCATGGACCGCGAAGGGGCTACGACGGTGGGAGTGCACCACGGGTCCGGGCGCGAGGCCATGCGAGGCGAGGCCTTATGGTGGAAGTCCTCGGAGCCGAGCCGTCCCGGAGGTCGGAAGGCCCGGCCCCGACCCGCCCCCCACCCCTGTACAATCGATCCGGATGCCGACGGTCCTCCGCTCCGGTCCGTACAGGGTGTACTTCTATAGCCACGAGCTACTCCGGATCCAACAAATCCTCGAGCGAGAGCGCGAGCGACTCCTGGAGGCATGGAATGAGCACCTCGGAACTTAGCCCCGGCATGCGAGTCAAGGACGTCCACTGCTCCGACGACGAGCTGACGGTCTTCCTCGCCGACGGCAGGAGCGTCACCGTGCCCCTGGTCTGGTATCCACGCCTGCTCAACGCCACGCCCCAGGAGCGCGCCAACTGGCAGATTGCAGGCGGTGGCTACGGAATTCACTGGCCCGACATCGACGAGGACCTGAGCACGGAAGGCATCCCCGCCGGCCTCCCCGCTCCCGGAGCCCCACTGCCCGCCAGCGCCTGAGCGCCTGGGATACCAGCCCCCTCCCAGGCCCCTCGACTCCGCTTCGCTCCGCTCGGGGCGACAAGGCTGAGCGAACGCGCCCCCGGCCTTCGCGGAGTCCGAGGCGCCGAAGTGCGGGCCGTGGCGAGGCGCGAGCCCACGCACACGCCAGGCCGACCATCCTCCTCCCCCCACGGGCGGGACGGAGCGCCACCCACCACCCACGGCGAAGGGCGGGTCGGGGCCGGGCCTTCCGACCGCAGGGCTCATGGACCCCGGACTCTCGGGCGGGGAGGAGCGGCGAGGACCACCCACGGTGAAGGGCGGGTCGGGGCCGGGCGGGCGTCCCCCGGAAGGGGCGTCACGGACCGCACGGACCACCGGCCCCCACGGAGTCCGAGGCGCCGAAGTGCGGGCCGTGCCGAGGCGCGAGCCCACGCACACGCCAGGCCGACCATCCTCCTCCCACCACGGGCGGGACGGAGCGCCACCCACCACCCACGGCGAAGGGCGGGTCGGGGCCGGGCCTTCCGACCGCAGGGCTCATGGACCGCGCAGGGGCAAGAACGGAGGCAGTGCAACCAAGCAACGGGCGCGAGGCCATGCGAGGCGAGGCCTTCCGGTGGAAGTCCTCGGAGCCGAGCCGTCCCGGAGGTCGGAAGGCCCGGCCCCGATCCGCCCCCACCCCGGTCAACCGGCGATCCGCTCCCGACCGCAATATACGTTGAAGCGCCCCTCCCGCAGAAACCCCACCAGCGTCATCCCGAACCGCCCCGCCACCTCCACCGCCAGGCTCGTCGGCGCCGACACCGCGCACAGGATCGGCACCCCCGCCGCCAGCGCCTTCTGCACCAGCTCGAAGCTCGCCCGGCCGCTCACCAGGACGGTGCAACGCTCCAGGGCCCGCTCCGGCCCCAGCCGCCCCTCCAGGAGCTCCCGACCGATCAGCTTGTCCAGGGCGTTGTGACGCCCCACGTCCTCGGCCGCGGCGAGGAGCGTCCCGTCCGGGGTGAAGAGCGCCGCCGCGTGGAGCCCACCCGTGGCCGCGAAGCCCTCCTGCGCCGCCCGGAGGGTCCCCGGCAACGCGTCCAGGGTCTCCGCCGCCACCGCCGGGCCCGGCGCCGGCGGACGGCAGTCCCCCACCAGGTGCTCGTCCAGGACCACCCGGCCGCACACCCCACAGGCGCTGCCGGTGAAGACGTGCCGCTCCAGGGACCGGAGGTTCGGGAGCCTGCGGGCGGCGAGCTCGACCTCCACCACGTCGCTCCGGGCGCCCGAGTCCGGATCCTCCTCCACCAGCGTCCGGAGCCCTGAGATCAGGGCCCGGTCCCGGACCAGGCCCTCGCCGTGGAGGAACCCGGCGGCCAGGGCGACGTCGTCCCCCGGCGTGCGCATGGTCACGGCGAGGGTCCGCCGCTCGCCGCCGGCGGCCAGGCGGATCTCCAGGGGCTCTTCCAGGGCGACGGCGTCGGGGGTGGCGTCGAGCCCTCCGCTCTCGGCCCGGCGGGCCCAGACCTCCACTCCGGCGGACCGCACCCCGGCCTCCCCCGGAACGGCCTTGCCGGGCCGCCTCACGGCGACGCCCCCGACGCGGCCGTCGCCCGCCGGACCCCGGGGCACTGCCGGCCCCGGAAGGGGGTGAGCGTCTCCGCGAGGGAGACGCGCCCTCGGCGGTCCCGAAGCGAGCCCGGGCGGGACGACGGCGGTGGGGTGGCGGTGGACGGGTCCATCGTCTCCTTCCGGGTTTCTACCAGGTCCCGGTCCTCCCGGGAAGCCGGCGCCCGGAGGGCGCCCACGGCCGCCCGTGCAGTCACAGGCTCCGGTTCGGGGGAGAATCGGCGGGCGCTGACCTCCGGCCGACCCCGGCGGAAGGGCGGCGCGGTGTCACAGGGAGCCCCGGACACGGTGCTCCCGAGGGGTCCCGTGGACCGTACAGGGGGGATGATGGACGGAGACGAGACCGCGGAGGAGTCGATGAGGAGCCCCGCCGGAGCCGAACGCCGGGGCAAGGGTGCGGACCCGGACCGGGGTCCGGACCGGAGCGCCGGGCGGGAGGACGGGACGCCCGAACCCGGGATGCTGGCATCGCGCCTCGCCGTGGTGGGGGCCGCCCTCCTCTTCTCCACCGGCGGCGCGGCGATCAAGGCCACGGTCCTCGATCCCTGGCAGGTGGCGGGCTTCCGCTGCGCCATCGCGGCGGTCGCCCTGGCGCTCATGGTGCCCCGGGCGCTCCGGGCCCTCAACCGCCGGGCCGCCCTGGTGGGCGTGGCCTACGCCGCCACGATGATCCTCTACGTCGCCTCGAACAAGTACACCACCGCGGCGAACGCCATCTTCCTCCAGTCCACCGCGCCGCTCTACATCCTGCTCCTCTCCCCGCGCCTCCTGGGCGAGCGCGCCCGCCGGAGCGACCTGGGCTGGATGGCCCTGATCGGCGTCGGGCTCGCCGCCTTCTTCGTGGGCGAGCAGCAGCCGTACGCCACGGCGCCGCTGCCGATGCTGGGCAACGTCCTGGGGGCGGCGTCCGGCGTGAGCTGGGCCTTCACCATCATGGGCCTGCGCTGGCTCGGCGCCGCCGAGGTCCGGCGCCGGGGCCACTTGCGGGCCCGGCCGGGGGCGGCGGCGGCGATCGCCGGGAACCTCATGGCCTTCGCCCTCTGCCTGCCCTTCGCCTTCCCTCTGCCGGAGACCGGGGTGGGCGACTGGCTCGCCGTGGCCCACCTGGGCGTCTTCCAGATCGCCCTGGCGTACGTCCTCCTGACCAACGGCCTGGAGCGGGTCCCGGCGCTGGAGGCTTCCCTGCTCCTGCTGATCGAGCCGGTGGGGAGCCCGTTCTGGGCGTGGATCTTCCACGGCGAGGTCCCGGGCGCCTGGGCGTGGGGGGGCGGAGCGCTGATCCTCGGCGCCACGACGGCCAAGGCCGTCACGGCGGAGCACCGGCGCCGGAGGGAGCGGCGGGTGGCGGCTCCGTAGGGCGCCCCCGGATCGCCCGATACCGGCGGCGGTGATCTCGGCACCGATTTCGGTGGAGGGAGCCGGACCGTCCTGGGAGGGGCGGGGCGGGGCAGCCCTGCGCCTGGGGACGGTGGGCGCTGGCCGGACTGCTCCGGGCGCGGGCGCCCACCTCGGCACGGCCCGCGCGTTCTCCACGTGCACTCCCGCCGCCCGTGGCCCGCGCGGTCCGTGACGCCCCTGGCGCAGGGCTGCCCCGCCCCGCCCCCTGGACCATCCCGGGACCTCGGGCCGCTCCCCCACCCGGAGGGGAGCACCCCCGCACCGGCTCCTTCACCGATCAGGCTCAACGGAGCCCCGGCTACCCCGATTGCGCAGCCCGCGGGCCGGGTGGGGGCGACAAGGACGACAGCGCAGCATGTCCAGGAGGCTCTCGGGGGGAGGGCAGGGGCCGGGGCTTCCGCGTAGGCGGCGGCAGCCGCGCCCGCCGATCGAGGCCGGGTAGACGAACCCTACGCCGGAGCCCCACCCGGGACCACTCCAACCCACGGTGCGCGGCGGCACGCCAGTGGCCTCCAGGCCTCGCAGTGGCAGAGCAACCGGCGGCGCGGAGTCGCCCAGACGGAGGGAGTGCACTGCAACCGACGAGAGGGCTTCGGGGCCGACGCCGGAGCGGAACCCCCGGCCCCTGCCCGGGGGAGGGAGCCCGGGACGGCTCTCGCCACCGATGCTCCGGAGGGCCGGACGGGGGCGTCCCCTTCCCCCCGCGAGGGTGGGAAGGGGACCGAGGGGTTGGGGGGTGATCCGGAGGAGCTCTGCTTGGGTGGATAGGCCCGGGCCGGCTCTGCCATGCCCGGGACGGCGACCGGGGCGGGGGCCCCACGCCCACCGGAGTCACCCCCGTACGACCGACCTCCTACACCCCGTTACGCCGGAATAAAATAAAACACGATCCCCAGGATCAGGTACACCGCCAGGAGCTGGGCCCCCTCCAGCCAGTTGGACCGTCCGTCGCCGGCGATCTGGCCGGTGATGAGGATCGCCAGGCCCACCGCCACCACCTCCGCCGGCGTGAAGACCAGGTCCATGGGCTCGGGGGCCAGGATCAGGCTGGCGAAGACCAGCAGCGGCGCCACGAACAGCGCGATCTGGACCGAGCTCCCCACGGCGATCCCCACCGCCAGGTCCATCCGGTTCTTCCAGGCCATGAGAACCGCCGTCGAGTGCTCGGCGGCGTTGCCCACCACCGCCACCACGATCACCCCGACGAAGACCTCGGTCATCCCCAGGCTCTCGGCGGCCGCCTCCACCGAGCCCACCAGGATCTCGCTCATCCAGCCGATCACCGCCGCCGAGGCCACCAGCACGCCCAGGGATCGGCCCAGGCTCCAGGGCTCGTGCTCCCGGTCCGCCGCCTCCGCCGCCGTTCCGGTGAAGAGCTGGCGGTGCGTGTGGAGGGAGAAGAGGAGGAGCAGCCCGTAGGTCACCATCAGGACCACCGAGATCTCCAGCGACAGGGTCCGCTCCGCCTCCCCCGCCCCCACCAGGTGGTGGAAGAGGGCCGGCATGATCAGGGCGATCGCGGCCAGGGTAAGCATGGTCGCCTGGACGCGGGCGCCGGCGACGTTGAACTCCTGGCGGCGGTGGCGCACCCCGCCGGTCAGGAAGGCGAGCCCCAGGACCAGGAGGATGTTGCCGATGATCGAGCCGGTGATCGAGGCCTTGACCACCTCGGTCAGCCCCCGGCGCAGGGCGAAGAGGGCGATGATGATCTCGGCGGCGTTGCCGAAGGTGGCGTTGAGGAGGCCTCCGACGCCTTCGGAGGTCCGCTCCGCCAGGTGCTCGGTGGCCTTCCCGAGCCACCCGGCGAGGGGGATCACGGCGACGCACGCCGCGAGGAAGACGAGGGTGGGGCGCTCCGAAGCCAGCAGGTCGAGGCCGACGGCCGCGGGCACGAAGACCAGGAGCCAGCTCAGCGAGGGGCGGATCTTCATGGGGCGGGCCTATCCTAACCGGAGGCGGATCTCCGGCCCCCCGCCCAGGTTCCTCGACTCCGCTTCGCTCCGCTCGGAACGACACGAAGAAGGCGCCGGAGCGAGGCTGGGCAGATACCCCAGCGAGGCCGGGCGCATGCCCCAGCGAGGCCGGGCGCATGCCCCAGCGAGG
>JBKHJP010000493.1:0-2801 GCA_046538065.1 Thermoanaerobaculia bacterium | reverse complement strand
AACGCGAAAGACCCGCCTCGTGAGCATCACGAGAGCGGGTCTTCACCGCCGGACAGTTGGTTGCCGCCGACGCCGGCGGCCGCATCCCCGCGTCCGACCTCGAGCTCGCCCTGAGCTCGGAAGGAGCGGGAGGGGCACCTTGGGTGTCCGTCCCAGGTTGCCGCGCCCGGCCGGCTGTGGGGGGGCTCCGGCCGGGCCGCTCGTGATGCTGGGAGCAGCGTAGCGCCGGGTGGCGCCCCCTGTCAACGGCGTCCTGGCCGGCGGACGGGCGCCGGGGCGGAGCCCGCTCCTGGCCTGAGCGAGGGCCCGGGCGAGCCTGTCGAGCCGAACGGCTCCGCCCGGGGCCACGGGCGTCAGTCCATCTTCAGCTTGCGCATGAGCTTCTGGATCGCCCGGGTGCTCTGCATGACGTAGAAGTGAATCGCCGGCACCCCGGCCTCCAGGAGCTCCCGGCTCTGCTCGAGCGCCCACTCCACTCCCACGTCCTCGGCCCGGTCCGCCGGCACCTTCTCCACCTCCAGCGACAGCTCCTCCGGGATGTCCACGTGGAAGACCCGGGGCACCGAGGTGAGCTGCTTCCTCGACGTGAGGATCTTGATCCCGGGGATGATGGGCGCCTCGATTCCCTCCGCCCGGCACCGGTCCACGTAGGCGAAGTAGGCCGGGTTGTCGAAGAACATCTGGGTGACGATGTAGTCGGCACCGGCCTCGATCTTCTCCTTGGCCCGCCGGATGTCGGTGAGGAGGTTCGGAGCCTCGAAGTGCTTTTCCGGGTAGCCGGCCACGCCGATGCAAAAGGCCGAGGGCTCGGCGTCCAGCAGCTCGTCCTCCAGGTACTTGCCCCGGTTCATGTCGGCGATCTGGCGCACCAGGTCGAGGGCATGGACGTTGGCGCTGCGGCCGAACTGGAGGGGCTTCTCGTAGCCGCTGTCGTCGCCCCGGATGGCCAGGACGTTGTCGATGCCCAGGTAGCGCAGCTCGATCAGGAAGTCCTCGGTCTCCTCCCGGGTGAACCCGCGGCAGAGGATGTGGGGCACCGCGTCCACGTCCCACTTGTTCTGGATCAGGGCGCACACCCCCAGGGTGCCGGGGCGCTTGCGCTTGACCCGGCGCTGGAAGCCCTGGGCCGTCTCCTCGTAGATCACCTCGGCGGGATGGCTGGTGATGTCGATGAAGGGCGGCCGGAACTGGACCAGGTCGTCGATGAGGGCCAGGAGGTGCTGGACGTTGCCGCCCCGCAAGGGCGGGATGATCTCGAAGCTGATCAGGGGCGCGCTGGCCCGTTCCAGGTGCTCGGTGACCTTCATTGCCCCTTCACCCTACACCGGCGGAGTGCCGAGCCTCTACCCCGGGCGGAGGCGAGCTCCGCCCCTACACGCGTTCGGGGGCGCCGGGTTCGGGCCGGACCTCGCGTCCGCCCGTGGCGAAACGACCGGGGGGCCCGGCCCGCCCGGGGCGCTAAGATCCGCCGCATGCTCCCGCGCGAGCCCACGCTCCGGAGATGGGTGCGCTTCGCCGGGGACCTGGCGACGGCGGTCGCGGTCTTCTACGTGGCGTTCCGCATCCGGGTCCACCTGCCGGTGCCCTTCACCGAACAGCTCCTCCCCGCCGACCGGCTGGAGTTCTTCCACGTCTACTGGCCACTGGTCGTCGCCGTCCAGGCCGCCGCCCTGTACTTCTTCGGCCTGTACGACCCGCCCCAGGGCCGCTCCTGGGTGGACCGGGCCCGCCGGCTGACGCCCGCCGTCCTCGTCCAGGTCCTGGCGCTGGGCGCCTCCTTCTTCTTGATGGAGCGCACCTTCCCGAGGTCGGTCCTGGTCCTCTACGGCGCCCTGGACTTCGCGGCGCTCCTGGCCTGGCGGGCGGTGAGCACGGCCGGCCTCCGGGCGACCCCGGCGCGCGTGGCCATCGTGGGGTGCGGGTCCGGGGCGGCGGAGCTCGCCGGGCGGATCCGGGAGCACGAGGCCCACGGTCTCGAGGTGGCTGGATGGGTGTCGGGCCCGGGGGATGCGGCCGGGGTGGAGCCCTCGCCGGACCTGGGTCCCCGTCTGGGGGACCTCGACGCCCTGCCCGGCCTGGTGGCGGCGGGAGCCGTCGACGACGTGGTGATCGCGGAAACCGACACGGCCTGGAAGACGCGGCTTCTGGACGACCTGGCCCGGGCGTCCGGAAGGGCCCGGGGAACCGTGCTGCTCCTCCCCGGCCCCTTCGAGAGCCTGATCGGGCGCATGCGCTACCGGTGGGTCCGGGACCTTCCCCTGATCGAGGTCGTGCGGGACTCGGAGTGGCGGCTGTTCCGGCCCCTGAAGCGCGCATTCGACCTGGCCGCCGGCAGCGCCATGCTGGTCCTGGCCGCCCCGGTCCTGGGCGCCTGCGCCGTGCTGGTCCGGACCACCTCGCCGGGCCCGGTCCTCTACCGCCAGGAGCGGGTGGGCCGCGGCCTCCAGCGCTTCACCCTGTGGAAGCTCCGGACCATGCGGGTCGGCGCCGAAGCGGGGAGCGAGGAGATCATGGCCCAGCCGGGCGACCCGCGCCTGACCCCGGCGGGAGCGTTCCTGCGCCGGTTGCGCCTGGACGAGCTGCCACAGCTCTTCAACGTCCTGGCGGGCTCCATGAGCCTGGTGGGCCCCCGGCCGGAGCGCCCCGGCTTCGTCGCCCGCTACCTGGAGGAGATCCCGGGCTACGCCGAGCGCTTCGCCGTCGCCCCCGGCCTGACCGGCCTGGCCCAGGTGAACGGGGAGTACCACTCCAGCGCCCAGAACAAGCTGCGCTACGACCTGGCCTACATCGCCAACTGGAGC
>JBKHJP010000105.1:0-12342 GCA_046538065.1 Thermoanaerobaculia bacterium | reverse complement strand
TGTCCCTAAGCGGGGTGGAGGAGGAGCTCGGCCAGCAGCACCGGGGCCAGGGCCTCCTCCCGCTCCAGCAGGAAGGCGCCGATCCGCCGGCCGCTCTCCAGGGCCTGGCGCCAGGCGGCGTCCCGGTCCTCCTCGGACGTGCTGTCGCGGATACTCCGTGCGACCAGGTCCCGGTACAGGGGGAGTACCCTGGCCACGGCGTCCCGGGCGGCGTAGAGGCACGGCTGGCACCCGCCCTCCAGGTGCTCCCGGACCGCCGACTCCTCAGCCCCGGGAAAGTCCGCCGCCAGGAAGCGGCGCAGGCTCTCACGATCCGGATGGCTCGTCGTCATCCTGGAGCTCCCCTTCCTCGACCGTTCTCGTCCGCGCGACGTACTCACGGCACCGTGCCTCCACGATGGTTGCGATCACCGTCTCGAGGTCCTGCTGCCACCTGCGGGAATGGCGGGCGGCGGCCAGCACGGACTCCTCCAGGATCCGTTCCGCCTCGTCCCCGGGGAACCGGTACCGCTTCAGGACGTCCATGATGCGTCGCGGGTCCGATGGGGCCACCGAGGCCTGCTCCTCTCTCTCCTCCCTGGAGTGCGTCCGGAGACGCAACGATCATAGCCAAGACTCCCCTCGGTGCTTAGGTCCGAGTCTAACACGTTTGCGAAACCGCGTGACCTCCCTGGAGGATACACCTCACCTGACGCCCCTGTCCAGGGAGCGGACGGGGCTTACTGGGGTGTCCGGCGGTCCCCGGGGGCTAGCGGATCATCGGGTCCGCGGCAGATCCGACTCCATGGGGAGGCGCGACTGCCCAGTCGGCTTGGTGTCGGGGACCGGTGCCGATCGGGACTCTGAACAGCCGTTGGGGTCGAGCGTAGAGCAATGCTCGGCCGTCACCACACGGAGCTCAGAGCCCAGCCAGGCCACCACTTTGCCGATGAGGGCCGCGATGGTCTGGGAAATGGCAGCATCAGCGTCCGCCTCCCCGCGCTGGGCCAGGAGCGGCGAGCTACCGGCCGCGAGCAGCGCGACGGTCAGGACGAACGGGACGATGCACCGGGGGATCCTTCGGATCAGCATAGCTCTCCTCCTGGCCGGCAGCTCCTCGGCTGCCGCCGTGAGGGCGGCAGCGGTCTGCCGGCCGATTCGCGTCATTCTTTCGCGCCATTCTCTCCCGGCGTGCTTCCGGGCGCCGTTCCGGAGGGTCGGAGGTTCCCCTTCGGCGCGACCTGATCCCGGTGAGCGAGGCCGGTGCGGAGGTCCTCCCTCGCTCCTAGGGCCGCCGGAGGTTGACGCCCGACGGGCCGTCCTACTCGATTCCAGAGTGGTGGGCCAGGCGCATCAGGGCGAAGGCCGCGAGGGCCAAGCGGTCCAGGGGGAGGGCTCCGAACAGGGGGAGGGTCAGGGTGGCGAGCCAGAGCCTCCGGATCGGGACTCCGGTCTCAGTCTCCGGGGGACCACATACCCGGATCTCCGTGGTTACGGTCGATCCCGTTCCGTTCCCCGACCGCCCTCCGGCCCCGGGGCGTCCCGGGTGAGCCACTCCCGCCGGAGCTCCTCCAGGGCCTCCGCCTCGGCCTCCGGCGGGCCGTCGCCCTCGGGCCACGGGTAGACCTCCATCCCGCGGAAGGGGAGGGGGAGGCTGCCGCGCTCGACGGCGTAGGTGTGCTTGTCGTAGTCCTTGTCCCAGCCGTGGCTCTCGAGGAAGACGGTCCGCCGGTGGCCGGGCGGGGGCGGTGGGAGGTGGGAGGCGTCGAAGCGGAGCACGATCTCGTCGCCGGGGGCCATGACCACCGAGCGGCTGTCGGCGGTGAGGAGGAGCTCCCGCACGTCGCCGTGGCGGGTGTAGGGCCCCCGTACCGGTTGCCAGGGCGAGACGGTCGTCAGCCGGTCGTAGTCGAACTCGTGGGGGGCGTTCGGGGCCCGGCGGACCAGGGCGGAGAAGCCCCGGTAGCGCAGGTCCGCCCGCTCCGGGACCAGGCGCTCCACCACCCGGACCTCCTCGTCCGCCCCGCCCGCGGGCAGCGGCGTCCAGGCGATCCGGTCCCAGTGGAGCCACTGGTTGGTGACGATCCGCAGGCGCCGGGCATCCGGCGGAAGCGGCGGCGTGTCCACCACCATGGTCTTCGTCTTTCCCGCCGGGTGGCCCATGCTGGGCATCAGCACCTGCCAGCCGTCCGCCGTCTCCACCTCCAGGCGGGGTGCCTGGAGGGCCAGGTCCGGCCGCTGGGCGAGGGCGATGTTGATGGAGGCGTCGGTGGGGAAGATCCAGCCGTCCAGGAGGAGGCGCACCGGGCCGCCCCCGGCCGCCTCGTCCCCCAGCTCGAAGGTCAGGCTCCAGGGCTCCCGGGCGAGCCCCTGGTAGAGGCTCTCCTCGTAGCCGTCGGCGTAGACGTGGTCGCGCTCCCGGACGCGCGCCGTGACCTCGCGGCCCCGGCCGTCCCAGGCGGCGGCCACGGGGCGCACCCCGCGGCTGCCCAGCACCCGGTCCGGCACCACCTCTCCCGGCACGATCTTCAGGCTCGAGGCCGCCGCCACGTCCTCCGGGTGGTCCACCACCCACAGGCGGACACGGTCGAAGTAAGCGGCCTCCCAGAGCTCTTCCGTGATCCGCAGGTCGTAGTAGGCCCCGGCCTCGCCCTCCTCTCCCGAGAGGGGTCCTGAGCGGGGCCGGGCGCCGACGACCTCCACCAGCTCCTCGGCGTCCGCCGGGGCCCAGACGCCCTCCGCCACCGGCAGGCCTGCCGGTGAGCCCCAGAGGAGGTCGGTGACGAAGGCCATCTCCTCGCCGTTCCAGGCGTAGAGGAAGGGGCAGCTCCCCTTGAGGACCTGCTCCTCGACGATCGTCCGGTCGCCGGCCACGTCCACCCGGTTCTGGGGCACGCCGTTGTTCCAGACCACCCGGACCACGTCCGCCGCCTCCGAGCGGCCCAGGCCGAAGTGGCTCACGCGGCCGTCGTGCTCCCGGAGCTGGTAGGCCCCGCCCACCTTCACCTCCACCAGGGCGCCGACGGCGTTGACGTTGTTCTTCGAGTTGCCCTGGGTCAGGCCCACCAGGCGCACCCGCAGGTGGTGGTTCTCGTTCCCGCCCCGGTTCTCCAGCCGGTGGAGCCCTTCCGGGCCGGCGGCCAGGAGGTCCAGGTCGCCGTCGCCGTCCAGGTCGGCGGCGCCGATGGCGGTGGCGGCTCCGGGGCCCTCCTCGACGGGGAGCGTCCGGAAGGCGCCCTCGCCGTCCCGGGCGAGGACCGTGATCCCCTCCGCTCCCGCCAGGGCCAGGTCCAGGCGCCCGTCGTTGTCGGCGTCGAAGGCCGTGACGGCCGCGATCTCCCCCAGCTCGCCGGAGCCCGGCAGGCCGGCGGGGGACCACCGCTCGAACCGGCCCGGTCCGCCCCGGCCGTTGCGCCAGAGGCTGAGCCCCTCGGGGCCCGCCACGGCCAGGTCGGGCAGGCCGTCGTTGTCCAGATCGGCGACGGCCACCGTCCGGGCCGCCGGGGCCTCCTCCAGCCCGCTGCCGGCCGTGCGGTCGGAGAAAGCGCCGTGGCGCAGGTTGTCGAGCCAGCGCAGGCCCGAGTCCCCGGCCACCAGCAGGTCCGGGTCGCCGTCCCGGTCCAGGTCGCCGGCCGCCACCGCCCGGGTTCCGGCGGGGAGCTCGACGCCCCGGAACACCTTCTCGCCCACCGGTTCCAGGGGACCCGCCCCCGGGTTGCGGAAGAGCTCGAGCTCCGCCCCGTCCCCGGAGGGGCTCCCGGCCAGGATCAGGTCCAGGTCCGCCTCCAGGTCGAAATCGGTGGCTGTGGCCGCACGGCCGCCGGCCCCGTCCAGGCCCGTCGCCTCCTCTCCGGCCGGGGCCAGCTCCACGCCGTTCTCGCCCGCCGTGCCCTCCCACACCGCCACGCCGCCGGGCCCGAAGGCGACCAGGTCGATGCCCCGGTCGTTGCGCAGGTCGGCGGCCAGGAGGCCCTCCACCGCCTGGAGGTCGGGAGCCGGCAGGGGGGTCCGCTCTCCTCCGCCGGACAGGTGGACGACCAGGGCTTGCTCACCGTTTCCGGCACCCTCCCCGGCGGGGCGCCGGACGATCCGGGCCACGTCGGCCACGTCGTCGCCGTCCAGGTCCGCCAGGGCCATGGCCCCGCCTACGGTGGGTGCCTCCGACAGGCGCTCGCCGGCAAACCGGACGTCCAGGGGCGGGCCCAGCCCCGCCGACGCCGCCCGGTCGCCGAAACGGTGGAAGGGCACCGCCTGGATGCCCTGGGAGAGCTCCCGGAGGCTCTCCCGGTACATGGGGGTCACCTTGAGGACGTTCTCCAGGCGCGCGGCGGGCACCCGGGCGCTGGACAGGTCGCCGGCCGCGTCTCCGGATTCCAGGGCATCGCGCAGCCCCTCGAGGGCGCTCGCGGCCACCGGCGGGGCCTGCCAGAGGAGCTCCTCCACCCGCAGGAAGACCTCCGTCGCCGCGGCCCGGTCCCCCTGCCGGACGGCCTGCTTGCCCCGTTCCAGGAGGACGACGACGTTGTCCGGCCGGACCTTCGCCAGGCGGTTCAGGGCCCGGGCGGCGTCCTCCTCGCGCCCCAGGGAGACCGCCTGGCGCTGGAGGGAGTAGAGGATCTCCGGATCCTCCGGGGCGAGCTCGGCGGCCCGCTCGTACGCTTCGAAGGCGGCCTCCGGCTGGCCGGCCCAGTCCAGGATCGCGCCGCGGATGGCGTGGACCCGTCCGGCGGCCTCACCCTCGCCCGCCGCCTCCAGGCCCCGGTCCGAAGCCTCCAGGGCCCCCTCGGTCTCCTGCTGGCGCAGGCGCGCCACCGCCAGGTTGGCCCAGGGCAGGGGGTGGTCCGGCAGGAGCTCGGCCAGCTCGGCGTAGAGCTCCTCGGCCTGAGCGGGCTCCTCGTTCTCCAGGGCCGCCAGGCCCTCGGCGTGAAGCTCCACGGCCCGGGCCGGGGGGCCCGCGCCGTCCCCGGCCTCCTCGTCGGGGGCCTCGGGCGACTGGGCCGAGCAGGTGAGGGTGAGGACCAGGGCGAACGGCAGGAGGGCGGTGGAGACTCTACGCATGGGCGGGATCTTACCTGCCGCGGAGCAGCGAGCTCACCCGGGGCTCTTGGACCGGGCCGGGTGCGTCCCCTGACTGACGCGGTGTCACCGCCGCCTGTCGGCGCGTTCGGTGGCGCCTTCGCCTCCGCCGTCGTCGGGCGCCTCCCGGTGGTACCGGAGCACCGCTGCGGCGAGCATGGGAACCGCCTCCGGGAAGCGCTCGAGATGGGGAGCGAAGGCCCGCAGCGACCGCTCGGCGCGCGCCCGGAACCGCTCCTCCCCGGTCTCCTCGGCCAGGGCGAGGAGGGCGTGGGCCGCCACGGCGTTTCCGGACGGCAGGGCGCCGCCGGTCACGGTCAACGGCTGGACCAGGAGCTCCGGGCGGGCCTTCGACAGGTAGTACCCGCCGCCGGGGGTGGCCAGGCGGCGCTCGAGCTCGTCGGCCAGCCGGGTAGCGTGGGTGAGCCAGCGCTCCTCGCCCGTGGCCTCGTGGAGCGCCACGAGCCCCCGGAGGAGGAAGGCGTAGTCGTCCAGGAAGGCGTCGATCCTCGCCTCCCCCCCGCGCCAGGCGTGGCGGAGCGGGAGGCCGGCGCCCGAGCTCGGCTCCGGGTCCGGTCCGAGCCGCTCCAGCACGAACCGGGCGGCCTTCTCGGCGGCTTCCACGTAGCGGGGCTCTTCCAGGATCGCCCCGGCCCGGGCCATGCCGGCGATCATCATGCCGTTCCAGTCGGAGAGGACCTTGTCGTCCACCAGGGGCCGGTCGCGCTCCCCCCGGGCGGCGAGCAGGCGTTCGAGGTGCGGCTGAAGGCGCTCCAGGAGCTCCTCCCGGCTGATCTCCAGGCCCTCGGCGTGCTCGTCCAGCGGCGCCGTCAGGTGGAGGACGTGGCGGTCCCCCTCGAAGCTCGGCCGGCCGTCGAACCCGTAGATCGGCGCCAGCAGGTCGAAACCCTCGTCACCCAGGACGGAGCGGAGCTCCTCCTCCCGCCAGACGTAGTAGACCCCCTCCTCGCCGTCGGTCTGGGCGTCGATGGCCGACTTGAAGCCGCCTTCCGAACGGGTGAGCTCCCGGAGGACAAAGTCCAGCGTCCCCCGGGCCAGCCGGGCGAGCTCCGGGTCCCCCGTCTCCTGCCAGGCCAGGGCCAGGAGCTCCGCCAGGTGGGCGTTGTCGTAGAGCATCTTCTCGAAGTGGGGCACCAGCCAGCGGGCGTCGGTGGAGTAGCGGTGGAAGCCGCCCTCCAGGTGGTCGTAGATGCCCCCCCGGCCCATCCTGCGCAGGGTCTCGACGACCATCCCGTGCTCTTCGCCCCCGGCTTCGCCGGCTTCCCAGAGGAGGAGCAGCTTGCCGGGCGTGGGGAACTTGGGCGCCCGGCCGAATCCGCCGTGGGCCTCGTCGTAGCTCTCGGAGACCGCCCGGACCGCGGCCTGGGCCGCCGCCTCCCCCGGCACGCTCTCCGCCGGCTCGCCCCGGGCCGAAAGGGCCTGGCGGAGGGCGTCCGCCACCCGGGCGGCGTCGCCCTCCAGGTCCCCGCGGCGCTCGGTCCAGCCCTCGTGGATACGGCGCAGCACCGTGGGAAACCCCGGCCGGCCGTGCTCCGCCTCCGGCGGGAAGTAGGTCCCGGCGTAGAACGGCTCCAGATCCGGCGTCAGGAAGACCGAGTTCGGCCAGCCGCCGCTCCGGGTCATGAGCTGGGTGGCCGTCATGTAGATCTCGTCCAGGTCGGGGCGCTCCTCCCGGTCGACCTTGACGTTGACGAACCAGCGGTTCATCAGGGCGGCGATCTCCGGGTCGGAGAAGACCTTCCGCTCCATGACGTGGCACCAGTAGCAGCTCGAATAGCCCACGGAGAGGAAGATGGGCTTGTCCTCCTCCCGGGCCCGCTCCAGGGCCTCCTCGCCCCAGGGGTACCAGTCCACCGGGTTGTCGGCGTGGAGGAGGAGGTAAGGGCTCGACTCCCCTTCCAGGCGGTTGGGCCCCTGGCGCTCGGTGTGGCCGGGGTCCTCCGGGGCCGGGCCCTCAGGCTCTTCGGCGGTCGAGACGCCGTCGGCGGTGGAGCCGGGCCCGGCGCCGCAGGAGAACAGGGCCAGCGCCAGGGCCAGGGCCGAGGCCAGCGCGCCGGCCCGGGGTGCCGGGCCGGGCCGGCAGGTCCAGGGCGACGGTTCGGCGGGGAACGCGGGGATTCGCCGTCTCATACAGCCGGGCATTGTTTCACGGCCAGGCCGCGGCGGCGGCCGCGCTCCTCGTCGATCCTGTCAGGAGCGCAGCGCCCGGAAGATCGCCAGGAGGACGATCGCTCCGAGGACGGCGATGACCAGGCTCCTGAGGTCGAAGCCCGAGATGCCGCCGAAGCCCATCAGCGTGGCCAGGAACCCCCCGAGGAGGGCACCCACGATCCCGATCACCATGGTGAGGATGCAACCGCCCGGGTCCTGCCCCGGCATGATGGCCTTGGCGACGGCGCCGGCGATCAGCCCCATCACGATCCAGCTCAGGATGCCCATGAACGTGTCTCCTTCCTTGTAAGTTTGACGAGGCTCCGCCTCGATCCCTCTCCACCCCCGCAGGGGGCACAGGGACGCCCCCGCCCGATCCGGCGAATGTGTCGATCCATGGGGGCCAGCCAGAGTACATCCAAGAAGCTTGCCAGCTCGTGGGAGAGAACCTCCGGGAGGCTCGGTTCCGGGGCGACGGGGCGCGACCCGGGTGCGGCGGTATGATCCGGGCTAGCCGGTCGTGGGGACCTCGGGCAGGGGTTGGCCGCGCTGAGGCGCGACAAGGCGCATAATGATGTCTTATCAGGAGAAGGCCTCGTGCCTCGACTCCGAATCCTCACTCCAAGCGCCGAGGAGTTCGTCCATTCGTTCGACGGGGAGTCGCTCGTGATCGGACGCTCGTCGGAAGCGGACCTGGCGCTCGCCGATCGCTTCCTGTCCCGCCGGCACGCCCGGCTGTTCCGCGACGGGGAGCGGATCCTGGTGGAGGACCTCGGCTCCCACAACGGGACCTTCCTCAACGACGAGCCGGTGGAGGCGGCCGCCGAGGTCCAGCCGGGGGACGTGATCAAGCTCTCGGGGACGGCCCTCACCCTCCTGGAGGGGGAGGACCCGGACGCGGTGAGCCACGCAAAGGACACGCTGTTCCGGCGGGCCGGCGAGATCCTCGAGACCAGCTCGGCCACCGCAGTGGCGCCGCCGGGGGAGGAGAGCGAGAAGCTCCGCATCTACGCGGAACGGCAGCGGATCCTCAACGAAGTCCACCGGGCGTTGGCGCACAAGATCGACCTCGAAGGGCTCGTGGAGCTGATCCTCGACCGGGTCTTCGACCACCTGGAACCGGAGGAAGGGGCGGTCTTCCTCCTCGACCCCGAGGGCAAGCCGTACCGGGCGGCCAGTCGGTCGTCCTCCGGAGAGGATCTGTTGTACTCCCGCAGCCTCATCGGGGAGGTCGTCGAGAAGGGCGTCGTGGCGCTGGTCCACGACGCACGGGTCGACAGCCGATTCGCCGGGGCGGAGAGCATTCTCACCTCCGGCGTCCGCTCGATCCTCGCGGCGCCCCTCCTCGACCCGGAGGGCGTCGAGGGGATGATCGTCCTGAGCTCGCGCATCCACGTGCGCGAGTTCCACGAGGAGGACATGGAGCTGCTGGTGTCCCTGGCCTCGGTCGCGGCGCTCCACATCCGCAACGCCGCACTGGCCGAAGAGGCCGTGGAGCGGCGCCGCCACGCCGAGGAGCTGGCCCTCGCTCGACGGATCCAGGTGAGCCTCCTCCCGAGCCGGCTCCCGGAGCTGGAAGGCTACGAGATCCACGGCGGCAACGTGCCGTCCCGGACCGTCTCGGGCGACTACTACGAGGTCGTCAAGCGCAAGGAGGGGCGAGAAGGCGTGGTCACGGTGGCCGACGTCTCGGGCAAGGGGATCGGCGCATCCCTCCTCACCGCGTGTCTCGAGGCCCTGGCCTCGGGCCTGATCGAAGTGGGCCAGCCCCCGGAAGAGATCTGCAAGCTGACTTCGCGCCAGCTCCATGCCCGCACCCCTCCGGAGAAGTACGCCACGGCGTTCGTCGCGGCCCTCGACCTCGCCAGCGGGAGCTTGCGCTACTGCAACGCCGGGCACAACGCGGCTCTCCTCGTGCGGGCCTCGGGCGAGGTGGAGGAGCTCACCTCCACCGGGCCGCCGGTAGGGCTCCTGCCCGGTGCCGACTACGTCGGCGCCGATGCCCCGCTCGAGCCAGGCGATCTCCTGGTCGTCTACACCGACGGCATCACCGAAGCCACCGGCCCGGAGGACGAGGAGTACGGGATCGGACGGCTGGCCGAGCAGTGCGTCGAGCATCGGATCCAAGGGCTCGCCGAGCTCGCCCTCCGCCTGGAGAGGGACCTCGAAGCCTTCGCCTCCGGAGTTCCCTTCGCCGATGATCGGACTCTGGTCCTGCTGCGGCGTGCCCCCGGCGGCACGGACTGACGGAGCGGGCACGGCTCGCGAGGCTCCGCCTCGACTCGACGAGATGCAGTGAGCGCGATCGGGCGCGGGGCCTGCCGGCGCGGCGGTATGATTCCGCCCCATGGCCGAGCAGACCCCGCCGCGCCTCTACCTGATCGACGGCTACTCCAACATCTTCCGGGCGTTCTACGCCATCCGGGAGCTGTCGAGCTCCCGGGGCGAGCCGACGAACGCCGTCTACGGCTTCATCCAGATGCTCCGGAAGCTCCTCCGGGACGAGGAGCCGGAGCTGGTGGGGGTGGCCCTGGACGTCTCGTCGGAGACGGTCCGGACCGAGCGGTACGAGGACTACAAGGCGAACCGCAAGCCCATGCCGGAGGACCTGCGGCCCCAGATCCCGTGGATCCGGAAGGCCCTGGAGGCCTACCGCATCCCGATCCTGGAGATGGAGCGCTACGAGGCGGACGACGTCCTGGGCACCCTGGCCTGCCGGGCGGCGGAGGAGGGCTACCACGTGGTCCTGGTCTCGGCGGACAAGGACCTGGCCCAGCTCGTCTCCCCCGCGATCTCCCTCTTCCACACCGGGCGCGACAAGCTCTACACCCCGGAGCTGGTGGAGGAGGACTTCGGCGTGCCCCCGGGGCGGGTGGCGGACGTCCTGGCCCTGATGGGCGACACCTCCGACAACGTCCCCGGCGTGCCCGGGATCGGGAAGAAGGGCGCCGAGAAATTGATCCAGGAGTACGGCTCGGTGGAGGCCCTCCTGGAGCGCGCCGCCGAGGTCCAGCGCAAGAGCTACCGGGAGGGGCTGGAGGAGCACCGCGAGCAGGCGCTGCTGTCGAAGGAGCTGGTGACCATCCACTGCGACCTGCCGGTGGATTTCGACCCCGAGGGCCTCCACCACGACCCGCCGGACCCGGAGGCGCTCCGGGAGCTCTTCTCCGAGCTGGAGTTCTTCAGCCTGCTGGAGGAGCTGGAGCGCGACGTGGCCGGGGACCTGGAGACGCCGCCGGCGGAGGAGGTCACCGACCCGGCGGAGTGGGAGCGCCGGGCCGGTGCCCTGGGCCCCCGGGTGCTCGTCACCTGCCTGGGGAGCGCCGAGCCCCTGGGCCTGGCGGTGGGGAGCCCCCAGGGAGGGACCGGCGGGGAAGCGGGTGGAGAGGGAGGCTCCGGGGAAGCCGGTGGCCCCGCCGTCGAGGCCTTCTACGCCGACTTCCGGCGGGACGGCTTGCGGGAGGCGGCTCTGGCGAGCCTGGAGGCGTGGATCGCGGACGCCGGCCGGGAGCTCGTGGGCCACGACCTGAAGGAGGTCCTCCGGCTGTCCGCCGGCCTCCACTGCCGGACGCCCCGGGGGCGGCTCCAGGCGGAGGCGTCGCTCCTCGACCTGATGCTGGTCTCGTACCTCATCCGGCCGGCGGTCCACGGCCACAGCTTCGAGGAGATGGCCCTGGAGCGCCTGGGGCGCCGGGCCCTCACCGAGAAAGACGCCGGCTGGGACCGGGAGGGCCCCCCGGCGGTGGGGGACTCCCGCCTGGCGGAGCTGGCGGGGGAGCGGATCGCGCTGACCGAGCGCATGGCCGGGGCGGTCCGCCGGGAGCTCGAGGCGGCGGACGGCGAGGCCCTGGGGCGCGTCTACCGGGAGATCGAGGCCCCCCTGACGCCGGTGCTCCTGGGGATGGAGGAGCGCGGCGTCCGCCTGGACTGCGCGTACCTGGAGCGCATGTCCGGGGAGCTGGGGGCGGAGCTCGAAGACCTGGAGCGTCGGATCTACGACGTGGCCGGCGAGGAGTTCAACGTCAACTCCCCCCAGCAGCTCGGGGTGATCCTGTTCGAGAAGCTCGGCTACCCGGTCCTGAAGCGCACGCGGAAGACCCGGAGCTACGCCACCGGGGCCGAGGTCCTGGAGGAGCTCGCCGTGCGCGGCTACGAGCTCCCGGTCCTGCTGCTGCGCTTCCGGGAGCTCTCGAAGCTCAAGTCCACCTACGTCGACGCCCTCCCCGCCCTGGTGGCCGACGACGGCCGCCTCCACACCCGTTTCCACCAGGCCGTCGCCGCCACCGGGCGCCTGTCGTCGGCCAGCCCGAACCTCCAGAACATCCCGGTGCGGACCGAGCTCGGCCAGCGGATCCGGCGGGCCTTCGTGGCGGAGGCGGGCTCCGTGCTCCTGGCTGCGGACTACAGCCAGGTGGAGCTCCGGATCCTGGCCCACATCGCCCGGGAGCCGGCCCTGATCGAGGCCTTCCGCCGGGGCGAGGACATCCACCGCTCGACCGCGGCCGTCGTCCTGGGCGTTTCACCGGAGCTGGTGACGGCGGAGCAGCGCCGGGCGGCGAAGACGATCAACTTCGGCATCCTCTACGGCATGAGCGCCTACGGCCTGGCCCGGGCCCTGGGGATCGACCGGGGCCAGGCGGAGGAGTTCATTCGCGCCTACCTGGACCGCTACGCCGGGGTCCGGCGCTACCGGGAGGAGACCCTGGAGCGGGCCAGGAAGGAGGGGCGGGTGGAGACCCTCTACGGCCGGGTCCGCCACCTGCCGGACGTCCACAGCAAGAACCGCAACCTCCGGGAGAACGCGGAGCGGATGGCGATCAATGCCCGGATCCAGGGCACGGCGGCGGACGTCATGAAGATCGCCATGGTGCGCCTGGACCGCCGCCTGGCCGAAGAGCACCCGGACGCCCGGCTGCTGCTGACGGTCCACGACGAGCTGGTGCTGGAGGTCCCGGAGGAGGACGCGGAGGCGGTGGCCGGGGCGGCGAAGGAGGAGATGGAGGGCGTGGTCGAGCTGGAGGTGCCGCTGGTGGTCGACGCCGCCTGGGGTCCCACCTGGTACGACGCCAAGGGGGGGTGAAGAGCCGCCGGGGTGGGGTGGGCGGGGTCCGGGGC
>JBKHJP010000492.1:0-2819 GCA_046538065.1 Thermoanaerobaculia bacterium | reverse complement strand
TGACTCCCAGCTCGGCGGGCGATTCATTCACAAGCTCTGAGCCGAAGCGCGCGCCGAGCGCCGGGACACCCAGAAGCGCGCGCTGGTCCCCCCGGCGGGAGACCCCGGACCGCTCCCCCCCGCGACCGGTGCGACCCCTCGGCTCCGCTCGGGGGAGACCAGGGTCGCACCCAATGCCGCAAGCGGAGGCTGACGACGACTCAACGAGGGCGGGCCTCCCGTCCGGAGGGCCTCTGAGGCGGAGCCGCTCCCTTTGGCTTCAGCGACCCCCGAAGCATCGCGCGGAGCCGAAGCGGAGGCGCGGCCAAGGAGCCCCATTTACCCAAGACGCCGCGCCGTCCCGGAGGCGGGAGGCCCGCCCGAGCCCCGAGCCCCGAGCCCTACTCGCCCCGGTACGGCACCCCCTCCGCCATCCACTCCGGCATCGGCGCACCCTTCAGGTGGTGATCGAAGAACTCCCGCATCTTGATCGAGTAGTCCAGCTTGTTGCCGTACTTCGCCAGGTGGTGGTCCTCCCCCCGGTACTGGAGGAAGTAAGCCTCCTTGCCCAGCCGCCGCATCGCCAGGTACATCTCGATCCCCTGGGTCCAGGGCACCGCCCCGTCCTCGTCGCCGAACATCATCAGGAGCGGTGTGTCCACCCGGTCGGCGTAGAACAGAGGCGAGTTCTCGATATAGCGGTCCCGCCCCTCCCAGAGGCTCGGTCCCAGGCGGCTCTGGCCCTGCTCGTACTGCAACATCCGGGCAAAACCCGAGTTGTAGCGGATCCCGCCGTAGGCGCTGGTCATGTTCGACACCGGGGCGCCGGCGACGGCGGCGGCGAACAGGTCCGTCTGGGTGACCACGAAGGCCGCCTGGTAGCCGCTCCAGGAGTGGCCGTGGAGGCCCACGGCGTCCGGGTCCGCCACGCCCGTGTCGATGAGCTTCTGGACGCCGGAGACCAGGGCCTTGGTCGCCGCCAGCCCCGGCCGGCCCACCTCGAAGCGGACGTCCGGCAGGAAGATGGCGTAGCCGTGGCTGGCGTAGTGGGGAAAGCTCGGCCGGTGGTTGACCACGGGCTCGTTGAATCGGTGGAGGCGGCTGGTGAAGAGGCGATAGAAGTAGACCAGGACGGGATAGCGCTCGCCCTCCTCGTAGCCCGCCGGCTTGATCAGGATGCCCTGGAGGGGCGTGCCGTCGGCGCTGGTCCACTCCACCAGCTCCGCCTCGCCCCAGGCCTCGGGGTCCACCTGGGAGCCGGCATCCGAGAGCTTGCGGCGGTCTTCGAAGGCGAGGTCCGCCACCCAGAGGTCCGGGTACTCGGTGTAGCTCTCCCGGGTGTAGAGGAGGCGCTCGGCGTCCGCCGCCCGCCCCCGGACGATGAAGTACTTGCCGCGGGCTTCCTCGATCGACCGGACCCCCTCCTCCCCCACCCGGGCCTCGGCGATGCCCCGGTGCTTCTCCCGGTCGTCGTACGCCGTCATCAGCAACCGCTCCCCGGGGGCCACGTGGTCGCGCTCCCGGTCCGGCGGGTCCAGGTCCACCACCCGGTAGACGATCCGGTCCCGGCGGCCGGCGCCCCCGGTCACGGGGAAGGGCTCGCCGCCGTCCAGGGGGAACTCCCAGACGTCGAACTTGTCGTAGAGGAGGACCGCCCGGTCCTGGAGGGGACCCCCGTCGGGACCCTCCGCCACCCAGTCCACCACGCCGTAGCCGTCGGCGGGCTCCGGGAAGTCGTGGTCCTCGTCGGCGAAGGGCACGTCCAGACCCTCCGTGAGGACCCGGGTCTCGCCGGTCTCGCCGTCGAACAGATGCCAGTGGGGCTCGCGCCAGTAGACGACGTAGCGCCCACCGGGGGAGAGACCGAAGCCTTCCCAGCCGCGCACGCGCCGCGCCACGAGCTGCTTCGAGCCGTCCTCAAGGCTCACCCGGTAGAGGTCGTGGTACCAGCCGTCCCAGGTGATCTCCTTCCGGTACGGCCCGTCCACCAGGCCCAGGGCGGCGTGGGGGTTGTGGGCGACGTCGACGCGGCGCATCTCCCGGTCGGCCAGCGGGACGAGCCGCTCCTCCGCCAGGTGGTAGACCGCCCGGTACGTCCGGTCCTTCTCCTCGTCCCACTGCTCCTTCTGGTGGGGCAGGATGAGGGGGTCGTCCCAGTGCCAGACGTCGACGCCGCGCGTCTCGAGGATGGCCTCTTCGTCGTAGGGATCGAACGGCTCCTCCTCGCCGCCCTCGCCCCCGGCTTCCCCGGCCTCCTCGCCTTCCCCGCCCTCGCCCTCCGCGGCCTCCTCGCTCACCCCGGCGTCTTCGCCGCCATCCCGCTCGTCCGGCGGGATCTGCCAGGAGCGCTCCTCCTCCGGCTTCAGGCCGAAGAAGAGGCGCTCGCCGTCCCGGCTCCAGGCGAGCTCGTTGGTCGACGGCACGAACCAGCCCTCCGGCGGAGCCGCCGGGGCGCCGGAGCCCTCGAGGCCGACCGCCGCCCGGAGCTCGCCGTCCCAGACGTGGAGGGTGCCGTCGCCCGGGTGGCCCTGCTCGTCGTCCACCGCCGCGACGAAGCCCAGCCGGTCGGCGCCGGCGCGCTCTTCGGTCCAGGCCAGAGCCGTGTAGCGGCCCCGGGCATCCTGGCGGAGGGCCACCTCCGGCAGGTCGGGGTCGGTGAGCCGGCGGAGGAAGACGCCGTTGCCCTCGCCCCCGGAGGCCGCGACGGCGTAGGCCAGGTGGGCCGTGGCCTCGCCGCTCCGGCTGAAGGCATAGCTCTCCACGTCGGGGACGACCACCTCCCGCCCGGTGGCCAGCTCCCGGAGGACCAGGGGCGCGCCCAGGCGCTCGTCGTCGCGCTC
>JBKHJP010000104.1:0-12362 GCA_046538065.1 Thermoanaerobaculia bacterium | reverse complement strand
TGTCCGGCGGTGAAGACCCGCTCTCGTGATGCTCACGAGGCGGGTCTTTCGCGTTCTGGGGGCATGAGATCCGCAAGGGAGGGACGGTCGATGAGCCATTCCCACGAGATTCCCCCGAAGCCCGAGGACCTGGACGAACGCACCGGCGCCCTCCGGCGCGCCCTGGAGGAGCGGATCCTGGTCCTGGACGGGGCCATGGGCACCGCGATCCAGGACCTGGAGCTCGCCGCCGACGACTTCGGCGGCCCGGAGCTCGAGGGCTGCAACGAGAACCTCTGCGCCACGCGCCCCGACCTGGTGGACGGCATCCACGCCGGCCACCTGGAGGCGGGCGCCGACGTGGTCGAGACGAACAGCTTCGGCGGCACGCCCCTGGTCCTCGACGAGTACGACCTGGCGGACCGGGCCTTCGAGCTCAACCGCCTCTCGGCGGAGATCGCCCGGGCCGCCTGCGAGCGCTTCGCCACCCCGGAGCGCCCGCGCTTCGTCTGCGGCTCCATGGGGCCCACGACGAAAGCGATCTCGGTCACCGGGGGCGTCACCTTCGAGGAGCTCCAGGAGCACTTCTTCGTCCAGGCCCTGGGGCTGATGGCCGGGGGGGCCGACTACCTGCTCCTCGAGACCTGCCAGGACACCCGGAACGTGAAGGCCGGCCTGCTGGGCCTGGAGCGGGCCTTCCGGGAGGCGGGGTGGCGCCTGCCCGTGGCGGTCTCCGCCACCATCGAGCCCACCGGAACCATGCTCGCCGGCCAGGACGCCGAGGCCCTGGCGGTCTCCATGCAGCACGCGGACCTCCTCTACCTGGGCCTGAACTGCGCCACGGGGCCGGACCTGATGACCGACCACGTCCGGACCCTCTCGGAGCTGGCGAGGACCCGGGTGGCCTGCGTGCCCAACGCCGGCCTGCCGGACGAGGAGGGGCGCTACACCCAGGGCCCGGAGGAGATCGCCGGCGCCGTCGGCCGGTTCGTCGACAACGGGTGGGTGAACCTGGTGGGGGGCTGCTGCGGCACCACCCCGGAGCACGTGGCGTCCCTGGTCCGCCGCGTCGAGGGCGCTCCGCCGCGGCCGGTTCCGGACCACCACCGGTGCTTCGTCTCCGGCCTGGAAGCGGTGGAGCTCACGGAGGACAACCGGCCCCTGTTCGTGGGCGAGCGTACGAACGTCCTGGGCAGCCGGAAGTTCAAGCGCCTGATCGGCGACGGCGACTTCGAGGCGGCGGCGGAGGTGGGCCGGGCCCAGGTCAAGGCCGGGGCCCAGGTGATCGACGTCTGCCTCCAGGACCCGGACCGGGACGAGGTGGCGGACGTGGAGGCCTTCCTGGAGAAGATCACCCGCCTGGTCCGGGTGCCCCTGATGATCGACTCCACCGACCCGGAGGTCATGGAGCGGGCCCTGGTCCACTGCCAGGGCAAGGCGGTGCTCAACTCCATCAACCTGGAGGACGGCCGGGAGCGCTTCGACGCGGTGGTGCCGGTGGCCCGGCGCTACGGGGCGGCGCTCATCGTGGGGGCGATCGACGAGGAGGGCATGGCGGTGACCGCCGAGCGCAAGGTCGAGGTGGCGCGCCGCAGCCACCGGATCCTCACCGAGGAGTACGGCGTGCCGCCCGAGGACCTCTGGTTCGACGCCCTGGTCTTCCCCTGCGGCACCGGCGACGAGGCGTACCTGGGCTCGGCCCGGGCCACGATCGAGGCGGTCCGGGGGATCCGGGAAGAGCTCCCGGAGTGCCGGACGATCCTCGGAGTCTCCAACGTCAGCTTCGGCCTGCCCCCGGCCGGCCGGGAAGTCCTGAACTCGGTCTTCCTCTACCACGCCACCAAGGCCGGGCTCGACGCCGCCATCGTCAACACCGAGCGCCTGGCCCGCTACGCCGAGATCCCGGACGAGGAGCGCGAGCTCGCCCAGCGGTTGATCGACCTGCGCCTGGGCGAGCCGGAGGCGGCGGAGCGCGCCGTGGCCGAGTTCACCGAGCACTTCCGGGACCAGGCGGCGCGGCCGGAGCGAAAGCCCCGGGAGGACCTCCCCCTGGACGAGCGCCTGGCCCGGGCCGTGGTGGAAGGCTCGAAGGTGGGCCTGGAGGAGGACCTGGAGGCGGCCCTGGCCGACCCCCGCTGGCCCGACCCCCTGGACGTCATCAACGGCCCCCTGATGGACGGCATGGCCGAGGTCGGGCGCCTGTTCAACGACAACCAGCTCATCGTGGCCGAGGTGCTCCAGAGCGCCGAGGTGATGAAGCGGGCCGTGGCCTACCTGGAGCCCCACATGGAGCGCGTGGAGGGCGAAGAGCAGTCCACCAGGAAGGCCAAAGGCAAGGTGATCCTCGCCACGGTCAAGGGGGACGTCCACGACATCGGCAAGAACCTGGTGGACATCATCCTGGCGAACAACGGCTTCGAGGTCGTCAACCTGGGGATCAAGGTCCCCAGCGACGCGCTGATCCAGGAGGTCCGGCGCCACCGGCCGGACGTGGTGGGCCTGTCGGGCCTGCTGGTCAAGAGCGCCCAGCAGATGGTCCACACCGCCGGCGACCTGGCGGCGGAGGGCATCGCCGTGCCGCTCCTCGTGGGCGGAGCGGCGCTGTCCCGGAGGTTCACCCACCGCAAGATCGCGCCGGCCTACGAGGGGTCGTTCTGCACCTACGCACGGGACGCCATGGAGGGCCTCTCCATGGTGGAGAGCCTGTGCGACCCCGAGGCCCGGGACGAGCTGGCGGCCACGGTGGCGACCCAGGCGGAACGGGACCGGGAGCGGGAGGCCGAGGGCGGGGGGAAGCGGCGCCCGGCCGGCGGCGAGGAGGAAACGCCCCCGGCCGGACCCTCCCCGGCGGTGCGTCGCGACCTTACGCCGCCGCCCCCGCCGGACCGGGCGCGCCACGTGGAGGAGCTGCCGCTGGACGAGATCTGGCCCCTGGTCAACCCCCAGATGCTCTACGCCAAGCACCTGGGTCTGAAGGGCTCGGTCCGGCGCCTGCGGGAGTCCGACGACCCGAAGCTCGCCATGCTGGAGGGCGTCGTCCGTGAGCTCCAGGAGGCGGCGGAGTCGAACGGAGTCCGCGCCCGGGCGGTCTGGCGCTTCTTCCCGGCCCGGGCGGAGGGCGAGCGGGTGATCCTCCTGGACCCGGAGGACCCGGAGGGGCGCCCGCCGGTGGCGGAGTGGACCTTCCCCCGCCAGGCGGACGGCGACCGGTTGTGCCTGGCCGACTACGTCCTGTCCGGGAACGGTGGCGAGCCGGACCACGTGGCGCTGTTCGTCACGACCTTCGGCGGCCTGGACGGCGGAGTCCGGGAGACCGCCGAGCGCTGGAAGCGGGACGGCGAGTACCTGAAGAGCCACGCCTACGCCGCCCTGGCCCTCGAGACCGCCGAGGCGGCGGCGGAGTACCTCCACCGCAAGCTCCGGGAGCGGTGGGGCTTCCCGGACGAGCCGGCGGACGACCCGGACGAGGACCGGCAAGCCCTGTTCCAGACCCGCTACCGGGGCAAGCGCTACAGCTTCGGGTACCCGGCGTGCCCCGACCTGGAAGGCCAGCGCGAGCTCTTCGAGGCCCTGCAACCGGAGGAGATCGGCGTCGAGCTCACCGAGGGCGACATGATGGACCCGGAGGCGAGCGTCAGCGCCCTGGTCTTCCACCACCCGGACGCCAGGTACTTCGGGACGTGAGGCGCCCACCGGCGTGGCGGCGACCCCGTCGGTCACGACCAGGGCTGGCGCCAACCGGAGCGCGGAGCCTTTGTCGTTTCGAGCGGAGCGAAGCGGAGTCGAGAACCCAGGCCCCTCGACTTCGCTCGGGGCGACAAAAGTAGAGATCGGCACGGGGCTCGAGTAGAGATCCGCAGGGGGCTCGAGTAGAGATCGGCACGGGGCTGGAGTAGGGATCCGCACGGGGCTCGAGTAGGGATCCCACGGGGCTCGCGGAAGGGACCTGCCCGACGGAATCGAGAAACGTCCGCTCGGGACGGCGCCGCCTTCTCGGATTTCAGATATCATGGGAGTCGAGCTTCTCCTCCAGGGCGTGGAGGCTCCTCCGCGCCGGAGCCGACCGGGAGGTCTCATGCCCCTTCGCGCCGCCCTACCCGTCCTCGCCGCCGCCGTCCTGTCCTTCCTCCTCGCCGGCTCCACGCCTCTCCGGTCGCAGGAGGCCCCGGGAGACGACACCCCCCTCGAGGGCTTCGGCGAGACCGTCTCCGTGGAGGTCGTCAACGTCGAAGTCTGGGTCACCGACCGGCAGGGGCGGCCGGTGACCGGTCTCACCCGGGACGACTTCGAGCTCCTGGAGGACGGCGAGCCGGTGGAGGTCCGGTACCTGGCGGAGCTCCCGGCCGACGCCGTCGCTCCCGGGGCCGGATCGGGTGGAACGGACGAGGCGCGAGGCGCGCCGGAGGGGGCTCCGGGAGTCCCGGAGGACGAGCTCCTCCACGTCGTGGTCTACGTGGACGACTGGAACCTGCGCCCGGAGGACCGGAGCCGGGTACTGGACGACCTGCGGGGCTTCCTGGCCCGGGAGCTCCGTCCCGGCGAGCGGGTGATGGTGGTGCTCCACGACGGGTCGTCGCTCTCCATCGCCCAGCCGTTCACCGACGACCTCGCCGCCCTGGGACGCTCCCTCGACCGGATCGAGCGCCAGGCCCCCCAGGGGGTCCAGCTCGAGAGCGACCGGAACCGGGCGATCCAGCAGATCGCCGACGCGTTCCAGGGCTCCGCGGAGCTCTCCGAGCGGGTGCCCATCGCCGGGGACGCCTGCACCAACGCCTGGCCGGACATGGAGAGCGTCTTTCGCGCCCACGCCGCCACGGTGACGAGCCACGCCCAGGGGGCGGTGACAGGCCTGAGCTCCGTGCTCCAGAACCTCGCCGGCGTGCCCGGGAGCAAGGTGCTCCTCTACGTCGGCAACGGGCTCCCGGACCAGGCGGGGATCGACCTCTTCGAGTTCCTGCGCTCCCTGTGCCCCCACCTGGAGAGCGACGCCAACAACCTGCGCTGGGCCTACGACCTGAACTCGATCTACTCCGACGTGGTGGACCGGGCCAACGCCCACGGCGTCGTGCTCTACGCCCTGGAGGCCGACAGCCGGACGGGGGGCGCCTCCTCCGTGCCCGCCGGCCACCAGGGCCTCCGGATGCCGATGCACGCCGTCCGTCTGCGCGAAAACAGCCTGGACGCCACCCTGACGCGGCTGGCGGAGGAGACCGGCGGGCGGGCGATCGTCGACGCCCCGGACCTCGAGGCGGCCCTGGGGGGGATCAGCCAGGATCTGCGGCACTACTACTCCCTCGGGTTCGTCCCGGAGCACGGCGGCGACAACGCCCGGCACCGCCTGGAGGTCCGTCTCCCCGGCCGGCGGGGCCTCCGCGTGCGCCACCGCGCCGCCTACATCGACAAGCCCTTCGAGCAGCGCCTGGTGGAGCGGGTCTACGGGGTCGTGGGGCTCGCCGACGAGCGCAACCCCCTGGGCGTCCGGGTGGAGACGGGGGAGCCGGGTCCGGGGGCGAGGGGCGGGCTGGAGGTCCCGGTGCGCCTCTGGGTGCCCCTCGACGCCCTCACCCTCGTGCCGGACGAGGGGGGCGCCCGGGGGAGCCTGCGGGTGGTCCTGGGGGTCCCGGGGCCGGACGGCTCCCTCTCCGGGGTCCGGCAGAAGATGGTCCCCGTGGAGGTGAGCGACGGCGAGGACGAGGGCGCCCCGGAGGGGACCGCCGGGGCCAAGCTGGTGGAGGTGGGCCTGGAGCTTCCCGCCGGGCGTCACCAGATCGCCGTGGCCGTCCGCGACGAGCTCGCCGGACGGGCCTCTTTCCTCCGCCACGAGGTGAACCTGGACGCGGAGGCCCTTACGGAGCTGCAGCGGTAGCGGGCTCGGCCCGCAGGGTCCACCCCGGCCGGAACCTTTCGCGCGGTGCTTCGTACCTGCCCGGGAACGGGCCGCAGTTGACCGCGTAACCTATGGGAGCTAGCCTCCCCCCTCCGGGCACCGCCGCGCTGCGGCGTACGGCCCTGAACGGAAGGAGATCCCCCCAGTGTGCGAAACCACGGCCGGTCTGCGCTCCGGCCTCCTCCGATCCCTGCTCGTGGTCGCGGTCCTGTCCGTGGCTCCGGCGGCCACGGCCGCAGAGCCGCCCGCCCAGGAGCCGGCCGGGCAGCCGGAGGAGGCGCCGGCGGAGGAGCCGGAGGAGCCGCCGGACGGGGAGCCCCCCACCACGGCGCCCCTGGCGGACCTGGTTCGGCGAGTGCCGGGCCTGCGGGAGGTGCCCACCCGGGTGGCCCCGCCGGAGGAGGCCGAGGCGGAGGCCCTCCCGGGTGAGCCGGGCGGGCCCCCGGGGCCCCTCGCCCTCGACCTGGAGCGCGCCGTCGAGCTCGCCCTGGAGCGCAACCCGGGGCTCCGGGCGGTGGAGGAGCGGATCGACGAGGTCACGGCCGGCGTCGAGGAGGCCCGGGCGGACGCCTTCCCCCAGCTCGCCCTGACCAGTGGCTGGAGCCGCTCCCGGAACCCGGCGTTCCTCAACAACCCGGACTTCGAGGAGATCGTGGAGCAGTTCCCCGGCGGCGACTTCGAGCCCAGCGAGCAGGAGCTTTACTCCGTCGCGGCGGAGGTCACCCAGCCCCTCTACACCTTCGGGAAGATCGAGGCGGCGGTGGAGCTGGCGCGCCTCGCCGGGGGCGTGGCCGAGGCCCAGATCGAGGCGGCCCGGCTGGAGACGGCCCTGGCCGCCGCCGAGGCCTACTACGAGCTGGTGGCCGCCGAGCGGGCCGTGGAGGCGGTGGAGGCCCAGCAGCGGGCCCGCCGGGAGGCGCTGGAGGTGGTCGAGGCCCGTTACGAGATCGGCGAGGCCACCCGCCTGGAGCTCCTCCGGGCGCGCTCGTCCCTGGCGGAGCTGGGCCCCGAGCTCGCCGGCCGCCGCGGCGACGCGGAGGTGGCCGAGAGCCGCCTGCGGGTGACCCTGGGGCTCGCCCCGGGGACGGAGCTCGATCCCCGGGAAGCCTCCGGTCCGGAGCTGGCGGCGCCGCCGGGCCTGTCGGCCCTGGTGGCCCGGGCCCGCTCCCAGCGGCCCGAGCTGGTGGACCTCGCCCTCCAGCGCGACACCCTGGAGAAGCGACAGGAGATCGTCCAGGCCGAGGGCAAGCCCCAGATCGAGCTCACCGGCAGCTACGGCAGGGAGGTCCGGCTCCCGGAGAACGTGACCGACCCGCTGTTCGCCGACTGGCTCGTGGCCGTGGGAATGCGGTGGGAGCTCTTCGACGGCGGCCGGCGCCGGGGAGAGGTGGCCCGCCTCGAGAGCGAGCGCCAGCAGCTCGGCTGGGAGCTCCGGGACCTGGAGAGCCGGATCGCCCTGGACATCGAGACCGCGCTGGCCCGCTACCGCGCTGCCCGGGCCCGCCTGGAGTCGGCCCGGCTCTCCGCCGAGACGGCCCGGGAGGCCTCCCGCGTGGCGGCGGAGACCTACCGGGAGGGCGTGACCCTCCAGGCCGACCTCCTGGACGCCCAGCAGAGGGAGGTCGAGGCCGAGATCCAGCGCATCGACGCCGCGGCCCGGGCCCGCATCGAGGCCTTCCGCCTGGCACGGGCGGTGGGGGAGTACCCCACCGGTACCGGTTGGGCGGCCACCCCGCCGGACGAGCCCGAAAGCCCGTGACCCCCCTGACTCCGAGGATCGCCGAACGGTGTGCAGAATCCCATGGAACGAGCGAATGACAGCGCGTAGGGGAGGAGCTTGCCCCCTCCCGAGGGCGGACGCGAGGTCCGCCCCTACACGCGGGATCAGGGGCACCTCCACCGTCGGGTGTAGGGGAGGAGCTTGGCAAGGGCAAGCTCCGCCCCTACGTCCAGTCTTCCGGTTGCAGGCCCTCTGCGTCGTCGTCGCGATCCTCGCCGGCGGTTGCGGCGGTGGTGCCGAGCCCGCGGCCCAGGCCCCTCCCGAGGAGCGACGGACCCGGGTGCGGGCGATCACCGTCCAGCCCCAGCCGGTCACGGACGTCCTGGAGCTGCCGGCCGATCTCGCCGCCGACCGCCGGGCGGTCCTCGCCGCCGAGGTGCCGGGGACGGTGGAGCGGGTGGAGGTGGAGCGGGGCGACCGGGTGGCGGCCGGCGAGCTCCTTGCGGCGGTGGACGTCCGGTCCCTGCGGCAGTCGGCGGCCGAGGCGGAGGCCCTCTTCGCCCAGGCCCAGGACGAGCACCGCCGGGCCCGAAAACTCTTCGAGAGCCGGAGCGTGACCCGCAGCGACCTGATCGAGGCGGAGACCGCCCGGGACGTGGCCGAGGCCCGCCTGGAATCCGCCCGGCTCCAGCTCGAGAAGGCCCGGGTGAAGGCGCCGTGGGCGGGCTCCGTGGCGCAGAGGCGGGTCGAGGTGGGGGACTACGTGGTCCCCGGCCAGCCGATGTTCGAGCTGGTGGACACGCGGACCCTTGAGGTGCGGGCGCCGGTTCCGGCGCCGGACGCGCCCCACGTGGAGGTGGGCGCGCGGGTGGAGGTCCGCCTCTCGAGCCTCCCTGGCGAGACCTTCACCGGCCGGGTGGTCCGCCTGGCCCCCGAGCTCGATCCTTCCACCCGGACGCTCGAGCTGGAGGCGGAGATCCCGAACTCCGAGGGACGCCTGCGCCCGGGCATGCTGGCGCGGCTGCAGATCCCCCGGCGAACCATTCCGGACGCCCTCATGGTGCCGCTGGACTCCCTGGTGGACATGGAAGACCGGAAGGTCCTCTACGTGGTGGCGGACGACGGCACGGTGGAGCGCCGCGACGTCGTCACCGGGGCCACCATCGGTGACCGGGTGGTCGTGGAGGAGGGGCTCGCCCCAGGCGACCGCGTGATCGTCGACGGCCAGAGCCGGGTCGCCCCGGGACAGCAGGTCGAGGTGGCCTCTCCGTGAGGATCACCGAGCTCTCGCTCCGCAAGCGGGCCACGGTCTTCTTCCTGATGGCGGCGACCTTCGTGGCCGGGGTCGCGGCCTACGTCAGCCTCCCCCGGGAGGCGTTCCCGGACGTGGAGATCCCCCAGATCCTGGTCTACACCCGCTATCCCGGGGCTTCCCCGGAGGACGTGGAGCGCGAGATCACCGACCGGGTGGAGCGCGAGCTCCAGGGGGTGGACGGGCTGGACACGATCACCTCCACCTCCCAGGAGAGCGTGTCCATCGTGACCGTGGAGTTCGTCTCCGGCACGGACATCGACGACGCCCTCCAGAAGGTCCGGGACCGGGTGGACCGGGCGGAGGCGGAGTTCCCGGAGGACGCGGAGGACCCGGTCCTCCAGGAGACGGAGTTCTCCGACATCCCGATCCTCCAGGTCCACCTGGCCGGCGACGTGGGCCCGGTGGTCCTCAAGCGCCTGGCCGAGGACCTCCAGGACGAGGTGGAGGCCCTGCCCGGGGTCCTCCGGGCGACCCTGGTGGGGGGGCTCGACCGCGAGGTGGAGGTCGACGTGGACCCGGAGCGCCTCCGCCTCTACGGCCTCTCCCTCCAGGACGTGGTGGACGCCATCGCCGACGAAAACGTCTCCATCCCCGGCGGTGACCTCGACCTGGGTGAGCGGAGCTATGCCGTGCGCGTCCCGGGGGAGGTGGACGACCCCCTGGCGGTGGCGGATTTCGTGATCCAGGCCCGGAACGGCTCGCCGATCTACGTCCGGGACGTGGCGGACGTCTCGTACGGGTTCGAGGACCGCACCTCCTACGCCCGGATCGACGGAGAGGAATCCGTGGCCCTGTCGGTCCAGAAGCGCCAGGGGGCCAACGTGGTGGAGGTGGCCGACCGGGTCCGGGCGACCGTGGAGCACGCGGGGACGGGCTGGCCGGAGAGCGTCCAGGTGGTCTTCCTGGGGGACCTGTCGAAGGACGTCCGGATCATGGTCAAGGACCTGGAGAACAACATCCTCTCCGGGCTCCTCCTGGTGGTCGTGGTCCTGATGTTCGCCCTGGGCCTGCGCAACTCCCTGTTCGTGGGCCTGGCGATCCCCTTCTCCATGCTCCTGGCCTTCGTGGTCCTCCAGCTCGCCGGGATCACGCTGAACAACGTGGTCCTCTTCTCCCTGGTCCTGGCGGTGGGGATGCTGGTGGACAACGCCGTGGTGGTGATCGAGAACGTCTACCGCCACATGCAGGACGGCTCGCCGCGCCTGGAGGCCGCCAGCCGGGGCACGAGCGAGGTGGGGGCGGCCATCCTGGTCTCCACCTTGACCACGGTGGCGGCGTTCGCGCCGCTGCTGCTGTGGCCGGGGGTGGTGGGGGACTTCATGTCCTACATGCCCACCACCGTCTCCGTGGTGCTCCTGGCCTCCCTGCTGGTGGCGCTCACGGTCAACCCCACCGTGGCCGGGAGCTTCATGCGGCTGGCGCCGAAGGATCGGGCCCCGAAGGACCGGGAGGCGGGTGACGGGCGGGGTGCGGGTGAGGAGGACGCGGGCTGGGAAACCCGGGTCACCGGCGAGACCGGCCTCGGGGACGACCTGGAGGATGAGGCGGAGCTCTCCGCCCGGAAGGCCGACCGGCTGGTCGAGGGCCTGGGGCGGCGCGTCAACCGCCTCTACGAGCGGTCCCTGGAGTGGGCCCTCGGTCACCGGGCGGTGGTCATCGGCGGCACGCTCGGGACCTTCGTGGTGGTGGTCCTCCTCTTCGGCGTCTTCAACCACGGGATCGAGTTCTTTCCGGAGACCGAGCCGCGGCAGATCTTCGTCGACCTGGAGCTCGCTCCCGGGACCCGGGTGGAGCGCACGGACGAGGTGGTCCGGGAGGTGGAGCGGCGCCTCGCCGACACGCCGGACCTGCGGGTCGTGGCGGCGTCGTCCGGCGCCGGCAGTCAGGCGGACTTCTTCACCGGCGGCCAGGGGGACGTCACCCAGGGACGGGTGAGCCTCGACCTCCTGGACCGGGAGGAGCGGTCCCGGAGCTCCTTCGTCACGATGGACTGGATCCGCCGCCAGGTCCAGGGCCTCCCCGGGGTGGAGGTGGAGCTCCGGCGGCCGGAGGAGGGCCCGCCGGTGGGCGATCCCCTGTCCATCGAGATCTCCGGGGACGATTTCGGCACCCTGGGGCGGATCTCGCGGCGGATCCTGGACGCCGTCGAGGACATCCCGGGCCTGCGGTCCCTCTCCACCGACTTCGACATGGCCCGCCCGGAGATCGTGGTGGACCTGGACCGGACCCAGGCGGCCCGGCTCGGGCTCACGACCGCGGAGATCGCCTCCACGGTGCGCACGGCGATCACCGGCACGGAGGCCTCCGTCTTCCGCCCCCGGGAGGAGGAGGACGAGGTGGACATCCGGGTGCGCCTGGCGGAGCCCTACCGGACCTCCCAGGACGCCCTGGCCCAGCTCACGGTGCGCACGGAGGACGGGGCCCAGGTGCCGCTCAGCTCCATCGCCCAGATCCGGCGGACCTCGGCCCTCACCTCGATCAAGCACAAGGACCGGCGGCGGGTGGTCACCATCTCCGGCGACGTCATGTCCCCGGACCTGGCGGAGCCCGTCCGGCAGGAGGCCCGGAGCCGGATCGACCAGATGGGGGCGATGGACGGCCTGCTGCCCCAGGGCTACTCCCTGTCCTTCGCCGGCCAGAGCGAGGAGGAGGACGAGGCCCAGGAGTTCCTCTCCCGGGCGTTCCTCTGGGCCGTCCTCCTGGTCCTGGGGATCATGGTGGCGAAGTTCGACAGCCTGGCGGTGCCGGGGATCGTCATCACTTCGGTGCTCATGTCCATGGTGGGGGTGCTCCTGGGCCTCCTGGTGACGGGGCTGCCCTTCGGGATCATCATGACCGGCCTGGGGGTGATCTCGCTCGCCGGCATCGTGGTCAACAACGCCATCGTGCTCCTGGACTACGGCGAGCAGCTCTGGGCCCGGGGGCTCCCCCGGGAGGAGGTGGTGCGGATCACCGGCCATCGCCGGATGCGCCCCGTGCTGCTGACGGCGGTGACCACCATTCTGGGGCTGATCCCGCTGACCACCGGGGTCGAGATCGACTTCCGGGAGCTGCGCTTCGCCACCGGGGGCGAGAGCTCCCAGTGGTGGCAGGGCATGGGTGTGGCGGTGATCTTCGGCCTGGCCTTCGCCACCTTCCTGACGTTGATCCTGGTGCCGGTGCTCTACGACCTCCTCCTCCAGCTCCGGGAGCGCCGGGCCCGGCACGAGGGCCGCGGCCTCCGGTGGGTCCGGCGGTTCCGGCGGGAGGAGGCGGCGGAGTAGAGGCTCGGGCGGGCCTCCTCCGGCTGCGAACGCTGCGCGCGTCGTGGCGCAGTGAGCGGTCGGCGCGCAGCTCCGCTCAGGGCCGGCGCGGAGCGTCAGGGGGCTACCAGGGGAGTCTCCGACGCGTGAAGCGGCCGAGCTCTGCCTCGGCCGGGGCGGGAGGGGAGCAGCCGGCCCCCCCTGGTCGGGGCACGAGAC
>JBKHJP010000103.1:0-12412 GCA_046538065.1 Thermoanaerobaculia bacterium | reverse complement strand
ACCCCCTCCTCTACGAACCGATCGTCCGCCGGGCCCTCCGGGAGGACCTGGGCCGGGCCGGCGACCTGACCACCGACGCCGTGGTGCCGCGGGATGCCCGGGGCACGGCCCGGATCGTCGCCCGGGCACCGGGGCGGATCGCCGGCCTGCCGGCGGCCCTGGCCGCCTTCCGCCTCCTGGACCCGGCGCTGGAGATCGAAGCCGTGGGAGGGGACGGTGAGGACGCCGGGGCGGGGGCCACCCTGGCTGTCGTCCAGGGCTCCCTGCGGCCGATCCTCTCCGCCGAGCGGACGGCCCTCAACCTCCTGGGGCACCTCTCCGGGGTGGCCACGACCACCCGGGGGATCGTCCGGGCCGTGGCGGGCTCGCAGGCGGCGATCGTCTGCACGCGCAAGACCACCCCCGGCCTCCGGGCGCTGGAGAAGCACGCCGTGCGGTGCGGCGGCGGCGCGAACCACCGCTTCGGCCTGGACGACGCGATCCTGGTCAAGGACAACCACCGGGCGATCGCCGGGGGCGTTGGGGAGGCCGTCCGTCGCGCCCGGGCCCACGCCGGCCACCTGGTCAAGATCCAGGTGGAGGTGGACACCCTGGAGGAGCTGGGCCGGGCCCTGGCGGCGGGCGTCGACGCCGTCCTGCTGGACAACATGGAGGTGGAGACGCTCCGGGATGCGGTCCGCCGCGTGGCGGGCCGGGCCGTGACGGAGGCCTCCGGCGGCATCACCCCGGAGACCGCTCCGGCCATCGCCGCCACCGGCGTCGACCTCCTCTCCGTCGGCTGGATCACCCACTCCGCCCCGGCCCTGGACGTTGCCCTGGACGTGGAGGCGTAGGGCGCGCCCCGGCACACCGGGCCGGGCCCGCCGGTCTAGCCCGGGCTAGGGGCTGAGGGGCATGGCCCGGCCCTTCCAGGGCGCCAGGCGCCCCCGGCGGTGGTCCGTCACGCCGCCCCCCAGGCAGTACGCCACCGCCAGGAAGTCCAGGGGCGACAGGAGCGCCCAGGCGACCCGGTTGCCTGTCCCCAGGCGGAACAGAGCCGACGCCCCGGCGGCGCAGCCCCAGGCGACGAAGGCCGCCGCCGGCATCGTGGCCGCCCCCAGGGCGAGCACCGCCGGCGGCGCCAGCAGGGCCGCGAGGAGCGCGCCCGCCCGGCCCGGCCGGTCACCGAAGATCCCCCCCAGGGTCCGCCGCCAGCCGGCGAGGGCACTCCGGAGGCCCCGGTACATGCGGACCTCGAGGAGGTCCGGGGCGCGCACGAACCCCGTGCGCTCGCCGCAGGCCTGGACGGCCCGGGCCAGGGCCAGGTCGTCCAGGGCCGCGAAGCGGATCGCCCCGAACCCGCCGATCCGCTCCAGGACGGTGCTCCGCACCAGGATGAACTGGCCGTTCGCCAGCGTAAGCTCACCGCCGATCGCCCGGCGCCAGTCTCCCACCAGGGCGTCCAGCAGGGCGAACACTCCCGGAACGACCAGGTTCTCGCCCGGTCCCTCCGCTCGCTGGCGCCCGGCCACCGACAGGAGCCCCAGGCCCAGGCCCTCCGCCGTGGCGACGGCGCGCGCCAGGAGGTCGGGGTGGTGCCGGGTGTCGGCGTCGGTCAGGAGGAGCCACTCGGGGTCGCCGCTCGGTGCCGCAGCCCTTCCGGAAGCCCCGGCCAGGGCGCGGCGGCCGGCCTCCAGGGCGTGGACCTTGCCGCGCCAGCCCGGCGGGAGGGGCCCCGCGCTCACCACCTGCAGCCGGCCCGATTCCCGGGCTAGGGCGGCCAGGACCTCGGGCGTCCGGTCGGTGGACCCGTCGTCGATCGCCACGAGCCGTGGGCCCGCGTTCTGGCCGAGGAGGCTCCGGATGCACGGCTCGGCGTCGGCCTCCTCGTCCCGGAGGGGGAGGAGCACCGTCGCCGGAGCCGACGCGTCCGACGGCCTCCCCGCGAGACGGGGCGCCCTCAGGCGCCGCCGGTGGACCGCTGCGGCCAGGAGGGGGTAGGCGAGGACGAGGAGAGCCCCGGCCCAGGCCGCGGTGCCAATCCAGGCCCCGGACCAGGGCCACGAGAAGGACCAGGCCCGCAGGAAGAGGTCAGGGATCATCGCTGGACGCAGGCTCGCTCGTGAACGTGCCGGCCGGTGGCCGGAGCGTGGGTTCAGGGTGCCGCTCGTATTAACATCCGGGGGCACCTCCAGCTTCCCTCGGTACGCTTCGTTCCCCGGAGAGCTCGACGATGAGACGCATCCTTCTGGCCGCCGGCGGCGGCGCCCTCCTTCTGGCGGCGGTCCTCGCGGCCGTCGTCCTGGTCCGGGCTGCCGGCCTGGAATCCCGCAGCCCCCAGGTGGAGCCCGCCGCCGACCCGGAGCTCGACCTCCAGGCCGTGGAGCGCCTGGCCGGGGCGCTGCGGATCCCGACGGTGTCGGGTCTTGGCGAGGGCGAGGTGCGGCCGGCGGCCCTCCAGCGGTTCCGGACCTACCTGGAGGCCGCCTACCCCCGGGTCCACCAGAGCCTGGAGCGCGAGCTCGTGGCGGGGCACTCCCTCCTCTACCGCTGGCCCGGGTCGCGGCGAGGGGCCGATCCCCTGGTGCTCCTGGCCCACCAGGACGTGGTCCCCGCCGGCCCCGGCGCCGCGGAGGAGTGGACCCATCCGCCCTTCGACGGGGTCGTGGCGGAGGGCCACCTCTGGGGCCGCGGCGCCCTGGACGACAAGGGACCCCTGGTGGCGATCCTGGAGGCTGTGGAGGGTCTGCTGGCCGACGGGTTCCTCCCCGAGCGTCCGGTGATCCTGGCCTTCGGCCACGACGAGGAGATCGGCGGCTCCGGGGCCGCCGCCATGGCGGAGCGCCTGCGCCGGCAGGGGGACGTTCCGTTCCTGGTGCTGGACGAGGGAGCCGCGGTGGTGGACGGGGCCCTGCTGGGCGTCGAGGTCCCGGTGGCCCTGGTGGGGGTGGCGGAGAAGGGGTACCTCAGCCTGGAGCTCCGGGCCACGGGTCCGGGGGGGCACTCGTCCACGCCGCCACCCCAGACGGCCGTGGACGTCCTGGTGCGGGCCCTCCAGCGCCTCCGGGCCGAGCCGCTGCCCGCCGGGATCGACGGCCCGGTGCGGCAGCTCCTGACGACCGTGGCCGCGGAGATGAGCTTCGACCGCCGCCTGGTCCTGGCCAACCTCTGGCTGTTCGAGCCCCTGGTGATCCGGGAGCTCGCCGCCCAGCCCGGCACCGACGCCCTGATCCGGACCACCACCGCCCCCACCATGCTCGACGCCGGGGTCAAGGACAACGTCCTGCCGTCCGAGGCCCGGGCGGTGGTCAACTTCCGCATCCACCCCCGGGACACCCCGGAGGAGGTGATCTCCCACGTCCGCTGGGCCCTCCGGGACCCGCGGGTGGAGGTCGCGGTCTACGGGGACTTCGCCGGCGGAGGGGACGGCGAGGACGGCGGCGCGCCGCCCCTGGCGGTGCCCCGCGCGGCGCCCACCGACGGCGCAGCCTACGACCTCCTGGCCCGCACCGTCGCCCGGGTCTTCCCCTCCGCCGCCGTGGCCCCCACCCTGATCACCGGGGCCACCGACGCCCGCCACTACACCCGGCTCACCGACCGGGTCTACCGCTTCGCCCCCTTCCGCCTGGAGCCCCACGACCTGGAGCGCATCCACGGCACGGACGAGCGCCTGGCCCTGGAGGACTACGGCCGGATGATCCTCTTCTACAGGAACCTCCTCCGGGCCGGCGCCGGGGCGTCCGGAGAGGCCGGAAGGGCAGGGGAGGAGGAGGCGCCGTGACCGGGCTCACCGGCGTCCAGCGCAAGCACCTCCGGGGGCTGGCCCACGGTCTCCAGCCCGCGGTTCGCGTGGGCCAGCAGGGCCTGACGGACGCGGTCGCCGGCGAGGTGGACCGGGCCCTGGAGCGCCACGAGCTCATCAAGGTCAAGATCGCCGGCGACCGGGACGAGCGCCGGGAGCTGGGCGACGCCCTGGCCAGGCGGATGGAGGCACACCTCGCGGGGACCATCGGCTCCATGGCGATCCTCTACCGTCGGCACCCGGATCCCCGAACCCGGAAGGTTGAGCTCCCTTGACGCGTTGCAGGGGATGAACCCGGACTTCGAGACGCCAGATCGGGAGGATCCCGTGAAGAGCCCCGCCCCGCCGAGCCGCCGCACCCGCCGCCGACCCGTCCCCCGCCGGCGCTCCGCCCTCCCGGCCCGGGCGCCCGTTCCGGTCCTCGCCCTGGCCCTGGGCTTGACCCTGGGCCTCACCGCCGCCCCCGCTGCCTTCGCCGACGACGTCTACCTGACGAACGGCCAGGTGTTCGAGGGCGTGGTGGCCCGTCACGACGGCGACAAGGTCCGGATCCGCCTGGCCCACGGCGGCGAGATGGGCCTGCCGGCCTCGTGGGTGGAGCGGGTGGAGGAGGCGGAGACCCCGTACCAGGCCTACCTGGAGCGCCGGGGCGCCCTGGGGCCCGACGCCACTGCCGGGGACTGGCTGGAGCTCGCCGTGTGGGCCCGCTCCCGCGGCCTGGACGACGCCGCCCGGAAGGCGGCCCTGCGGGCCGCGGCCCTCGATCCGGAGCTGGAGGGGCTGGGCGCGGTGCTCCGCCCGGCGGGCTACGTCTTCGTCGAGGAAGCGGAGGCGTGGCTCACCGAGTCGGAGGCCATGGCGCGGCGCGGCTACGTCCGCGTCGGCTCGGAGTGGGTCCCGGCGGAGGTCGCGGCCCAGCGCCGGCGCCTGGCCGAGGCGTCCCGCCGGTCGGCGGAGGAGGCGGCGGAGGAGCGGGCCCGGGCGGAGAGCCTGGAGCGGCTGGACCGGGCGATCACGCTCCTGGCCCTCTCCCAGCTCCAGGAGATCCAGGAAGAGCGCAGGACCCGGCGGTCCGGGGTCCCGGTCACGGTGGGCGTCGGCACGGGGGTGCCGGTGGGGATCTTCCCGGGGGCCTTCCACCCGAAGCCGCCGCGGCGCCGCCCGCCGAAGCGCCCGCCTCACCCGAAGCCGCCGCCGCACGCCGACCCGAAGCCGGACCACCACCGGGGGTCGTTCACCTACGACGCCCTCGCGGGCCGCCAGCCCGGGAGCATCATCCCCCTGGTCCTGGACCCCGGCGCCGCGCGCGGCGACCGGTAGGCGGTCCTTTCCGGGTCGGCCCTGGCGCTCCCAGTTCCGGCCCCTTCCGTCCGGCGGTCATGGAGCCGCAGCGCACTCGGACGGGCTCTCGTGTCATAGGATGGGGGCTCACCCGTACCACTGAACGACTCGAGGGCTTTCCGATGCGCTTCGTTCACCGCACTACCCCGTCTGTCCTGTCCACAGCCGCCCGGCTCGGGCTCCTGGCGTTCCTCCTGGCGGGAAGCGCGTGGGGGCAGAGCCACAGCGCTCCGCTGGCTCCGGCTCCGAGCCGGGTGGTCGCCGAATCCGTCACCGAGCCCGAGCCGCCGACGCGGCTGGCGGCGACGGCGGTGGAGCCCCTGGCCCGGCTGGTCGAGGCCCGGGAGGGCGCCGCCGACCGGGTGGAAGCCCTGGCGGCCTGGAACCGGGCCGGCCGCCTGCCGCTCCGGGTGGGGATCGTGCGGGAGCTGCCGCTGCCCCGGCCGGTCCGCTTCGGGGACGAATTCACCCGCTCCCCGGCGGGCCTCCACGCCGGAGGCGCCTTCGTCCGGGTGGGGGCGGACGCCACGGCCTGGGGGGCGTCGGTCCGGGTGGAGGAGGCGCACCGCCTGCGCCTGGTGCTGGAGGACGTCTCGCTGCCGGCGGGGACCCGGATGTGGGTCTACGACCGGGACGGCGAGGCCGTCGCCTTCGGCCCGGAGCTGGCCCACGAGGGGACGCTCTGGACGCCGAGCGTCTCCGGCCCCGAGATCCGCCTGGAGCTGGAGCTCGACCGGGGCGCCCTCGCCTCGGACGCCGGGTACGGCTTCTCGGTGGCCCGGGTGGCCGAGATCTTCCGGCTCGACGCCCAGGGGGCGCCGATCCTGGGCGCCGGGTTCGCGGCGAAGGACCACGACGCGTGCCTGGTCGACGTCTCGTGCAAGAACGCCTCGACCTTCCCGGCGATCGAGGAGGCGAGCACGGCGGTCGCCCACCTCCAGTTTCCCGCCGAGCAGGCGGGGTTCGTCGGGGTGTGCACCGGAGGGTTGCTGAACCTGGCTCCGGAGGCCCCGGACGACCTTCCGTTCCCGCTCCTCACCGCGAACCACTGCCTCTCGACCCAGGGCGAAGCGGCCAACCTCGAAGCGTTCTGGGACATCCGGAGCTCGTCCTGCGACGGCGCGGCTCCGGAGCCGGAGGACGTGCCCCGGATCAACGGCGCGACGCTCCTGGCCACCGGCGTCGAGAGCGACTTCACCCTCCTCGAGCTCTCGGACTTCCCGGCGCCGCCGCCCAGCGGGACCCGCTTCGTCCTGGGCTGGGACTCGTCCGTCCCGGAGCTCGCCCCGGGGACCGAGCTCCACCGGATCTCCTACCCTGTCACTCACCAGGAGATCCACCCCCAGCGCTACACCCGCTACCGGGTCCTCGATCCCGACGAGTTCAACGTCTGCGAGGTCGAACCCTCCGATCCGCAGGTCAACGACCCGGAGAAGTTCCATCACACGGTGTTCCTGGAGGGGGGCACCTTCGGCGGCAGCTCCGGCGGCCCGATCATGCGCGGCAACGGGCAGGTGGTGGGGCAGCTGTTCGGTGCCTGCGGCCAGGATCCGCAAGACGGCTGCTCCAAGGACAACGACGAGCTGGACGGGAACTTCTACACCACGTTCCCCTTCATCGAACCCTTCCTGGGGGTGACCCAGGGCGACGAGTGGCTCACCACCCCGGAGCTGCCGGGCTTCGAGTTCCAGGTCGAGATCACGCCGGCCGGAGGCTCGCCCGTCGCCGCAGAGCAGACCAGCCAGTGCATTCCGGAGACGTTCTGCGTCGAAGGCCTCCTGGGCGGCCGGCCGGAGGTCTTCGTGAAGATCATCGGGCCCCGGCCCAACGACTTCTTGTGGGTTCAGATCACCCGGTTCACGCCGTCGAAGGTGGACGTGTGGGTCCGCCAGGTCTCCACGGGCGACGTGAATCAGTACACCCTGGACGTCGTAGGGCCGGGCACGGAGGACCTCTCGGGCCTCCAGGACCGGCAGGCGTTCTCGCCGTAGGCGGGCTCCGCCCCTACCCGTGTCCGTTGAGGGCTTCGTCGATGGCCGCGGCGAGCCCCTGGAGCCGGATGGGCTTGGTGCAGATGCGGAAGACGCGGATGCCGTCGATCCGGCGGCGGATCTCCGGCTCCGGCAGGCCGCTCATGACGATCACCGGCAGCTCAGGGTCCGACGCCTGGAGCGTCCGGGCCACCGCCGGGCCCCCTTCCTTGTCCGCCAGGAAGAGGTCCGTCACCAGGACCTCCGGCTCGAACTCTTCCGCCAAAGCGATGGCCTCCCGGGCCCGGGGCGCGGTCGCCACCTCGTGCCCCGTCTCGCTCAGGAAATACTCCAGGGCCCGGACGCAGTGCTCTTCGTCTTCGACCAGGAGGATGCGGGCCATGGAAGGAACCCTCATCAAGGCGACCCGAAGAAACCCGGCAGCTCCACGCGGAAGACGGAGCCCCGGTGCGGTTCCGTGTCCAGGTCGATCGTGCCGCCGTGATCGGTCACGATGGAGTGGGCGAGGGCGAGCCCCAGGCCCGTGCCCCCTCGGTCCCGGCGGGTGGTGAAGAACGGATCGAAGATCCGGTCCCGGATCTCCGGGGCGATCCCCACGCCTTCGTCCTCCACCTCCACCACCACTCCGCTCTCGTTCCCGTAGGTGCGCACCACCACCGGAACCGCTTCGCCGTCGCCAGCGTCGAGGGCGTTGCGCACCAGATGGATGATCCCCTGCTCCATCTCGGCGGCGTTGATCTGGACCGGCGGCAGGTCGGCGGCGAGCTCGGTCTCGACGCCCGGGCCGTCGTCCCGCAGCGTCTTGCGGGCCATGGTCACGGCCGAGCGGACCACCTCGTTGAGGTCGGTGCGCTCGCGCTCGGGCCTGCGCTCGCGGACGAATTCCAGGACCTTGCGCACGATCTGGCCGCACCGCTCGGCCTCCGCCACCACGACCCGGAGGTCCCGGGCCAGGCGGTCGCCGGAGCGCCCTGCTTCCAGCGCCATCAGGCTGGTCTCGGCGGTCATCAGGATCGTGTTCACCGGGTTGTTGATCTCGTGGGCGATGCCGGCGGCGAGGGTTCCGAGGGAGGCCAGGCGCTCCGAGCGGCGCAACCGCTCCTCGGCCACCCGCCACGCCAGCTCGGCCCGGCTGCGGCGGAGCTGGTCCTCCACCCGCTCGCGCTCCAGGACGGCGGTGACGACGTTCGCCACGGCCTGGAGGAAGTAAACGTCGTCCCGGGTGAACTCCCGGGGCTCGGTGCTGTGGACCCCCAGGATCCCCCACGGACCGTCCTTGGTCCGGATGACCACGGTGATGCCGGCGACCGCTCCGTGATCCGCCAGCAGCCGGGGCCCCGGATGTGGGCCGTCCGGCGACAGATCCTCCGTGACCACCGGTTCCGGAACCCGGACGGTGTACCCGCCGCGGGCGCGGCCCACGGGAATCCGGGCCGCTCCCACCAGCCCGTTCCGGAGCCCGCGGGCGGCCCGCAGCACGAGGCTCTCGCCGTCCGGCTCGAGCTGGAAGACCTCGGCGAGGTCCACGTCCAGGGTCTGCGCGGCGGTCCTCACGGCATCCTCGAGGACCTCCTGGAGCCCGCCGGCCACGATGGCGGAGAGTCCCAGGTGTGCGACCACCTCTTGCTGGAGGGCCCGGACCTCGGCTTCCGGCCCGCCCCTGGCGGCCGGTCGTGGGCGTTCTACGGCGCGCGCGGTGCTCTCGTCCATCCTCGACTCGTCCCCTTCGAGCGTTTCCGGAACGCCGACGGACGGATGCAAGACCCGCTCCGTCCGGCTCCCGCCCGAGAGTCGTCGTGGCATCGCAGGGGGCGGGCCGGATCCGAGCTCAGGATTGTAGGTTCTAGGTTCCGCCCTGTAGATCCTGCCACCCCGGAGCCGTGACCCGGTGGCGAAAGCAGCCCAGCAGGTGGTCGTTCACCATGCCCACGGCCTGCATGAAGGCGTACACGATCGTGGGACCCACGAACGAGAACCCGCGCCGGCGGAGGTCCCGGCTCAGGCGCCGGGAGATCTCGGTCTCGGCGGGTACTTCCTGCACAATGGCGAATCGGTTCACGATCGGGCGGCCGTCGACGAAGGACCAGAGGTAGTCCGAGAACGAGCCGCGCTCGTCGCGCAGCGCCAGGTAGGCGCGGGCGTTGGCGACGGCGGACTCGACCTTCTTCCGGTTCCGGACGATCCTCCGGTCGGTGAGCAGGCGGTCCACGTCGGCGGGACCGTAGCGGGCGATCCGCTCGGGATCGAAGCCCTCGAAGGCCCGGCGGTAGCCCTCGCGGCGCTTCAGGATGGTCAGCCAGGAGAGCCCGGCCTGGGCGCCGTCCAGGAGGAGCTTCTCGAAGAGGTCCCGGTCGTCGTGGACCGGCACGCCCCACTCTTCGTCGTGGTACTCCCGGAGCAGGGGGTGGCCCCGGGCCCAGTCACAGCGGACGATCTCGGCGCTCATGGGCGGAGTCTAACGAGACTCCGCTTCAGACCACGAGGGCGGGTCGGCAGGAGTGCCTCCGGGCGGCGCTGGTTCCCCCGCCCCGGTCTGCTCAAGGGGGGCAAGGCCGAACCGGCCCGAGCCTATCCACCCAAGCAGAGATCCTCCGGATCACCCCCCTCTCCCTCGATCCCTCTCCACCCCCTCGAAAGGGGGGAGAGGGACGCCCCCGCCCGACCCTCGTGCGTGACGGCTCGACTGATCCCGTGCTGACAGCTCGACTCATCCATCTACGTCCCAGTGTTCCATCCCAGTGGGGCTAGCGGAGCGAGTGAGGCTCGGGCCCGGTGGCCGGCCGGGCGGTTTGCGGGCCGGCCTGCCTGGGATAGCGTCGGGGGCCGAAGATCACGAGTCCCCGAACCACCGTTCCGCCGGAGGAGCCCATGCACCGCGGCCGCGTCTCGACCGCCTCGATCCGTTCCGCCCCAGGAGCCTGCCTGGCCCGTGCCTCGATCGTCGCGCCAACCGTCGCCCTGATCGCCGTTCTGGGGTCGCCGGCCGGTGCGGCTGTGCTCACCGTGGGCCCCGACGGCCAATTTCCCACCGTCCAGGAGGCGCTGGAAGAGGCAGCCGACACGCCGGGGGCCGACCGGGTCCGGATCCAGGCGGGGCTCCACGAGGGCCTGGTGACGCTCTCGGTGGTGACCGACGGCCGGGTCCACCTCTCCGGCGGCTGGGACGCCGAGTTCGCCGCCCGGGCCGACGAACCGGAGGCCACGGTCCTGGAGGCCGACCGGCTCGGCCCGGTGGCCGTGGGGACGTTCGCCGAAGGGGCCGTGACCCTGGAGGGCGTGACGCTGCGGGGCGGTGACGCTGCGGGGGACGGCGGCGGCCTCGCCCTCACCTGCTTCGGCGATGCCGAGTGCACCGTGCGCGACCTGGTCCTCGACGGCAACGCCGCCGGGTTCCTGGGGGGCGGCGCCTTCGTCCGGGCCTCGGACCAGGCGGTCGTGGTGCTGGAGGGGCTGGACGTGCGCGGCAACCAGGCGGCGGACGGGGCGGGGGGCCTCGCTCTCTTCCTGGACGGTACCGCCAGCGGCCGGGTGAGCGGGAGCTCCTTCACCGGCAACCGGGCGGGCTCGCCGACGGCGTCGGGCCTGGTCCGGCCCGGCGGGGTGAGCCTGGTGGTGAGCGACGGGGCCGCCCTGGAGTTCCGGGGCAACCGGATCGAAGGCAACGTCGCCGAGTCGCCGGTGGCGGCCTGGATCGGCGGGCTGGACGTGATGGCCTCCGAGGGGGGCGGCATCGAGCTGCTCGACAACCGCGTGGTGGACAACCGCGTCGCCGGTGTGGCCCCGGCCCCGCCGGGGACGGTGGGGTCCTTCCTGGGCGCGTACGACGAGGCGGTCCTGGAGGCCCGGCGGAACCGGTTCCTGGACGGCCGGCCGGAGGACGGGACGTCCGCCGAAACCGTGCAGGCGCCTCAGGTCCGGCTGGAGCAGTCGGGCGCCGGGGCGCGCATCCTCTGCACCGACAGCGTCGTGGCCGGCGGGGTGGGGCCGGGTCTGGCGGCGACGGCGGACGGCCCCGGGACGCTTCTCACCCTGACCAACCTGACCGTGGCCGGGCACGGCGGCCGGGGCCTCTCGGTGGCCACCCCCGGGGGCGGCGCCGCCGCCCTGTCGAACTCCATCGTCCCCGGCGACGGGCTCGATCTCGCCCCCGGCGTCCAGTCGGTCGCCAACTTCACCTCCGGGGATCCCGGCTTCCGGGACCCGGCGCTCCACGACTACCGCCTGGCCGCCGGCTCGCCGGCCATCGACGCCGGGATCTCCGATCCACCGGGCGGCCTGGGCCCCTGGGACCTGGACGGCCCGGGCTCTCCCCGCGTGGTGGGGGAGGGGGTGGACGCCGGGGCCCACGAGGCCGGGAACGGGGCGGCGCCGGCGTCGCCCTTCGCCTTCGCGGCGGTGATCGGGGAGGGCGAGGAGGCGACGCCGGCGGTGGAGGAGCCCTGCATCACCGGGGCCGTCTGCTTCAGCGGTGCGTCGCCCGGGCGGGTGGAGATCCTGGCCCGGGTGATCGGGCCGCGGCCGAACGGGTATTACTGGGTCCAGGTCATCCGGTTCACCCCGTCGGCGGTGGAGATCTTCGCCGGCCGGCCCGCGACCGGGGAGTCGAACGCCTACTCCCTGGCGGCGATCCCCCCGGGCGCCGGGGTGCTCTCCGGGCTGGTGGACCGGCGGGCGTTCGCGGCGGAGGGGGCGGCGGCCGGGTCCCTCCGGGGCAGTCCGGAGCTCGGTTCCGCCGGCGTGCCCGAGGGGGTGGCCCCGGAGCCCGTCCTCGGCGGTCCCACGGCCCGGCAAGCGGCCCTCGCTGCGGGCTCACCGCTCCTCCCGGTGCGGCACCGGACCCATCCCACGCCCGAGCCGCCCGAAGAGGGGTGGTTCACGGACCCGGATTTCCCCGGCTTCCGCTTCAACGTGGTGGTGGGGGAGGGGGAGCTCGCGAGCCAGGGGGAGCCGGAGCCCGCCTGCATCGGCGAGGCGGTCTGCGTGGCCGGGGCGGCCCCGGGGCGCTCGGAGCTGGTCTTCCGCCTGATCGGGCCGCGCCCGAACGGGTTCTTGTGGCTGCAGCTCGTCCGGTTCACGCCGTCGGCGATCGAGCTCTGGGTGGACCAGGAGGGGGGTGGTCTCCGGCACTACGCGATGCCGGCGGTGCCGCGCTCGAGCGATGCGTTGCCGGGCCTGGAGGACCGCCGGGCCTTCGAGCCTTGAGGCTCGGGCGGGCCTCCCGCGGCGGCGACCGGCGCCGGCGTGGGGGGGCGGGGTCCGGGTGTCCCCCGGCGGGAAGCGGCGCGAGCGTGTTGGAGGG
>JBKHJP010000491.1:0-2860 GCA_046538065.1 Thermoanaerobaculia bacterium | reverse complement strand
ACATGTTCACCCAGGTCTACTTCAACCTCACCGGCAAGGCCCTGGAGCTCCACCTCTCCCGCTGGCTGGAGGACGGGGGCTGGCGCTGGCCGGCGGAGCCGGAGGCCTTCCTGGACCTGGACGACCTCACGGTGACCGTGAGCATGCGCGCCTCGGAGCACCTCCACGCCCGGGCGGTGACCGAGAGGCGCCACTTCCCCCTGGCCTACGAGACGGGGGAGCACCTGAGCGCCGGGGAGAGCGCCGCGTTCGCCGAGCTCCTGCCCCGCCTCAAGGAGCGGTTCGGGGCGGACGCGGTTCTGGACTCCCACTCGGAGAAGGACTCCCACCGGTTCAGCCAGGGGACGCTGCTGGTCCGCTCGAGGGACGGCTCGGCCGTGACCATGGAGCAAGCGAGCCATTTCATCCGCCACCTCCAGCGGATCGACCGGTACCGGGTCTACGCCCGCGACGAGGTCCGGGGCGAGGTGGCGGCGACGCTCCGGCGCTGGTGGCGATAGGGCTCGGGCGGGCCTGGCGCGGCTGCGAACGCCCCGGCAGGCCGGGCCATCGAACCGGGGGCCCCCGGGGCAGGGGCCGGGGGTTCCGCTCCGGCGGCGGCCCCGAAGCCCGCTGGTCGGCGCTGGAGCCCTCCCGTCCGTAGGGGCGCTTCGTACCGCTGGGTGCCCTCCCGCCGCGAGGCCTGGAGGTGGCTGGCGTGCCGCCTCGTGGCCTGGGCGGACCCGCTCCGTCAGTGGCCCCAGCGGAGGGCTCGTCTACCCGGCCTCGGCCAGGCGGGCGCGGCTGCCGCCGCCTGCGCGGAAGCCCCGCCCCCTGCCCTCCCCCCTCCCGCGCGTCCCACCGGTGACTCCCTCCGACGCGTGAAGCGGCCGAGCTCTGCGCACCGTCCTGAGCGAGCGTGGCCGAGCCGAGGGATCGGCCGGGGTGGGTGAAGGACATTCAGGGCGTAGGGTGCGCCTGGGCGCACCGGGCCGACCTCCGGCGATGTCAATCACCCCGCAGCGCGTCCCGGAGCGCCGGCTCCAGCTCCGGGAGCTCCCAGGAGAACCCCGCCTCCTGGAGGCGCCGGGGCACGGCGCGCTGGCCTTGCAGAACCGTGTCGGCCAGCTCGCCCAGGACCAGGCGGACGGCGAAGGCCGGGGCGCGGAGGACGCTCGGGCGGCGCAGCACCCGGCCCAGGGCCTTCGAGAGCTCCCGGTTGGTCACCGGCTCCGGGGAGACCAGGTTGTACGGGCCGGAGGCGTCCTGGCGCTCCAGGAGGAAGCGGATCGCCCGGACCTCGTCCCGGAGGTGGATCCACGAGACCCACTGGGAGCCGTCCCCCACGGGGCCGCCGGCGAACATCCGGAAGGGCAGGGCCATCTTGGGCAGGGCCCCACCCCCGGGGGCCAGGACCAGCCCGGTCCGGAGCAGCGCGCGGCGCACCCCGGCAGGCTCCACCGGCTCGCTCGCCGCCTCCCAGTCCCTCGTCAGCCGGGCCAGGAACCCTTCCCCCGGCGGGGTCTCCTCGGTCACCTCCTCGTCGCCCCGGGGGCCGTAGTGGTCGACCCCCGAGCCCTGGAGGAGGACCGCCGGCGGCTGCTCGGCACGCTGGACCGCCTCCACCACCGCCCCCGTGCTCCGGAGCCGGCTCTCCCGGATCCGCCGCTTGCGCTCCTCGGTCCACGGGCCCGAGGCCAGGTTCTCCCCGGCCAGGTTGACGATCGCCCGCGCCCCCTCCACCTCGCCGTCCCACCCGGCGGCGCTCGCCGCGTCCCAACCCACGGACCGCGCCCCCGCCGGAAGCCCCTCCACCCGCTCCGGCGAGCGGGACAGGACCACCACCTCGTACCCCGCCCCGGCGAGCTCCTCCGTCAACGCCGAGCCGATCAGTCCGGAGCCCCCCGTGATCAGGACCTTCCCACGGTCGCTCATGCCGTCATCGTATCGCCCTCCGGGAGAGGCTCAGGTTTCCGGAACGGAAGGGCTCGGCGCGGTCGAAGTCCGGAGGCTGCCGGTCGGCAAGCTACCTTGACCGGCCCGCCGAACTTCCTCCAAGATGGAGGCGAAACGGAGGAAGCCGTGGCGACCCTCAACATCAAGAACTTCCCCGACACGCTCTACGGACGGCTCCAGTCTCGGGCGGACAAGGAGCGCCGATCCCTCTCCCAGGAGGTGATCCGGCTCCTCGAGCAGGCGGTCGTCGAGCCCGAAGCGTCCTCGCTCCTGGAGCTCAAGGGCCTGGGCAAAGAGCTGTGGCGGGATGTCGATGCGTCCCGGCACATCGACGAGGAGCGGAACGCTTGGGATTGACCGCCGAGCTGGGCCCCGGCCCCGTGGCCCTCGATACGGCGGCGTTCGTCTACTTCATCGAGGAGCACCCGCGGTATCTGCCCGTCGTCCAGCCGGTCTTCGAGGCCATCGACGCCGGGCGCATCCAGGCCGCGACGTCGTCGCTCACCCTGCTCGAGGTGCTGGTCGTCCCCTATCGGGAGGGGGACGCGGAGCTGGCCGGGAGCTACGAGAGGATCCTCACCCGGAGCCGGCATCTCGATCTCGTCGGCCTTTCCCCGGGCCTCCTCCGCACCGCGGCCCAGCTCCGGGCCGCCACCGGCATGAAGACCCCCGACGCCATCCAGGTCGCCGCCACCCTGAGCGTAGGCTGCACCGCCCTCCTCACCAACGACGACCGCTGGCCTGCAGAGGTCGCGGGCCTCGCCATCGTCCGGATCGACGACTACACGGCCTGAAGCACTCCCGCCGGACGCAGAGAGCTGTCGAACCTACACCGACTGCTGGCTCTACCCCACACCGCCCCCGCCCACCCCGGCCGATCCTTCGGCTCGCCACGCTCGCTCAGGACGGAGCCCAGAGCTCGGCC
>JBKHJP010000490.1:0-2862 GCA_046538065.1 Thermoanaerobaculia bacterium | reverse complement strand
GCGACCCGGCGAAGGTCTACGAGCTGCTGAAGTCGATCTACTCCTACGAGATCCGCCGGATGCGCGCCCGCCACAAGGAGAAGGAGCGCGTCCTCGGTCCCCAGCCACTGGACGACTACCGGCGGGGCCTCCACGCCCTCAAGGAGGAGTACCGGGTCCTGAAGCGCCCCTGGTGGCAGTGGGTGGAGGTGTAAGCTCGGGGGCCCGGGCGCCCGGCGCCCGAGGTCGTATGCGCCTCGATCCCGACACCCGCCTCGGCTCCCTGGCCACGACCGTCACGGTCTGGCTTCTGGACCTCCTGATCCGGGTCCTCTCCCGGACCTGTCGCCTGGAGGTGGTGGAGGGCTCGGACGTCCTGGACGAGGTGGTCGAGTCCCGACGGCCGGTGGTCTTCTGCTTCTGGCACAACCGGATCGTCCCCGCCGCCGGCCTCCTGCTGCGCCGGATCGTCCCCGCCGGGATGGACGTCACCCTGCTGTCGAGCCCGTCGCGGGACGGCGAGCTCTCCGCCCGCTTCATGCAACGCCACGGCGCCCGCGTCGTCCGGGGCTCCTCCAGCCGCGGCGGGGCGCGGGGGCTCCGGGGGATCCTCCAGGTGGTCCGGCGCCACGGCTCGTCGCCGGTCGTGATCCCGGACGGCCCCAAGGGCCCGCCGTACCGGTTCAAGGCGGGCGTCCTCGGCCTCTCCCGGATGACCGGCGCGCCGGTCCTGCTCTTGGGGTTCGCCGCGGAGCGCGCCTGGACCGTGGGGACCTGGGACCGCATGATCCTGCCCAGGCCCTTCAGCCGCGTGGCGGTGGCGGTGGCCCCGCCGGTGGCGGTGCCCCGGGACCTCCCGGACGAGGAGCTCGAGGCACAGCGCCGGGCCCTGGAGGAGCGCCTGAGCGCCCTCGACCGGACGGCGGAGGCGGCGGTCGGGGCGGTGGACCCCCTCGCTCCGGGCGAGGCCGCGCCTACGCCACGGCCCCGTCCGGAGCCTCCGGCGTAGGCGCGATCCCCTCTGAAGCACCCGTCGAGGCCGCCCCCTCCGGCGGACCGGGCAGCGGAGAAGGCCGGACGCAGGTACGGTCCCGATGGGGCGCGGCCCCGAAGCCCCGGTACAATGGGCTTCCCCCGGCGGAGCCCGGGCGCTGGAGCCGGCGGGCTCGCCCGGAGAGGAGGGAGTGCGATGAGCGAGCTCGAGGAGGTACGGCTGGAGCGGTCCAGGGCCCGCGGCGGTGGACCCGGAGGGGGCGGCGGGTTCCGTTGGGGCTGGCTGGTGGCCCTGGTCGTCATCATCGCGGCCGCCGTCGCGGCGTGGCTCCTGCTGAGCCCCGAGCTCGGGGAGGAGGCTCCGGCGGACGCGGAGCCGCCGGCGGAGGAGGTGACGCCGCCGCCGGAGCCCGGGCCCGAGGCGGTGGAGGAGCCGGCCGAGCTGCCCCCCCTCGAAGCCAGCGACGAGCTCGTCCGGCGCCTGGCCCAGGGTCTCTCCCGGCACCCGGAGCTCAGCCGCTGGCTCGCCACCGACGATCTGGTCCAGCGCTTCGTCCTCCTGGCGGACAACCTGGCCGTGGGCCTGGTGCCGCGCGAGGAGGTTCCGATCCGGCCCGAGGGGGAGTTCCGGGCGCAGGAGGCGGAGGACGGCGGACCGCGCCGGATCGATCCGGCGAGCTATGACCGCTACGACACGGCGGCGGCGATCTTCGCCTCTCTCGACACCGAGGGCACCGTGGAGCTCTACCGGCGGCTCCAGCCCCTGGTCGACGCCGCCGCCCAGGAGCGCCTGGGCTACGGCGCCGAGCGCTTCGACGAAACCCTGCGCCGGGCGGTCCTCCACCTGCTCGAGACGCCGGTCCCCACCGAGCCTCCGGCGGTCCAGCGGCGGGCGGTGGCGTTCGAGTACGTGGACCCTCGACTGGAGGATCTCTCGGACGCCCAGAAGCAGCTCCTCCGCATGGGCCCGGAGAACCAGCGGGCGGTCCAGCAGAAGCTCCGGGCCATGGCCCGGGAGCTCGGCCTCCCCGACGAGCGCATCCCGGACGAGCGCACGATCGAGCCCCAGGGCTAGCGATCCCGCTCCTGTCCCGCTTCCGGCGGGGTGCGGCACTGAGAACTACGGTCGTGCAATTCCGCGCATTGCCATAGTCGAACGTGCCGATTCTCGCCATCGCCAGCAAGAAGGGCGGCGTGGGGAAGACCACGATCGCCCTCAACCTGGGCCACGCCCTGGCCCGCCGGGGGTGGCGTACCCTCGTGGCCGATGCCGACCCGCTGGGTTGCATCGGCCTCTCGGTGGATCGGCTGAACGGAGCCGGCGGGGGTCTGCTGGCGTCCCTGGCGGGCGGGGAGGAACCCGCCGCCGCGGTCCGCGAGACGCGGCTGTCCACCCTCCACCTCCTGCCCGCAGGCGCCGGGTCGGACAGCGGCGCCGGGGGGAGCCCGGAGGATGCGGCGGCGGGACGCCTCGGGGAGGCGCTCCGGTCCCTGGAAGCCGAGCGGGACCTGGTGGTGGTCGACACCGCCTCGGGCCTCACGGCCCTCGGCCGCGCGGCGGTGGCGGCGGCCGACCGGGTGCTGGTCCCGATCCAGGCCGAGCCCCTGGCGCTCCGGACCACCCACCCCGTCCTGGACGCCCTGGGAGACCTGCGCACCTGCCGGCTCCGAGGCGGAGCTGGACCAGGACAAGCCCCGGAAGGGGAAGCTCTGGGTGGAGCTGGACGTGCCGGGCGTCTACCTGTTCGTCTGCAAGGTGCATCCGTACATGACGGCCGTCCAGCGTCGAGATCGGCGACGCGCCGACCCACATCATCACCAACCCGAACCCGGCCTCGCCGGAGTACGGCGTGCTCCACGTGCCCCTGTCGGCCGAGGACGAGATCGTCC
>JBKHJP010000102.1:0-12489 GCA_046538065.1 Thermoanaerobaculia bacterium | reverse complement strand
CCGTCCCGGGACCAGGCGGGGTAGTACTCGAAGTGGTCCTCCTGGACCGTCAGGCGCCGGGGCTCGCCGTTCGGCAGGTCCTGGACCCAGATCCGCCCCAGGGCCTGGAAGGCCAGGCGCTCGCCGTCCGGCGACACGGCGGGCCAGCGGATCATGCGGACGGTGAAGGTCTCGGGCGCCACCTCCACCGGGAAGCGCAGGGGCTCCAGGACGGTGCGCTCCGCCTGGACCCGGAACGGGATCTCCCGGACCTCGCCGGACTCCACGTCCACCCGGTGGATCCCGCCGCCGGCCCAGAAGACCACCTCCCGGGAGTCGGGGGTCCAGGCCATGTGGGGGTAGACGCCGTGGATCGCCCAGGTCTGCTGCATGTCCCGGTCGAGGGCGTCGTAGACCGGCCACTCCTCGCCGGACTCCAGGTCCTTGACGTAGAGGACCGACCGGGCCCGGACCCGCTTGACGAACGCCAGCCGCTCGCCGTCCGGCGACGGCGTCGGGCGCACCGCGCCGCCGGGGCCGCCCAGGATCGTCTCCGTCTCCCCGGTCTCCCGGTCCAGTCGCTTGATGGAGTAGATCCCGGGGTTCGGGTCCTTGTTGTACTCGAAAACTGGGCCGGGGGTCGTGTCCTGGCTGTAGTAGAGGTAGCGCCCGTCGGGCGAGAAGGCGGGCTCGCCCAGGTCCTTCTGGTCGTTCGGACGCTCGACCACCTGGAGGCCGCCGCCGCCGGAGCGGTGGTACAGCCAGACCTCGCCGGCGCCCAGGGAGCGCTGGGCGGTGTAGTGCTTGCGCCCGGCCAGGAACTCTCCGTCCGGCGTCCACGCCGGGCTGTTCACGAGGCGGAAGTCTTCATCGGTGACCGGGTGCGGGTTGTCCTCGCCCCGGGGCTCGTCCAGGTCGAGCACCCACAGGTTGTCGCCCCCGCCCCGGTCGGAGGTGAAGGCGATCCGCGTCCCGTCGGGGCTGTAGGCCGGCTGCATGTCCCAGGCCATCCCCTCGGTCAGGGCCGTCGCCTCGCCGCCCTCGACGGGGACCGTGTAGAGGTCCCCCAGGAGGTCGAAGACGATCGTGCTCCCGTCCGGGGAGACGTCGAGGCTCATCCAGGTCCCTTCCGTGACGTCGATGGCGACGGTGGAGGAGGGGCCCGGTGGGGCGTCCACGTCCCAGCCGTCCTCGTCGCCGCCCTCCCCTTCGACGCCGGTGGTCTCCGACTCCTCCTCCGACGCTCCAGCCGGCGGAGGCTCCTGCGCCGCCGGCGTCTGGGCGTCCGGGTGGCGCTCCGGCGGCTGGGCCGCGGTGGCCGGGACGCTCGCCAGGAGCGCCAGGATCAGAACGGCAAGGGGAAGCGGGTGGCCTGTACGCATGGGGTTCTCCGGTGGTTCGGGTTGGGGGGCGCGCCCGGTGACGTCGAGGCGAGGCCAGGAGCCTCCGGGAACCGGGCTCGCCGCCGCGAAACCTATCAGAGGAGCCGGCGGGCAGCTCAGGAAACGTCGAACCGGCGGAGGACGACCCCGGCGAAGTCACGCAGGTCGCCGAGGTGGTTCTTCACGATCGAGTCGACGATCTCCGGATCCACCTCCGCGTACTCGTGCACGGCGATGTTCCGGAAGCCTGCCATCTTTCGCAGTCGCTCGGCCAGGCCGGAGTCGATCACATCCTCCCGTTCGAGGAGGGTGAAGCTCTCGGCCAGCTTGCCGGGAAGGCCCAGACCCTCGGTGGCCACCACGTGCGCCGCCAGGTCGATGGCGGCCTGGACCCCCCGCTGGAGATTCAGCTCCACGATGTCCTGGGCGTCCTGGGGCCGGAGATCGAGCTCTTCGTTCCGGGCCTCGCGGATCCGGCGGAGGCACCGGTCGATGGTGGCGACCTTGGCGAGGACAATGTCGCGCTCAACCATCCGGAGATCCTCCCAGGACGCGCCGGATCAGACGCTCCTCGATCGGTCGCCGCATCAGCAGGACGTCCTCGCGCCGCCCCGGCACTCCGGCGGTGAACCGGTGCCTGCGGGACGGGTTCCGGTCGACGACGAGGCGGCCGTGTCGGAGCACCTGGTAAGCCAGGATCGGCGAGGCCTGGTCCAGGTCCACCAGGTCCACAGGCCGGCCGGTCACCGCCTCGGCATCGCTCTGCAGGCCGGCAAGATCCAGGGCGGACGGTCTCGTCCGGAACAGGACGGCGACGTCGAGATCGGAATCGGCCCTCGCCCGGCCGTCCGCCTCCGAGCCGTAGACCCAGAGGCAATCGACCCCCACCCGGCGGTCGAGCAGAGCGACGAGCTCATCGAGGTTCCGCTCCATCGTGGCCTGCATGTTACCCGCAGGACTCCGGAATATCGCCCGGTCCATCTCGCCCCCCGAACAGCCTGTGCCCTGACGAGCCGCTCGCCGGATGGAGCACCGCGTCACACCGCGTCACGCCACCTCCCGCCGGGCAGCCTCCACCTCGTCCACGAGGGCCGCGAGGTCCTCCTCCTCCGTCCGGTAGCTCGTGATGCAGGCCCGTCCCACGGGCCGGCCGCCGGTGAGGACCACCTTGGAGATCCAGACCCGGCCCCGGCGCTGCACCCGGTCCACCACGGCGCCGATCCGGGAGCGGCGGCCGGCCTCCAGGTCCGGGTGGGTGAAGCAGACCAGGGGGAGCGCCGTCTCGTTGACCACCTGCCAGCCGGCTTCGGCCAGGAGCTCCCGGAGGCGCTCGCCCATGGCCGCCTGGTGCTCCACCAGCCGGCGGTAGCCGTCCAGGCCCAGCTCCGCCAGGCTCAGGAAGACCTTCAAGCCGGTCGCCCGGCGGGACCACTGGACGGTGGTGGCATACGGGTCCCGCGCTTGCCGGGACCCGGAGGGCATGTAGGTCGTGGCCGTAGCGAAGGCCCGGTCCGCCGCCTCCGCATGCCGGCAGAAGAACATCCCGGCCCCCATGGGCACCGACAGCCACTTGTGGGCGTCCCAGGTGACGGAGTCGGCCTCCTCGATCCCGGCGAGGAGCGGCCGGAGCCGGGGGGAGAGGGCCGCGGCGCCGCCCCAGGCCGCATCCACGTGGAGCCAGGCGCCGTGGCTCCGGGCCACCTCCAGGACCTCGGGGATCGGGTCGACGACTCCGGCGGAGGTGGTCCCGGCGGTGGCCACCACCAGGAAGGGCCGGCGGCCCTCCCGGGCGTCGGCCCGGAGCACCCGGTCCAGGGCCCGGGGGTCCAGGGCCAGGCGGCGGTCCACCCGGACCTCCCGGAGGCCCCGGGTCCCGAGGCCCGCCATCCGGGCGATCTTCGCGAACGAGTGGTGGGCCTCCCGGGAGGCGTACAGGGTGGGCCGGGCGTCCAGGGCCGCCAGGCCGTCCTCCGCCGCCTCCGGGATCCGGTCGGCCAGGGCCACGAAGACCGCGGTCAGGTTCGCCTCGGCGCCGCCGGAGGTGAAGTGGGCGGCGGTGGTCTCCGGGTCGAAGCCGAGCGTACCCCCCAGGGCCGCCAGGGTGTGGCGCTCGAGCTCGTTCGCCGCCGGGGCGTGGGACCAGGCGGCGAGCTGCGGGTTGAAAAGCGCCGTCAGGGCGTCGGCCACTGCGCCGGCCTCCCGGGCGGTGGGATTGAACAGCCCGAAGTAGCGCGGGTGGATGACGTGGACCGAGCGCTCCCGCAGGAGCCGGATCAGGTCCCGCGTCGCCTCCGGCAGGGGGATCGGCTCCCGGAAGTCGTAGCGTGCGAGCTCGTCCTGCACCGCCCCGGGGGTCGCCGGGCTCGAGACGGGGAGGTCCCGGATCTCCCCGGGCAGGCCCTCGGCCTGTTCCAGCACCAGGTCCCAGGCGGCTCCGGCGGGCGTGGGGCGGCTCATGGCGTTCCGAGGCTATCGCCTCTCCGGCCCGCGGGACAGGCCTGCGGGGCCGAGGGGAGGGCCGTCCCCCGTGGGCGGGGAGCCGCCAACCCGGGTGTCACGCTCCGGGGGCCCGAGGGCACGACGTTCAGCGCACGGGGAGGAGGGCTCCGGCCCCTCGCCGGATCCCCTTCGGACCCCCCCCACGAAGGAGAGCCCCTCGAGGATGGAGCGGAGAGACCACGCGGCGGACACGCGGGGGACCTCCACGGAGGCCCGCGACGCCGAAGCCGGGGACCAGGGCGCCTGCCGGGCGGTCCCGGAGTCCTGGACCGGGAGCCGGACGGCGTACCCGCGGGACCGGGGGATCGCCGAGCTCTTCGCCGAGGTGGCCGCCGGCAGCCCCGATGCGGTGGCGGTGGTCGCGGGGGAGCGGGCGGTGAGCTACCGGGAGCTGGACCGCCTCTCGGAATGCCTCGCGGAGCGCCTGCGGCGCCTTGGGGTCAGCCGCTCCGAGCCGGTCCTGGTGGCCCTGGAGCGCTCCCTGGAGCTGGTGTTGGCCCTCCTCGGCGTGATCAAGGCCGGCGGCGCCTACGTACCCCTGGACGCCTCCTACCCCCGGGAGCGCCTCGCGTTCATGGCCCGGGACGCCGGGGGCCGAGTCCTGGTGACGCGGGAGGCGCTGCTGGAGCGCCTGCCCGTCGGCCCGGCAGTGCTCGTCCTGGGCCTCGACGAGGCGACCCGCGGCACGGGGACCGGGGGGGACCGGCGGGGCGCCGGGGAGGGCGGTCCGGCTCCGGCGGCTTCCGGGGCCGGCGACCTCGCCTACGTGACCTACACCTCCGGGTCCACCGGCCGGCCGAAGGGGGTGGCGGTCCCCCAGCGGGGGGTCGTGCGCCTGGTCCGCGACACCGACTACGCCCGCTTCGGCCCGGAGGAGACTTTCCTCCACCTGGCCGCCGTCACCTTCGACCTGACGACTCTGGAGGTCTGGGGACCGCTCCTCGCCGGCGGACGCCTGGTGGTCTTCCCCCCGGAAGCTCCGACCCCGGATCGCCTGGCGGAGGTCCTGGCCCGCGAGCGCGTGACCTTCCTCTGGCTGACCGCCGGGCTCTTCCACCAGGTGGCCGACACCCGGCCCGAGGCCCTGGGGCCGGTGCGGCAGCTGTTGGCGGGGGGCGACGCCCTCTCCGCCGTCCACTGCCGGCGGGTGCTGGAGACCAACCCGGCGACCGTCCTGATCGACGGCTACGGCCCAACGGAGAACACGACCTTCTCGAGCTGCCACGCGATGTGCTCGCCGGACGAGGTCCGGGACCCGGTGTCCATCGGCCGGCCCGTCGCCAACTCCACGGCGTACGTGGTCGACGCTTTTCTGGAAGCGGAGCCGGTGGGCGGCCGGGGCGAGCTCGCCGTCGGGGGCGACGGCCTGGCCTGGGGCTACTGGCGTCGGCCGGCCCTGAGCGCCGAGCGGTTCGTCCCGGACGCCCACGGCAGCGAGCCCGGCGGGCGGCTCTACCGCACCGGCGACCTGGCGCGGTGGCTGCCGGACGGCACGCTGGAGTTCCACGGCCGGGTGGACCACCAGGTCAAGCTCCGGGGGTTCCGGATCGAACCGGGAGAGGTCCGGTCGGTGCTGTCGGACCATCCGGGCGTCGCCGACGCCCTGGTGACGGTGCGCGACGAGCCCGGGGGCCGGGTCCTGGTGGCCTACGTGGTCCCGCTCCCCGGCGCCGAGCGGCCACAGCCCCGGGAGCTCCGGACTCACGCGGCGGAGCTCCTGCCGGAGTACATGGTCCCGGCTGCCTTCGTCGTCCTGGACGGGCTCCCCCTGTCGCCCACCGGCAAGGTGGACCGCTCCGCCCTGCCGGCCCCGGGGCCGGAGGACCGCGCCTCCGCCGAAGAGCACGTGCCGCCGCGCACGGAGCTGGAGAGGACCCTCGCCGGGATCTGGAGCGAGGTCCTGGGGGTCCACCGGCCGGGCCTGGCGGACGACTTCTTTGCCCTCGGCGGACACTCGCTCCTGGCCGGGAGCATCCTGTCCCGGGTCCGGGAGGTGCTGGGAGCCGACCTCCCGGTGGGCCTCCTCTTCCGGGCGCGGACCCTTGGCGCCTTCGCCCGCGAGATCGCCGCCCGGCGGGACGACGCACCGGCGGTGGACCGGCCGATCCGGCCCGCCGGGGCCCGGCGACCCGGCGGTGCCGACACCGTCCCCCTGACGCCGGGCCAGCGCGGCCTGTGGCTCATCGAGCAGCAGCAGCCCGGCGTGGTGGCCTACAACCTCCCGGTGGCCTTCCGCCTCTGCGGACCCCTCTCGGCGTCGGACCTGGCGCGGGCGCTGGGGGAGGTCGTGCGCCGCCACGAGGTCCTGCGGGCGCAGTTGTTGCCGGGGGGGGGCGGGGACCCGGTCCAGGCAGTCCGTCCGGCGGCTCCGGTGGCACTGCCCGTCGTGGACCTCTCCGGCCTGCCCGAGGAGCGCCGGGACGGGGCGGAGCGGACGGTGGTGGCCGCCGAGGCCGGCCATCCCTTCGTTCTCGCCGGGGAGCCCCTGGTCCGGAGCCTTCTCGTGGCTCTCGACGCCGGCCGCCACACCTTCCTGTTCCACGCCCATCACGCCGTTTTCGACGGCTGGTCCGCCGAGGTCCTGGCCCGCGAGCTCCGGGCGCTGTACGCCGCCGCGGCGGCCGGGGAGACCGCTGCCCTCCCGGAGCCGCCGATCCAGTTCCGGGACTACGCCCTCTGGCTCCGGGAGCGCGAGAGCGGAGAAGCTTTCGACGGCGAGATCGACTCCTGGCGCCGGCACCTGGAGAGCCTGCCCCCGGTGCTTCAGCTCCCTTCGGACCGCCCGCGCCCCCGGGCCGTGAGCTACCGCGGCGGTGAGGTGGGCCGGCGGATCGGGCCCCGGCTCTCCGAGGAACTGGGCGCGCTCGGGCGCGCCGAAGGGGCCACGCGTTTCATGACCGTCCTCGCCGCCTTCGTCGGCCTCCTCGGGCGCTGGACCGGGCGCTCCGAGCTGCCGGTGGGCTCGCCGGTGGCGGGCCGGGAGCGCCCGGAGCTCGAAGGCCTCATCGGCCTGTTCGTCAACGTCCTGGTGCTGCGTTGCGACCTCGGCGGCGAGCCGACCTTCCGGGAGCTGGTGGCCCGAGTCCGGGACGAGACCCTGACGGCCCTGGCTCATGACCGGGTGCCGTTCCAGCGCCTCGTGGAGGTCCTGGATCCGGACCGGACCTCGGCTCACCACCCGGTGGTCCAGGTCCTCTTCGCCGGGCAGGAGCTCGATCCCCTGGCGGGGGAGCTGGCCCCCGGCGTGAGCATGGAACCGGAGCTCCTGGCCACCGGCGGCTCGCGGGTGGACCTGACGCTCTTCGCCGACCGGCGGGCCGGCGGGTTCGACCTGCGCTTCGAATACTCCACCGACCTGTTCGACCGGACCAGCGTGGAACGGCTGGCCCGGCACCTGGAGGTCCTCCTCGGGGCCGCCGCGGAGGCCCCGGACCGGCCCGTGGCGCAGCTTCCGGTCCTCGATCGCGGCGAACGCCAGGCGCTGCTGCGGGAGTGGCGGGGCCGGGGGTCGAGCTACCCCAGGGACGCCGGCCTGGGGGCCCTCTTCGAGCGCCAGGTGCGCCGCCGGCCGGACGCCGTGGCGGTCGCCGCCGGGGTCGAGCAGGTGAGCTACGGCGGGCTGGCCCGCCGGGCCGACGCCTTGGCCCGGCGCCTGGGTGCGGCCGGCGTGCGCCGCGGGTCCCCGGTGGCTCTGGCCCTGGAGCGCTCCGCGGACCTGGTGGCCGGCGTCCTCGGGGTCATCCGGGCGGGCGGCGCCTACCTGTCCCTGGACCCGGAGTACCCGGACGCCCGGCTCCGTTTCCTCGTGGAGGACGCCGGGGCCCGGGTCCTGGCGACCGACGGGGCGGTCCTGGAGCGGCTGGGGCCGGTGGTCCGGGAGGCCGGCCTGTCCGTGGTCCGGGTCGACCGGCCCGCCGGCGAGCTCCCGGCGTCCCGGCCGGAGCCCGCCGGCCCGGAGGACGCCGCCTGCCTCATCTACACGTCGGGCTCCACCGGCCGCCCCAAGGGAGTCGTGGTCTCCCAGCGGGGAGTGGCCCGCCTGGTCCTGGAGCCCGACTTCGCCGAGCCCGGGCCGGAGGAGACCGGCCTCCTGCTGGCGCCGATCTCGTTCGACGCGGCGACCCTGGAGCTCTGGGAGCCGCTCCTCAACGGCGGCCGGCTGGCGGTGTACCCGGCCGGCCAGCCGGGCGGCGAGGAGCTCGCCGGCGTGCTGGCGGAGGAGCGGGTCACCACGCTGTTCCTCACCGTGGGCCTCTTCCACCAGCTCGCGGACGAGGCGCCGCAGGCGCCGGCGCCGCTCCGGCGCCTGATGACCGGCGGCGACGTCGTTTCGCCGGACGCCTGCCGGAGGGTCCTCGCCCGGAACCCGGGGCTGATCCTGTCGAACGCCTACGGCCCCACCGAGAACGCCACCTTGACCTCCTGCCACCGGATGCGCCGCCCGGAGAACGTGCGGGCTCCGGTCCCCATCGGACGGCCCATCGCGGACACCGAGGTGCTGGTGTTGGATCCCCGCCTGGAGCCGACCCCCACCGGGGTCTACGGCGAGCTGGTGACCGGGGGCGACGGGCTGGCCACGGGGTACTGGCGACGGCCGGCGCGGAGCGCCGAGGCCTTCGTTCCCCACCCGTGGGGGCGCCGCCCCGGGAGCCGCCTCTACCGCACCGGCGATCTGGTCCGCTGGCGCCCCGACGGGACGCTGGACTTCCTGGGGCGCAAGGACGGCCAGGTCAAGGTCCGGGGCTTCCGGATCGAGGTGGGGGAGGTCGAGGCGGCCCTGGGGAGCCACCCGGAAGTGGCCGTGGCCGCCGTGGCGGCCCGGCGCGCCCCGGGAGGAGACGACAAGGTGCTCGCAGCCTACGTCGCGACCGCGGGTCCGGGGTCGCTGGACCCTGCGGCCCTGCGCTCCTGGCTCGCAAACCGGTTGCCGCCCCACATGGTCCCGGGGGTCGTGGTGCCCCTGGACGAGCTCCCCCTCGACCCCAACGGCAAGGTGGACCGGCGGGCCCTGCCGGACCCCGGAGAGCTCCCGGGCCCTGGAGGAGCGTCCCGGAGGCCCCCTCGCTCGGAGACGGAGCAGGCCGTGGCGGCGATCTGGGAGGAGGTCCTCCACCGCGACGGGCTGGCCCTGGAGGACGACTTCTTCGCCCTCGGAGGCCAATCCCTTTCCGGCGCCCGGGTGGTCTCCCGGATCCGAGCCCGGCTGGGAAAAGAGGTCTCCATGACCGCCCTGTTCGCCGCTCCCTGCCTGGGCGACTTCGCCCGGAAGGTCGCCGAGGCGCCGGTCGCGTCACGGACCTCGCGACCGGGCCCGATCCGCCGCGCGAGCCGGCGCCGGTGACGGCGGTCCGGCGTCCAGGGGCGGAGGGCGGCGGGTCTCGCGTCCTCCAGGCTGTCGATCACCGCCCGGAACGCCCTGGGTGGGGCCTCTTCTGAGGAGGCTGGGCCGGATCGCCTACACCGTGATGGTCGTCCCGTCGAACCGCGTCAGGCTGAAGCCGCCGAAAAGGTCCCGCTCCGGGTAGGTCGCCTTCTCCTCTCGGAGGATGGCGATCGCCACCTCCTCGCCCTGGCGGTTGCCCTCCACGTCGTCCGCCCGCCAGTGGACCCCGGACATGTCCCGCCCGATGGAAAGGTTGTGGGCCAGCTTGTTGAGCTCGCCGCCGACGGTCAGGGGCGGGCCCGTGTAGGGCTCCAGGGCCGTGCCGTCCGCGTTCGGCTGGACCGGATCCTGCCACTCGGCGTCCTCGTCGAACCAGGCCTTGAGCAGGGTGACGCAGGCGCCGGCGGAGACGGCGTGCCCCGCCGGGAACGACGGGTGGGTCGGGCCTCCGCGGCGGAACATCAGGGGAAGCAGGAAGGTACCCTCGTTCTTGCCGAGCTGGTTCTTGTTCTGGAGCCGGTTGTACTCGAAGATCAGCGGCAGCACCGGCGAGTCCAGCAGGTCCTGGTGGATCGGGTAGTCGGCGGCCCCGGTCACCCGGTTGTGGACCAGCCCGCCGAAGGCCTCCGGCCGCAGGAACCGGTGGACGAACCACTTCTGGTACCAGGTGTGGCGCTCGGCCTTGTGGACCATCCCCACCAGGCCCAGGAGGTGGGCCAGACCGAAGGTGGAGAACCCCCTCTGGCGCACGGCCGTGCTGTAGGGGTTGGCGGGATCCCCCGGGGTGCCCCCCTGGATCGCGGCCCGGAAGTAGGCCGAGTAGATCCGGTCCGAGCCGGCGTTGCGGCCCAGGTCCCGGACGTTGCGCAGGTAGCGCAGGGTGTCGTCCGAGGGGTTGCCGCCGGGCGGGCCGCCGCCGTTCTGGGCGTCGAGCCACTGGTCGTAGTCGGTGAGGAAGTCGATCCCGGGCTCGGCGGTGCGGGTCCTGGGGTCGATGGGAATGCCGTCGTAGGCGAACTCCCGGAGCAGGAACTGGGACACCATGGGCCCGACGAGCGCTCCCGGGTAGTCCAGCCGGAACAGGACCTGGGGCGTCACCTGGCCGGAGGCGTCACGGGGTCCTGTGTACCCGCTCATCCCGGAGAGGTCCTGGGCCGCGGCGGCCACCACCGGGTCGCTGTCGAACTCCGTGAATGGCACGTCGCGCACCAGGGCCATCCAGTACACCTCGGCCGCCTGGGCGGCGAGCTCGGCGCTGGCGACGGACGGCGGCGGGTTGACGCCGATTGCCGGCGAGTCCGCCCCTTCCAGGGTGAAGGCGAGCCCTCCCAGGGGGTTCAGGAGGATCGCGCCCGGCACGCCGGCCGGCACGGCCTCGAGGTCCTGGAACGAGCCGGCGGACAGGGCGGCCAGGAAGGCCTGGTAGGCGCTCGGGTCGACGTCGCCCAGGGAGTTGTGGGGCAGCGTCTTGTGGAAGTTCCCGATGAAGCTGGGGAAGGCCTCCTCGTCGCCGTTGGTGGGGTGCTCCCCCACCGGCCGGTGGAGCTCGTCCTCCGCGGCGTGGAGCCGGACCTGGAAGCTCGCGGCCCGGCGCTCCTCCGGGTCTTGGGGGCTGACTTCCGCCGCGCCGGCGGAGCGGGGTAGGAGCACCGATCCGGCCCCGGCGGTCGTCAGACCTCCGGCCAGGCTGCCGAGGGTGACCGTGCCGACGCCTCCGAGGAAGCGGCGGCGGTCGAAGCCGCCGGAGGTGTCGGAGGGCCCGTCGGTGGAGCGGTCCGAAGCGTGGGGTCGAGTGGACTGGACAGGATCGTCGGGTTTCATGGCGACTGGACTCCTTCCTGGTTGGACGCAGAGCCCCCGCGAGGCCCCGCTGGCGTGGCCGGGCGGGGGACGGAACGCGATGCCGCACGCCGTGCCCCCTCCGCGGAGGCGGGAGAAGGCCTCCGGCGACTGCTCGCTACTTATTATGTGCTATGAAGCTAAGCTATCGGGACAAGCCTGTCCTTCGTGCCGGCGGTCCGGCGGCGAGCCGGGGAACGGCGAGCCCCCGGTGGACCCGCCGGCGCACGGTCTGAGAGAATCCCGCCGCTCACACGCCCCCGGCCCTGCGCCGGGCGCCCCTATCTCCGAATCACCGACGGAACGGAAGCGCTCCCATGGCAGACGCCGACCCTCTCCTGACCGCGAGCGACGGCAAGCCGGTCCTGGTCTCGGGCTCCCTGGCCTTCGACCAGATCATGGACTTTCCGGGGAAGTTCCAGGACCACATCCTCCCGGACAAGCTCCACATGATCAACATCTCCTTCCTGGTGGAGGAGCGCCGGGTCCAGCGCGGCGGGTGCGCCGCCAACATCGCCTACGGGCTGGCGCTGCTGGGGGAGCGGGCCCGGGTGGTGGGCGCAGCGGGCAACGACTTCGGCGCGTACCTGGAGTACCTCCAGGAGCTGGGGATCGACACCGGCGGCATCCGGATCCTCGACGACGAGCCGACGGCCGCCTGCTTCATCACCACCGACCGGGCGGACAACCAGATCGTCGGCTTCCACCCGGGGGCCATGGCCCGGACCCGGGAGCTCCCCCTGGTGGACGCCGAGGCCCGGAACGCCTACTCGTACGCCATCGTGGCTCCCAACGACCCGGAGGCGATGCTGCGCCACGCCCGGGAGGCGAAGGAGCACGGCATCCCCCTGCTCTTCGACCCGTCCTTCCAGGTGACGGACCTGGAGCCGGACGCCCTCCGGGACGCGGCGGACGGAGCGGAGGTGGTGCTCCTCAACGACTACGAGCACGCCGTCTTCCGGGAGAAGACGGGACTGACCGACCAGGAGCTCCTGCGCCTCGCCCGGGTCTGGGTGGTGACCCTGGGGGAGAAGGGGAGCCGCATCCTGGTCCGGGGCGGGGATCGGATCGAGGTGCCGGCGGTCCCGGCACGGGAGGTCCGGGACCCCACCGGCGCCGGCGACGCCTACCGGGCCGGCTTCCTGGCGGGCCTGCTGCGGGGCCTCGACCTGGGGGTCTGCGGCCGGATGGGGAGCGTCGCGGCGGTCCACGCGGTGGAGAGCTACGGCACCCAGGCCCACCGCTACACCTCGGAGGGCTTCGCCCGCCGCTACCGCGAGGCGTTCGGCTGATCCTCTGACTCCGGAACGGAGGTGGAGGGGAGCCCGGGTGCTCCCAGCCCTCCCGCCATCTTGGTGGCTGCGGCGCCAGCGGCCCGGGTCGGGCCTCGACGTCCTCCACAGACCC
>JBKHJP010000489.1:0-2884 GCA_046538065.1 Thermoanaerobaculia bacterium | reverse complement strand
TGCCTGATCGCCGACGTCCGCCGGCAGGTGATCGGCACCCTGTCGAAGGGCTACCGCCAGCGGGTGGGCCTGGCCCAGGCGATCCTCCACGGCCCCCGGGTCCTGGTCCTGGACGAGCCCACGGTGGGCCTGGACCCGAAGCAGATCATCGCCATCCGGGAGCTCATCCGCGAGCTGGGGCGCGAGCGGACCCTCCTGCTCTCGACCCACATCCTGCCGGAGGTGGAGCTCCTCTGCGACCGGATCCTGATCATCGACCGGGGGCGGATCGTCGGCGAGGGGAGCCCGGAGGAGCTCCGGACGCGGCTCCACGGCTACGCCCTGCTCCGGATCGAGCTCGAGGGGGCTCCGGCGGAGGCTGCCTGGGCCCTCCAGGACCTGCAGGGGGTGGCCTCGGTGCGGGCCCATCCGAGCCTGCCCGGGAGCCTCCTGGTGGAGGGCGAGCCCGGCGCCGACCCGCGCAGGGACGTCTTCCGGACCGTGGTGGACCGGGGCTGGGTGCTCCTGGCCATGGAGCAGGAGCGCGCCTCCCTGGAGGACGTGTTCATCCGCCTGACCACCCGGGACGCCGCGGGCGCGCCCGAGACCGAGCCTCCGGCGGAAGCCGCCGCGGCGGTTGCGGGCGGAGGCTCCGGGGCGCCTCCGGCGGCCGGCGGGGCGTCCGACGAGACCGGCGGCGCCTCGGCCGGGGCGGGGGCCGGACCGGAGACCGGACCGGAGACCGGACCGGGGACCGGATCGGGCGAGGCCGGCGAGGAGGAGACGTCATGAGCGGAATCCTGGCCATCTTCCAGCGGGAGCTCCGGGCCTACTTCCTGTCACCGCTGGCCTGGGTGATCCTCACCTTCATGCTGATCATCAACGGGGTGATCTTCGCCCTCATCCTGATCGCCCTGAACGACCCCCTCCAGCCGCCGGGGCGGCCGCTGGACCTCTTCTTCGGCGGCACGTTCCTGTTCTGGCTGGTGCTGCTGTTCGTGGCGCCGGTGCTCACCATGCGGCTCCTCGCCGAGGAGCGCCGGAGCGGCTCCCTCGAGGTGCTGATGACGGCGCCCGTGACCGAGGGCCAGGTGGTGGCGGGCAAGTACCTGGCGGCGCTGGTCTTCTACGCCTTCCTGTGGCTCCCCACGGTGAGCTATGCTGGGGTCGTGGCGCTCCACAGCGAGATCGACTGGGGCGTGGTCGCCGCCGGCTACCTGGGGGTGCTCCTGGTCGGCGCCCTGTTCCTGGCGGTGGGGTTGTTCACCTCGGCCACGACCTCGAACCAGATCGTGGCCGCGGTGATGAGCTTCGCTATCCTCCTCGCCCTGATCTGCGTGACCTTCCTGGAGTTCTTCGTCAACGCCCAGGGGCTCCGGGACGCCCTGGCCTTCATCAACTTCCCGGAGCACATGTCCGGAGAGCTCGCCAAGGGAATCGTCGACACGCGCCGGCTGGTCTTCTACCTGACCGGCACCGGATTCTTCCTGTTCCTGACCGGCCGGGCCCTCGAGTCCGGCAAGTGGAGGTAGCGCCATGGCCGACGACGCGAGCCGCCCGGCCGAGGACCGCGAGCCCACGACGCCCCGGGAGGACGAGCCCGGGAGCGCCGCGGCCCAGGAGCCGGCGGAGGAACGGACCCGTGAACCCCGCTCCGGCAGGGAGTCCGGCCGGGGCTCCGGTGGAACGGCCGGAGCGAGCGTCCTCAAGGGCTCGCTCCTGGGCGCCGGCGTGCTGCTGGTGGCCGCCCTGCTGGTGATCGTCAACTACCTGGGGTGGAAGTACCACTGGCGGTTCGACTGGACCGAGACGAACATCTACAGCCTGTCGGAGACGACCGAGAACGTCCTCCGGGACCTGGAGGAGGACGTCCAGGTGACCGTCTTCCTCACCCCCGGGAGCCGCCTGTACGAGCCCACCCGGGAGCTCCTCGCCCGCTACGAGGCCGAGAGCCCCCGCGTGTCGGTGCGGTGGCTCGACCCGGAGCGCAACCCGGCGGAGGCCGAGCGCCTGATCGAGCAGTACGACGTCTCGGCGGCGAGCGTGGTCTTCGAGGCGGGGGACGAGCGCCGGGTGGTGGCCGCCGACGACCTGGCGGAGCTCGACGCCTCCGGGGCCCAGATGGGCCAGCAGCCGGAGATCTCCGCCTTCGAGGGCGAGGAGCGCTTCACCAGCGCCCTGGTGGACCTGACCCAGGGGGGCAAGCCCCGGGTGCTCTTCACCACCGGCCACGGCGAGCTCGCCCTGGACGACCCGTCCGGCGCCGGGCTGGGGACAGCGCGGGAGATCCTGGGCCCGGAGAACGTGGAGATCGACGAGTGGTCGTCCCTGGGCGCGGACGCGGTGCCGGAGGGGACCGACCTGGTGGTGATCGCCGGCCCGGAGGCGGGCTTCACCGAGGACGAGCTCTCGGTGCTGGGGACCTACCTGGCCGGCGGCGGGCGGCTGCTGGTCTTCCTCGACCCGGTGTTCCAGCCCGGCGGCGCCGGGGCCGGCATGGCCGAGCTGGGGCTCCAGGAGTGGCTGGGAGGCTACGGGGTGGCCGTCGAAAACCACCTGGTGGTCGACCCCACGACCACGCCCATGGGGTTCTCGGCCGAAACCTTCTTCGCCACCCGTTACCAGCCCCACCCGGTGACCCAGTCCCTGGCGGACGGGAGCATCCCGGTGCTGGTGCGCCACTCCCGGCCGGTGACCTCGGCCTCGGCCCCGGAGGGTGCGACGGTCACCGAGCTCTTCGAGACCAGCGCCGACGGCTGGGCCGTGACCTCCTTCGACCGGGAGTCCTACGCCGAGCCCGCCGAGGAGGACGTCCGGGGTCCGGTGGCCCTGGCGGTGACGGTGGAGGCCGAGGTCCGGCCGCAGGACGAGGCCGCGCCGGAGGAGGCGACAGCCGACCCGGAGG
>JBKHJP010000488.1:0-2896 GCA_046538065.1 Thermoanaerobaculia bacterium | reverse complement strand
ACCTTCAACATCATGGGTCTCGCCCAGTACGCCGGCATCCACCCGGACGAGGACGTCGCCGTCGAGGCCCTGAAGGCGGCGTGACGCGCCTGGGCACCGGCCGGGAGCAGCGTAGTTGACGGCCCCGGGCTCACCCCTCCTCGCCCCAGGAACCGTCCGGCACCTGGCGGGGCTGGCCGGGAAGGATGGCGACGAGCGGCGGCTCCTGGAGGGGCTGCTGGAGCTCTGGTGCCGCCAGCGGGGCGCCCGGGGCGCGGCCCTCTACCTGGAGGACGAGCCGGGCTGCCCGTGCGAGGCGGCCTGGGGGGAGGGCCCCTTCCCGCGTCTGCGCCGGGACGTGGAGGACGGCGCCTTCGAGCACCTGGAGGTCGACGGCGCCACCCTCCTCTGGCGCCGTGGAGACGGCGAGCCCTCGGCCGAGGAGCTCCCGCCCCCCGAGGACGAGGCCGACCTGCTCCAGCTCCTCCTGGCCGTCACCGTGGCCAACCGCCGCCTGCACCGCCGGCTCAAGCGCCAGAGCTTCCAGGCGAAGTACCGGGGCGTCGAGCTCGAGGCCCTCTACGACGTGGGCCTGGCCATCGCCTCCACCCTGGACCTGGACGCCCTGACCGACGAGATCCTGCTGCGGGCGGTCTCCCTCCTGGACGCCCGGAGAGGGGCCCTCTACCTCCTCCAAGAGGGCGAGTACCGCCTCCAGTCGCGCTTCGGCGGCGCCGCGGGGGAGAGCTTCCGCCCGGCCTCCGGCGAGGCCCCGGGCCGGACGGACACCGTGCCGCCGGATCTCCTCCCCGGGGCCGAGCACGTCCAGGCGGTGTCCATCGCGGTGGACGGCGACCCCCGGGGGCTCATCGTGGCCGGGGACAAGGAGAGCCGGACCGGCGTGGGCCCCTTCACGGTGGAGGACCGGCGCACCCTGGCGCTGCTGGCCAACCAGGCCGCCATCGCCCTGGAGAACGCCCGCCTCCACCAGGAGGCCCTGGAGAAGGAACGCTACGAGCGAGACCTCCAGCTCGCCGCCGAGATCCAGCGCCAGATCCTGCCCGAGGGGGTGCCGGACGTGCCCGGCTACGAGCTCGCCGGCTGGAACCGGCCGGCCCGGGAGGTGGGGGGCGACTACTACGACCTGGTGCCCCTGCCCTCCGAGGACCGGGGCTCGGAGGACGGCCGCGTGGGGCGCCTCGGGTTCGCCCTGGCGGACGTCTCGGGCAAGGGGGTGCCGGCGGCCCTCATGGTCTCCACCCTCCACTCGGCGGTGCGGCTCCTCATGGGTCGGATGGGGGCCGGCCCCCGGCTGGTGGAGCGGCTGAACCGGCACATCCTGGCCTCCAGCGCCCCGAACAAGTTCATCACCCTCGTGGTGGGGGAGCTGGACGCTTCCGCCGGCCGGCTGGTCTACGTGAACGCCGGCCACAACCCGGGCCTGGTGATCCGGTCCGGCGGCGCCGTCGAGCGCCTGGGCGCCGGCGGGCTGCCGGTGGGCCTCCTCCCCGGGAGCACCTACCGGGACGGGTCCCTGGACCTCGCCCCGGGCGACCTGGTCTGCCTCTACAGCGACGGCATCACCGAGTGCACCTCGCCGGCGGGGGAGGAGCTGGGGGAGGAGCGCCTGGTGGAGCTCCTCCGCGAGGCTGCGGACCGGCCGGTGGGGGAGGTCGTCGCGGTGGTGGAGGAGGCGGTCACCGACTTCGCCCGGGGCCGGCCCCAGGGCGACGACCAGACGCTGGTCCTGCTGCGGCGCCTGTAGGGGCGGAGCTCAGCCTGCCCTGAGCGAGCGGAGCGAGTCGAACGGGTCCCGTGCCCCTGGCTTGTCCATTGCAGAGTGCCCTGAGAGAATGGCCGGCCGAGCCATGAAGAAAATACACCGCGCCGACTCCGCTCCCCGGGCGAGCGCCGCCCGGGGGAACCTCACGATGCCGCTGCTCACCTGCCTGCTCGCACTCCTGGTGGCTCCGGGCGCCGTCCGCGCCTCCCCGGGAGAGGACGGTGGCGACCTCGTTTTGCGCCACGGTCACTTCTACACCGTCGCCGACGACCGGAGCGACCCGGCGGAGGGGAGCCTGGTGGTGGAGGACGGCCGCATCGCCTTCCTCGGTCCCGACGCCGAGGCGACGGCACGGGCGCCGGAGGGCGCCCGGATCGTGGACCTGGGCGGCCGCACCGTCACGCCGGGGCTGATCGACGCCCACTCCCATCTCGCCGGCCTCGGCGCCGCCCTGGCCCAGGTGGACCTGGTGGGGACCGGGTCCTACGCCGAGGTGGTGGAGCTCGTCCGGGAAGCGGCCGCGGAGGCTCCCGAGGGCACCTGGATCCGGGGCCGGGGCTGGGACCAGAACGACTGGGCCGAGACCGCGTTCCCGACCCATCACGCCCTGTCGGAGGCGGTTCCGGACCACCCGGTCTGGCTGACCCGGATCGACGGCCACGCCGCCCTGGTGAACCGCCGGGCGATGGAGCTCCTGGAGATCGGCCCCGGCACCGAGGACCCGCCGGGGGGCCGCTTCCTCCGGGACGCCGAGGGTCGGCCCGCGGGCGTCCTGATCGATCGCGCCATGGAGGCCGTCGCCGGGCGGATTCCCGATCCCGGGCCGGAGGAGCGGCGGCGACGGCTCCGCCGGGCCGCCGAGCACGCCGTGGCCCTGGGCCTCACCACGGTGACCGACATGGGCGTCGACCAGGCGACGATCGACGACTACCGGGCGCTCCGGGACGCCGGAGAGCTGCCGCTCCGGGCCGCCCTCTTCCTCACGGACGACGACCCCCTCCTGGAGCGCTGGTTCGCCCGCGGGCCGGAGGTGGGCCCGGAGCACCGGGTCCTGGTCCGGGGGGTCAAGATGTACGCCGACGGGGCCCTGGGCAGCCGCGGGGCCGCCCTGGTGGAGCCCTACAGCGACGACCC
>JBKHJP010000101.1:0-12641 GCA_046538065.1 Thermoanaerobaculia bacterium | reverse complement strand
CGACGGGGATAGCTACAACACGTTCAAGCGGGAGCTGCGGCGGGGCTTCCGGTAGGGTCGTCGCCCCCCGCCGGGCGCCCGGTGCGCGCGGGGCGATCCAGGGGGCTCGTCCTTCGGTCGCTCCGCTGCGGCGCGCGAACTCGCTCGCTGGCGCTCGCTCAAACACACGCGCCGCGGCCGCTGCGCTCCCTCGGTCTCGCCTCCCTGGATGCCTCGCCCCGTGCTCAGGGCGTCCGGCGCGGGCGCCAATGCCCGTGTCCCGCCATCAGCCGTTCGAGGTGGCTACCGCGGGAGGCCCGCCCTCGTTGGACCGGGCTCGGCTTCCGATCGGCGACGGGTCGGGCTGCTCAGAGGACCTCCGGCGGAGGATCGCGCCACCGAGTGGAGGCCCGGAGGAGCCCGCCGGGGAACGTTGACCCCGACGCTCCGCTCGGGTGCTTCGGCGGTCGCTGGCGCACCGGGCGCCGGGCGAACCGAGGCGCGCGCCATACGCCCGAGCCATCCCGGAGCGCGCGCCGGTTCCCCGCTGGGCTCCTCCGGGCCGGAACGGAGCGTCGGCACCCTACGCCCGGTGCCGGCGGCGCCAGACGAGGGTGTAGATCGCCCCGTTGACCACGACGACCAGCAGGGCCAGGGCGAGCTGGATCTCCCGGGTGAGCCCGCCGGGATAGAGGATCGGTAGGATGTAGTGCTCGACGAAGCCACCCTCGTAGCCCGCCTCGCCCGCGGCCCGGCGGAGGCGGTTCTCGAGTGGCGTCAGGGGACAGACCCAGCCCACCACCTGGATCAAGAACCCGTACAGCACTACCGGCAGGTGGACCCAGGGGACCCACCGCCAGCGCAGCGCCAGGAGGCCCCCGAGGACGACGAACAGCACGAAGGCCAGGTGGACGAGGACGACCAGGTCCGCCGCCAGGCGGTAGGCGCTCACGGGATCCTCCTCATTTCCTCATCCTCCCTGCCCTCCTCCCACCATCACTCGCAGCGCCTCCACCTCGTCCTTGGGCAGCGGCTTCCAGCGCCCCCGCTCCCGGCGGCGCTCGATCGCCTCCGTCGAGTAACGCACCGAGGTGACCAGCTTCCCCTGGCGGTTGAAGACGTGGGCCCGGCCGCGCTCGCCCACCACCACGAAGGTGCTCCGCCGGGTGTCCAGGAGCACGTCCTCGTCCTTCGCCTGGGCCAGGTCGGCCAGGGCCATGCGGGTGGGCCGGTCCCCCTGGTCGTGGCGCTCCGCGGCGTGGCGGGTCCGCCGGTTCCGGGCACGGCCGCCCTTCTCCAGGCGTCGGGCCAGTCCCTTCAGCAGGCCCTCGACCCGGGCCTCCGCCCGGTGCTCCGCCTGCTCGGCCGCCTTGGCCCCCTTGCGGGCCTTCTTCGTCGCCGCCTGCTCCACGGCTGCCAGGACGCTCTGGGCCCACCGGGCCTCGGCGCCCCACGGGACCTCGCCGCGCTGCTCGAAGAGCGCCTCCGCCGGCTCGCCCTCCGGGCCCACCACGAGCACGTTCAGGCCGAAGCGGCGGCGGTTTCCACGGGGCCGGGACGAGACCACCTGGAAGGTGGCCGCCAGGGGCGCCGGGTGGCCGCGGGCGTCCGGCGCCCGGTACCAGCCGGCGGTGACCTGGCCGTGGATGCGGGAGCCCTTTCCGGTGCGTTCCCGGAAGGCGGGGAGCACCGCGGAGACGAGCTCCTCGCCTGGGACGTGGACCGCCACGACCCGGTTCCCGTTTCGGGGCGCGGTCCCCGAGCTCCGGCCGTAGAGGTCCCCGGCCCGGGGGTCGCGGCGCTCCACCAGCCACTGGGGGAAGTCGAGGAACCGGGGGACCCCGGACGGGCCGTAGCCGCCGAAGGTGGACCGGGGACCGGGCAGGGCCGCGTGCTCGCACCCGGCGGTGCCGCAGCGCAGGCAGTAGACCCGGCCGGGCCGGAACGCCGCCCGGTGGTGGACCAGGCCGTCGACACCCAGGGCCAGGGCCTCACCGGCCCGTGCGGCCGCGTCCCCCACGTCCTGGGAGTCCGGGGAGACCGGCAGGGGAAAGGCGAGCTCGATCCGCTCCCGGGCGCCCGCCACCAGGTGGCCCTGGGGGTGGCGCTGCAGGCGGTCCCGGGCGGCCTCCCCCAGGAGCTCGACCGCCCGGAGGATCCGCTCGTCCGGCGTCTTCGGCTGGTCCGCCATGGTCGCCCCAGGATATCGATCCCGAGGGCCGGCGGAAGCCGCTCCGGTCTCTCCGGTCCTGTGGCCCGGAGCTCCTGGTACCCTACGCCGCCATGAGCGAGCCGGGCGCGAGCCCCTCCGCCGCCGACCCGGAACCGGTGCGGCGCTACCTCCGGGAGCTCCAGGACCGGATCACCGGCGCCCTGGAGGAGGAGGACGGCTCCGGGCGGTTCCGGGAGGATGCCTGGGAGCGTTCCGCGGGGGGCGGCGGGCGTTCCCGGATCCTGGAAGGGGGCGGCGTCTTCGAGAAGGCCGGGATCAACTTCTCGGACGTCCACGGCGCCGGGCTGCCGGAGTCGGCCACGCGGGCACGCCCGGAGCTCGCCGGCCGGAGCTTCCGGGCCATGGGGGTCTCCCTGGTCCTCCACCCGCAGAACCCGTACGTCCCCACCTCCCACGCCAACGTGCGCTTCTTCGTGGCGGAACGCGACGGCGAGGCACCGGTCTGGTGGTTCGGGGGCGGCTTCGACCTGACGCCCTACTACCCCTTCGAGGAGGACGCGGTCCACTGGCACCGCACCGCCCGGGAGGCCTGCCGCCCGTTCGGGGCGGACGTCTACCCCCGGTTCAAGCGGGCCTGCGACGAGTACTTCTACCTGGAGCACCGGGGCGAGCCCCGGGGCATCGGGGGCCTGTTCTTCGACGACCTGAACGCCTGGGGGTTCGAGCGCTCCTTCGCGTTCGTCCGCGCCGTGGGCGACGCCTTCCTGCCTGCCTACCTGCCCATCGTCGCCCGGCGCAAGGCCACGTCCTGGGGCGAGCGGGAGCGCTCCTTCCAGCTCTACCGCCGGGGGCGCTACGTGGAGTTCAACCTGATCTACGACCGGGGGACCCTCTTCGGCCTCCAGTCCGGCGGCCGGACCGAGTCGATCCTCATGTCGCTCCCGCCGCTGGTGCGCTGGGACTACGACCGGCGCCCGGAGCCCGGGAGCCCGGAAGAGCGGCTCTACACCGACTTCCTCCGGCCCCGGGACTGGGCGGAGGGGTAGGGGAGGAGCTTGCCTCCTCCCGGGGTGGGCCCTCCCCGGAGCTCGGGCGGAGGCGAGCTCCGCCCCTACACACGTTGGGGGCCTGGATTTCGCAGGCTCTCACTCGAGGCGGGCGTCCAGGGCGATCTCGACGCCGGCCAGGGCCTGGGAGACGGGGCAGCTCTCCTTGGACCGGCGGGCCACCTCCTGGAAGGTCTCCTCGTCGATGCCCGGGACGCGCGCCTGGCAGTCGAGCTCGATCCTCGCGATCCGGAACCCGTCGCCGGCCTTCTCCAGGTGGACCCGGGCGGCGGTCTCGACGCGCTCGGGCCGGTGCCCGGCCCGGCCCAGGTTGCCGGAGAGAGCCATCGAAAAGCATCCGGCGTGGGCGGCCCCGATGAGCTCCTCCGGGTTCGTGCCGGAGGCCTCCTCGAAGCGGCTGCCGAACGAGTAGCTCCCCTCGAAGGCGCCGCTGCCGAGCGTCATCGTTCCCTGGCCCTCTTGGATCGGCCCGTCCCAGACGGCGTTGGCGTGGCGCGTGGGCATGGGTTCCCCTCCTCTGAACCGGTGGCGATCTGTACGGCAAGAGCCCGGAGCGGCGCGGGGCGCGCGGGCTCCGGGATGGAGACCGTTGGAGTGTACCGCCGCCGGGGCGGGCACGGGGGCGAAACGTTTCGGCCCGAAAGCTCATACAAGAGTGGGGAACCTCTCCGGCGCGAGCCGGATCCCTTCAGTCCTCCGAGCCGGTGGCTCCGGCGGTCCGGGTAGTCCCGGGCCTCCGGGCCCCGGCCACTTTTTTCTTGGGGCTCTCGGGGGCGGGCGTGGGAGCGTTCGCGGGATGGGCTTCGCTCGGCTTCGCCCCCCACCCCGGCCGGCTTGGGTGGCCGGTCCCGACGATCGGTGGAGGAGTCGTCCCGGGGGCGTTCCCCTCCGGGGAGCTCGAAGCCTGCGCCGCTTTCGAGCGCGGGTGCCTCCTCGGCAGGTCGGCGCGCAGGCTGAGCGCAGGCGCGCGCCCTGCGCTCCAGCGTTCCCGGAGCGCGCGCCGGTCCCCGGAGGGGAGCGCCCCCGGGACGACTCCCGGCACGAACCTTACGGCGGCTGGGAGCCGGTCCCCTCGACGTCTTCTTCGCCGGGCATCGGCTCCTGCGGCACCTCGAAGTCGAGCGTGGTCCCCGGCGGGAGCTCCCGGAGCTCCACGACCCGCAGGGGCTCCGACCCGTCCCACCGGACCTCGAAGGTCATCTCCACCGTGTCGCCGACCTCGACGTCCTCCAGGCTCACGCCCTCCGCCACCGGAAAGGGCATGGTCATGGACGCCATGCCCACGACCTCCCCCTCGACTCCGACGAAGTCCGGGATCGCCTCGTGTCGCACCCGGAGGTTCCGGCCGGGAATGTCGCGGGCCGGGAGGGCCACGACCTGCCCCCGGACCGTGTAGGTCTGGTCCGGAGGAGGCTCGCCCTCACCGCCGGCCCGGTCCGACTCCGGGCCGCCGCCGCACGCGGCGAGGAGGAGGGAGGTGACCACGGCGGCGGCCAGGCCGGCCGGGGTCCCGAAGGCCCCGGCTCTCGACCGCTCGGGTGGCTGGATGCAGAACGATCGGTGCACGGCGACTCCGTTCCGTCGTGGGGGGGTTACGCTCCGGCGGGGGCGGCGGTCCGGCTCTCCAGGTGGCGGTCCAGGAACTCCACGGTCTCGCTCCAGGCGTCCTCGGCCGCATCGGGGACGTAGCGGGTGCCCGACGGGTTCGCGAAGGCGTGGCCGGCCCCTTCGTAGACGTGGATCTCCACGGGCTTGCCAAGCGCCCCCAGGGTGGACTCCATCTGCCGGACCGTCTCCACGGGGATCGACCCGTCCTCGGCGCCGAAGATGCCCAGGAGCGGAGCCTGGAGCTCGGCCAGCTCCTGGCGCTCGGTGACCGGCCGGCCGTAGTAGACGACCGCCGCGTCGACGGCCTCCGGCATGGCCAGGGCGGTCTGGAGCGACCAGCCGCCGCCGAAGCACCAGCCGATCACGCCCACGGGGCCTCCGGCGCCGGTTCCGTCAGCGCCGAGCCGCTCGCCCAGGAACCCGCGAGCCGCTTCCAGGTTCCGCAGGGCCTGCTCCTCGTCGACGGTCTGGACCAGCTCCCGGGCCCGCTCCGGGCTCTCCGCGGTCTCGCCGCCGTAGAGGTCGACGGCCAGGGCGGCGTAGCCCTCGCCGGCCAGGCGCTCCGTCATGGTGCGGATGTTGTCGTTCAGCCCCCACCACTCGTGGATGACCAGCAGGCCGGGCAGGGGACCCTCGGCGCCCTCCGGCCGAGCGAAGTAGCCGGTGACCTCCCGGCCGTCCAGGGCGGCGTAGGCGACCTCTTCCGCACTCACCGGTGCCGCCGGCTCCGCATCGGCGGCGGCCCCGGGCTCGGGCCGGTCGCCCTCGTGCTCCCGGGCGGTGGCTTCGTCGAAGGAGTCCTCGGATTGCGGGGTCCCGTCTTGCGGAGTCCCGCCGTCGCCGTCTGCCTGGCCGCAGGCCACGAAGGCGGCGAGGAGGAACGGTAGCAGGAGTGCGATGACGCGGTTGCGGTTCTGCATGGTCACCTCCGGTCGGTTCCGATGGCGATGACGGTGCCGGCTCCGGGTGCCGGGAGGCCGGATTGCAGTCTACCGGCCCCCGGGGTCAGAAGGTCACCGCGGCCTCTGGCCCAGGATCCGCGCCGGCAAGAACAGGAGAGCCTTGACCAGGGCCAGGGCCCCCTCCACGGCGATCCCCACGAGCCGGAAGGGCAGGAGCAGGAGCCAGACCAGCGGATAGAGCAGGAGCGCCAGGAGCGCCACCGGCCAGGAGATCACGAACAGCAGGCACCAGAGCAGGAATCCGAGCATGGCGGGTCTCCCGGGCTGCGCCTGCTACCCGGCGGTCAGGACCCCCTCGATCCGCTCCAGGGCCCAGTCCAGGTCCTCCCGCTCGATGACCAGGGGCGGCGCCATCCGGATCACGTGCTGGTGGGTCTCCTTGCACAGGAGCCCCCGGTCCCGCAGGGCCTCGCAGAAGCGCCGAGCGCCGCCGGCCTCCGGGTGGAGCTCGATGCCGATCCACAGGCCCCGGCCCCGGACCTCCTTGACGTGGGGCGAGCCGATCTCCCGGAGCCGTTCCAGGCAGTAGGCGCCCAGCTCGGCGGAGCGCTCGGCGAGACGCTCCTCGGTCAGCACGGCCAGGGCGGCCCTCGCCACTTCGGCGCCCAGGGGGTTGCCGCCGTAGGTCGAGCCGTGGTCCCCGGGGTGGAAGACCCCGATGACCTCCTCGGTGGCGAGGAAGGCGGAGACGGGGTAGAGGCCGCCGGACAGCGCCTTGCCCACGATCACCCCGTCCGGGCGGATGCCCTCGTGCTCGTAGGCGAAGAGCTTGCCGGTCCGCCCCAGGCCGGACTGGATCTCGTCGAGGATCAGGAGGCTGTTGCTGGCCTCGGTCGCCTCCCGGAGCCGGCGGAGGAAGCCGTCCGGCGGGATGATGATCCCGCCCTCGCCCTGGATCGGCTCCACGAGGACCGCCGCCACCCGGTCCCCCCGCTCCCGGAGCACCTCTTCCACCGCTCCGGCGTCGCCGTAGAGCAGGACGGTGAACCCGGGGGTGAAGGGCCCGAAGCCGGAGCGGCTCTGCTCCTCGGTGGAGAAGCCGACGATGGTGGTGGTCCGGCCGTGGAAGTTGCCCTCGAAGACCAGGATCTCCGCCTGGTCCGCCGGCACGCCCTTGACCGTGTAGGCCCACTTGCGGGCGGCCTTGATCGCCGTCTCCACGGCCTCGGCGCCGGTGTTCATGGGGAGCACCTTCGGGAATCCCGTGAGCTCGGCGAGGTCGCGGTAGAAGGCCCCCAGGCGGTCGTTCCGGAAGGCCCGGGAGGTGAGCGCCAGGCGCGGCGCCTGCTCCACGAGGGCCTGGACGATCTTCGGGTGGCAGTGCCCCTGGTTGACCGCCGAGTAGGCCGCCAGGAAGTCCAGGTACCGCTTGCCGTCCACGTCCCAGACCCAGCAGCCCTCGCCGCGGGTGATGACCACGTCCAGGGGGTGGTAGTTGTGGGCGCCGTAGCGGTCCTCGATCTCCATGAAGTCGGTGCTGGTGCGCTTCTCGTCGGTGGCGATCATGGGGTGTTCTCCTCGTTCCGGTCGGCGGGCGGGTGTGGAGCGGTGGGCCGTCCTCCCGGGAGGACGGCCGCCCCAGGTCCGGGATGGGCCCGCTGGGTGGGTGCGTGCAGAGAGGGGCCGGCCGCGAGCCCTGCCCGGGCACCTTCTATCACATCGCCGGGAGGCCTGTGAACACGTCCACCGGGGCGCCGGGCCGGGTTTCGTGAGGCCGAGTCAGGCCGGAGCGCCGGGGGGCACGGAAGGGTCCCCCGCCGCCGAGGGGGAGGCCCCGGCGGGCCGGTTCCTGGCAGCGCCCTTGCGTCAGGGAGAGCAGAGACTCCGGGCCGTGCAGGCTGGGGCTCGACGATCTGCCGAGACACGGGAACGGGGGACTCCATACAGGAGGAGCACACCATGGATGCAATGCATCACTCCGCGAAGCAGCTTCCCACGCACGCCGGGCGCTCGGGGCGAAGCCGGCGGACCCGGCCCGACGGGATCCGAGCCCGAAGGGCCGCCCTCCGCGGCCTCGCCGTCGTGGCGGCGGCCGGCCTTCTCGCCTCGTGCGCGACCCTGCAGGAGCGGGACCCCTACTACGAGACCCAGCGGGACAAGACCGCCAAGGGCGCCGGAGCGGGCGCCGCAGCGGGTGCCGCAGCCGCCATCCTCAAGGGCGAGCGGGAGGCGGACGAGATCCTGGCCGGTGCCGCCATCGGCGCGGTGGTGGGCGGCGGCATCGGCGCGTACATGGACCACCAGGAGGAGCGCCTCACCCGCATCCCGGGCACCACCGTGGAGCGCGTGAGCGACGACGTGCTCCTCGTCCACTTCGACACGGACGTCCTCTTCGCGGTGGACTCGGCGGCGCTCCAGTCCGGGGCGCAGGGCACCCTCGGCCAGGTGGGCAGGGTGTTGCTGGACTACCCGAAGACGGCGGTGGTGGTTCAGGGGCACACCGACGCCACCGGCTCGGAAGAGCACAACCAGGCCCTCTCCGAGCGCCGGGCCCAGGCGGTGTACAACTACCTGGTGGGCCGGGGCGTGGGTCCGGACCGGATGACCGCCGTGGGCTACGGCGAGACCCTGCCGGTGGCCCCCAACGACACCGAGTGGGGGCGCGAGCAGAACCGGCGGGTGGACGTCCTGCTCAAGGGGCGGGCGCGGTGACCAGCGCGCGGGCTGCCAGGCCGGATCGGGGCGGTCTAGAATGCGGGGCCGGCCGGGCGGGTTGTAGCGTCCGGCGGCTCGATGCGCCGACCCTGGATCATGCGCTACGACTCCGACTCCCCGCCGTCCGGCCTCTCCGAGCCGTCCCCTGAAGCGTCCGTGTCCACGGACCCCGCCGAGGCCCGGAACGACTCCGCGGGGCCGGGCCGGGCCCGGGCGTTCTGGGACTGGCTCCGCCCCCTGGTCCTCCTGCTGGTCGCCCTGCTCTCCTTCCGTTCGGCGGTGGCCGACTGGAACGACGTGCCCACCGGCTCCATGAAGCCCACGATCCTGGAAGGGGACCGGGTCTTCGTCAACAAGATCGCCTACGACCTGAAGGTGCCGTTCACCACCTGGCGGCTGATGGAGTGGGGCGATCCGGCCCGCGGCGACGTGGTGGTCCTGCTGTCGCCGGAGAACGGACGGCGCCTGATCAAGCGGGTGATCGGCCTGCCCGGGGACGACCTGGAGCTGCGCGGGAACCGGCTGTACGTCAACGGTGACCCGGCCCGCTACGAGCCCCTGGAGGACACCATCGCCGACCGGCTGGAGCCAGATCAGCCCTTCCGGCGCTTCCTGGCCTGGGAGGGGGTGGGGCGCGAGCGCTATCCGGTGATGGTCACGCCGGCCCTCCACACCGCGCTCGGGGACTTCGGCCCGCTGACGGTGCCCCGGGACGAGTACTTCCTGATGGGGGACAACCGGGACGAGAGCCGGGACTCCCGGGCCATCGGCTTCGTCCCCCGGGAGCTCATCCTGGGCCGCGCCGTGGCGGTGGCGTTCTCCCTGGACGCGGACCAGGGGTTCCCCTTCCTGCGCCCCGGGCGATTCTTCGAAGCCCTCGAGTAGTCAGGAGGTCCCACCCGTCCCGCGGGGGAGCGCGACCCCCGGCGGGTAGACTGGCGGGCAATGACGACCGCCGCGGTTTCGGTCCCCGCCCTGGTGGAGCGGCTCCGGGAGGACGAGCGCCTGGGGCCGGAGGTCGTGTACGCGGCGACGCTGCCGGCGGAGCCGGCCCGGACCGTGGAGCTGGACGCCCTGGCGGAGCCGCTGCCGGAGGCCGTGGTGTCGGCCCTCCGGGCCTCCGGAGTCCCCCGGCTCTTCTCCCACCAGGCCGAGGGGCTGGACGCGGTCCGCCGGGGGGAGGACGTCCTGGTGACGACGCCCACCGCCTCGGGCAAGTCCCTGGTCTTCCATCTGCCCCCCCTGGAGGAGGCGGTCCGGGGCGGCCCCGGCAAGGCGCTCTACCTGTTTCCGCTCAAGGCCCTGGGACAGGACCAGAGGGGCAAGCTGGAGGCCCTGGCCCGGGGGGTGGCGGAGGCCGGCGGCCTGGAGCCGGACGCCGCCCGGATCGCCGTCTACGACGGCGACACGCCCCGCTCGGAGCGGACGGCGCTCCGCCGCCGTCCGCCGCGGGTGCTGGTCACCAACCCGGACATGCTCCACCTGGGGATCCTCTCCCACTGGACCTCGTGGGCACCGTTCCTCCGGGACCTGCGCTGGATCGTCCTGGACGAGCTCCACACCTACCGGGGCGTCTTCGGCTCCCACTTCCATCACGTCCTCCAGCGCCTCCTGCGCCTGGCGGCGCACGAGGGGGCCCGGCCGGTGCTGGTGGCCTCCTCGGCCACGGCCGCCAACGCCGGGGAGTTCGCCCGGGACCTGACGGGACGCGGGCTCCGTTGGATCGAGCGCAGCGGGGCGCCCCGGGCGGGGCGCCACGTCCTCCTGCTCCGGCCGGAGGCGAGCCCGTACACGACGGCGCTCCGCCTGTTCGTGGAGCTCCTGCGCTCCGGGGCGAAGACGATCGTCTTCACCAAGGCGCGGCGGATCACCGAGCTCCTGTACTCCTGGCTCCGGCGCCAGGACCGGGAGCTCGCCCGGCGGGTGGCGAGCTATCGCTCCGGCTTCCTCCCTGAGGAGCGCCGCCGGATCGAGGGGCGCCTCTTCTCCGGCGAGCTCGACGGCGTCATCTCCACCTCGGCCCTGGAGATGGGGATCGACGTGGGCGGCCTGGACGCCTGCGTCCTGGTGGGCTACCCCGGGAGCGTCATGGCCACCTGGCAGCGCTCCGGGCGGGCCGGACGGGGCGGCCGGGAGTCGCTCACCGCCCTGGTGGCGCTGCCGGACGCCCTGGACCAGTACTTCCTGGAGCACCCGGAGGAGCTCCTGGAGCGCCCTTGCGAGCGGCTGATCGTCGACCCGGGCAACGACCAGGTGGCCCGGGGCCACCTGGCCTGCGCCGCCGCCGAGCTGCCGCTCCGGCTGGATGGGAAAGGAGCCAGCGCCGCGAGAAGCGCGGCGGAGGAGGACCCCGGCGGGGGCGAGGGGGCTGGCGATGCGGCCCGGGGAGGCGGCCCGGGCGGCGCGGAGCCCGAGGGCTCCCACCCGGCGTACCCGGCGCGCCACCGCGCCCTGATCCAGGAGCTGATCGGCCAGGGCCACCTCCTGGCCTCGGCGGACGGCGGCGAGGCGTACTCCCCCAGGCGGCGCCCCCACGGTCAGGTCAACCTCCGGGGCACCGGCGATACCTACGACGTGGTGGACGCCCGGACCGGTGAGCTGGTGGGCACGGTGGACGGTGTGCGCGTGCTCCACGAGTGCCACCCCGGGGCGATCTACCTCCACGGCGGCCGCCAGTACCGGGTGGAGACCCTGGACCTGGAGCGGCGCCACGTCCTGGCCCGCCCGGGGCGCTACGACCACTTCACCACGCCCCTGACGGAGAAGGACACCGAGATCCGGGAGGTCCTCGACCGCCGCCGGGACGGCGCCGGGCTCGCCGCCTGGCTGGGCCGGCTCCGGGTGACCGAGCGGGTGGTGGGCTTCGAGCGCAAGCGCCTCCAGACCCAGGAGGTCGTGGGGCAGGAGGCCCTGGAGCTGCCGCCGGTGCGCTTCGAGACGGTGGGCCTGTGGTGGGTCGCCCCCCGGAGCTTCGAGGAGACCCTCCGCGCCTGCCAGGAGCACTTCCTGGGCGCCCTCCACGCCACCGAGCACGCGGCGATCTCCCTCTTCCCGGTCCTGGCGCTCTGCGACCGGGGCGACATCGGGGGGATCTCGTTCCACCGCCACCCGCAGGTGGAGACCGGCGCGGTCTTCGTCTACGACGGCCACCCCGGGGGCGTGGGCATCGCCGAGCGGGGGTTCCGGGAGCTCCCGGAGCTCCTCCAGCGCGTCGTCGACCTGGTGGAGGGCTGCCCGTGCGAGGACGGCTGCCCCTCGTGCATCCAGTCGCCCAAGTGCGGCAACGGCAACCGGCCCCTGGACAAGCCCGGGGCGCTCCGGGTGCTGCGGATGCTCCTGGACCGGGAGGAGCCCGTGGCCGCTCCCGCCGGGGAGCGGGACGTGGACGAGGTGGAGGTGGTGATCCCGCCGGAAGGGGACGGCTCATCCGGCTCGAGCGCACCTTCCGACCCTGTAGGGGCGGAGCTCGTCTCCGCCCCCGGGCCGGAGGCCCGGAGCGAAGCGGAATCCACCGACGAAGCCCGAAGAGCAGGTGGCGACCGGACCGAGGGGACCGGGGCTCCGCCGGCGGAGCCCCGGGGGCGGAGGCGAGCTCCGCCCCTACAGGCCCCGAGGCGTTCGGCCGGCACCCTGCCGGTGACGGTCCTCTTCGACCTCGAGACCCGGCGCTCCGCCCGGGAGGTGGGCGGATGGAGCAACGCTCACCGCATGGGGATCGCCCTGGGCGTGGCGCTGGTCCTGGAGGAGGGGCGGTTCCAGGTCTACCGGGAGGAGGACGCGGAGGCCCTCGGGGAGCTCCTGGCGTCCGCAAGCCTGGTCGTGGGCTTCAACGTGAAGCGGTTCGACTACCGGGTCCTGGCGGGCTACACGGGGATCGACTACACCCGCGTCGTCGAGACCCTGGACCTGCTGGAGGAGGTCCACCGGCGAATCGGGCTCCGGGTGGGCCTCGACCACCTGGCCCGGGAGACGCTGGGGGCGGAGAAGTCCGGTGACGGCCTCCAGTGCCTCGAATGGGTCCGGCAGGGGCGGCTGGACCTGGTGGAGCGCTACTGCCGCCGGGACGTGGAGCTCCTCCGGGACCTCTACCTCCACGGCCGCCGCGAGGGCTGCGTCTACTTCCGCCACCGGGAGCGCGGCCGCATCCGCGTCCCGGTGGAGTGGTAGAGGGGGCGCCGGCGGGGCGGGCACCGGGGC
>JBKHJP010000487.1:0-2903 GCA_046538065.1 Thermoanaerobaculia bacterium | reverse complement strand
CGCGGGCGGACGCAAGGTCCGCCCCTACACGCGACCGAGGGCCAAGGTCCGCCCCCGCACGCGACCGAGGGCCAAGGTCTGCCCCTGCACGCGACCGAGGGCCAAGGTCTGCCCCTGCACGCGGGGATGATGGTCCGGGGGCCGGCTTGGGGTCCCACAGGCGCAGGACCGGCTCCACCCGGAAGGGGGCGTCGAGCCCTTCGAGCTCGTACGGCCGGCCGGTCACCAGGACCACCTCCACCCCGTCAGCCGCCCCCTCCTCGGCCAACCCCCGGCAGAGCTGGAAGGCGTAGTGGATCAGGCCTCCCCGGCCCACCGGCTCCACCACCGCGATCCTCATCCCTCGCCCTCCGCCCCACCTCGCCCCCGGTTCCAGTCCGAACCCGCCTCGGCGTCCTCCGGGGCGGAATCGGGCTCGCAGACGCGGGAGGAGGCAAGCTCCTCCCCTACAGAGCCCGGCGTCTCCCGGGGAGGGGCGGAGCCTGCCTCCCCCTGCAAGCGCACCGGCCGGCCCAGGACCTCGCCGTACACCGCCTCCAGGCGGGCGAGCCACGCCTCCGTGGAGAAGAGCTCCCGGTGCCGCTCCCGGCCCGCCGCCCCCAGGCGCCAGCGCTCCTCCGGGTCCGCCAGGAGGCCCGTGACGGCCCGGGCCAGGGCCTCCGGATCGCCGGGGGGGACCAGTCGGCCGGAGTCCCCGTCCGCCACGATCTCCGGGATGCCCCCGGTCCGGCTCGCCACCACCGGGCGTCCCGCCGACATCGCCTCCAGCGCCACGGTGGGAAAGGCGTCGTCCAGGCTCGGGACCACCACCAGGTCGGAGGCGGCGAGCAGCGCCGGCACGTCCCGCCGGAACCCGCCCCAGACCACCGCCCCACCGGCGCCGGAGGCCGCCGCCCGGGCCTCCAGGGCCGTCCGGAGGGGACCGTCCCCGGCGATCACGACGCGCACCCTTGGGACGGCCGAACGGATCGCCGGCACGGCGTCCAGGAGAACCTCCAGGCCCTTGCCCGGCCGCAGGACGGAGACCGCCGTCGCCACCGGCACGCCCCGCGGGATGCCGAGCTCGCCCCGCACCCGGGCGGCCCCGTCCATCGAGGCCGCTCCGCCCTCCGGGCTCGTCGGGGCGGCCACCCCGTTGTGGACCACCTCCACTCGCTCCGGCGCCAGGCCCGCCTCCTCGACCCAGGCCCGGCGCACCGCGTCCGAGACCGCCGTGACGCGGGCCGCGCGGCGGTTCGCCGCCAGGACCAGCAGGCGCCGGCGCACCCCCTCCCGGCTCCACGGGGGATCCAGCGGAGGCACCGTGTGGAGGCTCGACACCACCGGGATCCCGGCCAGGCGCCCCGCCGCCAGGCCCCAGAGGGTGGCGTAGGCCAGGTGGGCGTGGACCAGGTCGAAGCGCCCCCGGCGCAGGAGGGCGAGGAGGCGGCGGAAGGCCCGGACGTCCCGGAGGTTCCGGGCGCCGAGGCCGGTCACCGGGATCCCCAGGGCCCGGAGCTCCCCCTCGAAGGGGTTGCCGGCGATGGACTTGAGGAAGGCGACCTCCACCTGCGCCCCGTCCGGACCGGCCCCCGGGGAGGAGGCCGGCCCCCGGCCCCTCCGGTCCACCGCGGCCGCCGCCGGGGCTTCCGGAGCGCCGGCCACGGCCCGGGCGAAGTCGACGCTCAGGGCCTCGGCGCCCCCGGCCGCCAGGGAGTCGATCAGCCAGAGAAGACGGATCGCTCCCCTCCTTCGAGTCTCCGGTAGAGACCGAGCCAGGCGCCGCGGGGCGGACCGCTCCCGGGCGCGCCGTTCGAGCGCTTCGTGGACGGGCCCGGCGCCTCACCCCGAGCGCCCGGAGCACCCGGGACGGCTCCTCCGGCGCCCCGGCGGACCCTCTCCAGGAGGAAGACCCGGAACAGGCCCTCCAGGGTCTCGCCGTCCACGCCCATCGCCCGAGCGTATCGGCGGAAGGCGTCCCGGAGGGCCCGGGAGAGGGAGCTCTCCCGCAGGAAGGCCCGCTCCAGGGCCTCCGGCGCCGGGCGCCTGCGACCGCCCCAGGGAAAGCTCAGGGCGTAGGTCGTGGTGAAGGTGAAGAGGTCCTGGAACGGGGGGCCGTCCGGGCGGAAGTGCTCCCAGTCCACCACCCCGGGAAGCCTTCTCAGGCCCCCGGTGCCCCGGCCCCCGGTGTCCGGATCCGTGACCGGACCGCTCCCGGCCCCGATCCCGGTCCGCCGACCCGCCAGGAGGTTCCGGGCCCAGAAGTCGCCGTGGACCGCCACCGGAGCCAGCGGGAAGGCCGCCAGGCGCTCCTCTAGCCGCCGGTGCCAGTCCCGGCGCCGTCCTCCCGCCGCGGCCTCCTCCACCGGCCCCGGGTCGAGCTCCTCCCAGGGGGGCAGGGGCCAGCGCGCTCCGGACCGTGCCGTCGCCTGCTGGAAGCCCTCGAGCCAGCGGACCGCCGCCTCCAGGTGGCCCGGCGCCCGCCGGGACGGGACGAACGACCCCTGGAGCTCCACGTAGGCAGAGCGGCCCGGCAGGGCCGAGAGGACCAGGAGCTCCCACCCGGCCGGGGCCTGCCCGGCCCCCTTCGGCGTTCCACCCGGCATCGGGCTCGGCAACCGGCCCGGCGTCCGGCCGGAGCCCAGGAGCGCCGGCACCGTCCCCGCCAGCTCCTCCGGCAGCTCCCGGGCCAGTCGCGCCAGGGTCTCCCCTTCCGCCGCCAGGCCCGGTCCGGCAACGCCCTCCCGGCGGAGCTTCACGACGCGGTCCGCCGCCGGCCGCCGGGAGCTCCCCTGCGTCGGGAACAGGAACGCCGTCAGCCGGGCCCGGCGGTCGTCCCGGTGCGGCAGGGCCAGGGCCCAGGCCCCGACCTCCGCCAGCGCCCCGGCCCCCGGCGGGGGGCTCCCCAGGGTCCTCTCCAGGAC
>JBKHJP010000486.1:0-2905 GCA_046538065.1 Thermoanaerobaculia bacterium | reverse complement strand
AGGACCTGGAGTCGATGGCGCGCCTCCTGGCCGGGGCCCGGCGGGTCGTCGTGGAGTGCCATCCGCGCCTGGTGGGGTCGGAGTGCTTCGCCTTCGCCGATACCCTCGACGGCCGGCTGGAGGTCGCCCTGGGCCTCGAGACCGTCCACCCGGAGGCCTTTCCGCGCCTCAACAAGGGCATGGAGCTCGCCGACTTCGACCGGGCGGCCGGGCGGCTCCGGGAGCGGGGGATCGCCGTGCGCGCCTTCGTCCAGGTGGGCGCGCCGTTCGTGCCGCCGGGCGAGGCCGTGCCCTGGGCCGTCCGCTCGGCGGCGCATGCCCTCGCCGCCGGGGCCGCCTCCGTGGCCCTGATCCCGGCCCGGGGGGGAAACGGCGCCATGGAGGCCCTGGCGGAGCGGGGCGCCTTTACGCCGCCCACCCTGGGGGAGCTGGAGGAGGCCCTGGCCCGGTCGCTCGAGCTGCCGGAGGCCCGGGCCGGGGCGGTGGTGACGGCGGACCTCTGGGACCTGGAGCGCTTCGCCTCCTGTCCCCGGTGCCTGGAGCCCCGTCGGGCGCGCCTGGCGCGCATGAACCTGGCTGGCGCCGTGGAGCCGCCGGTGCCGTGCGCGGAGTGCGGCGGCACGTCGGCGACGGCCGGAGGGGCGAGGTGAGCGAGCCCTGCGACGTGGCCGTCGTGGGCTCGGGCTTCGCCGGCTCGATCCTGGCCCGGGCCCTGGCGGTCGCCGGCCGTTGCGTCGTCCTCCTGGAGCGGGGCAGCCACCCGCGCTTCGCCCTGGGAGAGTCCTCCACGCCGCTCGCCGCCATCGCCCTGGAGCGCCTGGCGGAGTGCTACGGGCTGGACGACCTGCGGTCTCTGGCGGCGTACGGGCGCTGGGAGCGGGACCTGCCCCACCTCGGTCACGGGCTCAAGCGGGGCTTCACCTTCCTGGACCACCGGCCCGGCGGGCGCTCGACCCCGGCCGGGCCGTCGAGCGAGGGCCGGGGAGTGCCGGCCGGGGCCGGTCGCTCGGAAGCGGGCGGGCGCCTCCTGGTGGCGGCGAGCCCCTCCGACGAGGTGGCGGACAGCCACTGGCTGCGCTCGGACGTGGACGCCCACCTGGTGGAGCGGGCCGACTCCGCGGGGGTGGACTACCGCGACCGGGTGGAGCTCCGGGAGGCCCGGGTGGAGGACGGCGCCGTGGTCCTCCGGGGCGATCGGGACGGCCGCTCCCTGGAGCTCCGGGCGGGCTTCGTCGTGGACGCCTCCGGCGGCGCCCGCTTCCTGGGGCGCCACCTGGGGATCCCTGAAGCCGAGCCTCCCAGCCGGGTGGCGACGGGTCTCCTGGCCGGCCACTTCGAAGGCGTCGTGCCCCTGGACCGGGTGGCGGACCCGGCGGACCTCGGCCCGCCCGGCCCGTACCCGGACGAGCGGGCGGCGGTCCACCACCTCCTGGAGGAGGGCTGGATGTACCTCCTCCCCTTCGACGGGTACGAGACCGGCGGCCGGGTGAGCGCCGGGATCGAGCTCGCGGTGGGCGGCGGGCTTGCGCACCGGCCCGGAGGGGGCGACGCCGGACCCTCGCCGAAGACCGACCCGGAGGGCGCCTTCCGGGCGATCACGGCCCGCTACCCGACCCTGGCGGCCCAGCTCGCCGGGGCCCGGGCGGTGGCGCCGGTCCGCTACGTCCCGCGCCTCCAGTACCGCCTCGCCCGGGCGGCCGGCCGCCGCTGGCTGCTGCTGCCCCACGCCTATGCCTTCACCAGTCCGCTGTTTTCCTCCGGCATGGCCTGGAGCCTCGTGGCGGTGGAGCGGGCCGCCCGGATGCTGGAGGGTGGAGAGCCGGGGGAGGGGGACCTCGCCCGCTACGACGCCCTCCTCGCCGCCGAGGCCGACTGGATCGACCGCCTGGTGGCCGGGGCCTTCCGGGCGATGCCCCGCTTCGGCCTCTTCGCCCCGTGGACCCTCCTCTACTTCGCCGCGGCGAGCTACGCCGAGGCGGCCCAGCGCCTCCTGGACGGGCCGGCCCAGCGCCCTCTTGGCCGGCACCTCCACCGGCCGGGGGAGGAGCTCGCCGGCGGGGGGCCGGAGGCCTGGTGCTGGGACGGCTTCCTCGGCTGCCGGGACCCGGTGCTCCGCCGGGCGCTGGAGGAGGCGGAGCGCCACCTGGAAGGGGCCCTGGCGGCGGGCACCCTGGAGGGGGACGCGGCGTTTGCCGAGCGGGTCCTGGCGGCGATCCGGGAGCGCGACCTCTGCGGCTTCGACCGGGCCGAGCGCCGGGGCCTCCACCCGGTGGACCTGGATGTCCTCGTCGCGCGGGCGGACCGGCTGGGCCTCGACCGCGGCGCCATCCGCTCCGCCCTGCCCCGGCTCCGGGGCGAGGGGGGCCCCGCGCGGTTCTGATCGAGTGACAGCGGAGAGCGTCGCTGCGTGTGCAGGGTCCTGGACGGCACCAGGAGAGGAGTGGGTGTAGGGGAGGAGCTTGTCTCCTCCCGTCGTGCGATACGGGTCACCCCACGCTCTTACCGCTCCCACAGGACTTAGAACACGCGGCCTCCCGCCCGAGTTCCCACGGCGCCCACAGCCCCGGCGGCGAGGACCGCTGCGGGCCCAGCCACCGATCGCCATCGCGCTGCCAAGGGCCAGTGAAGGACTCCGTCGTCATCCGGGCCGCCGGTTGTCCTTCTGGGTAAAAACCCCTATCGCTTTTGGGCAGAATCCAGTACTTTTTTGATGGAGACTCCTTCTCCCGGCCGGATCCGGGCGAATCGACTGATCCGTGCATGCAAGTACCTGTTTCCAGTGAACTTGTGGGTCTGGCCCTGCCGCGATGGAGATCCGAAGATTGCACAATTCCGATGAGGCGGGTATACTGGCGAGAACGCAGTACGAAACTTATGTTCCCTCTCAGGGCTACGAGCCGAGCTC
>JBKHJP010000100.1:0-12661 GCA_046538065.1 Thermoanaerobaculia bacterium | reverse complement strand
GCGGAGCCCCCCGTGGCCGCCGGGATCGCCGTGGCCGACCCGCCGCGGCGCGCCGAGATGGCGGGCCGTATCGAGGCGACGAAGGGCGACGTCACCGTGGTCACCGAGGAGGAGATCGCCGCCGCCCGCCGGGAGCTCGCCGGCCGGGGCCTCGGCACCGACCCCACCGGCGCCGCCGCCTGGGCCGGCCTGGCCAAGCGCCCGGAGCTCCGCCGGGACGGGACGGTGGTGATCCTCACCTCCCGGGCCTGCGAGGAGCGCACCCCCGCGTGAAGCTGCCGACCTCCGCGTACGCCCTGAGCGGAGCCGAAGGGTCGGCCGGGGCGCCCCCCCTACTCCGCCCGGAGCAGCACCACCGTCACGTTGTCGTGGCCGCCCCGGGAGTTCGCCTCGCGGATCAGGACCTCGCAGGTGCCGTCCAGCCCGTCGCCCGAGCAGCGCTCCAGGACCCTCGCGATCTCCCGGTCGTCCAGCATGGTGGTCAGCCCGTCCGAGCACAGCAGGATCGTGTCCCCCGGCTCCAGGGCCACCTCCACCACGTCCACCGCCACCTCGTGGTCGCCCCCCAGGGCCCGGGTGACGACGTTCTTGAGGGGGTGGTCCCGGGCCTGCCGTTCCGACAGGAACCCGGCCACCACCTGCTCGTTGACCCAGGTGTGGTCCTGGGTCAGGAGCTCCAGGCGCCCCCCGTGGTGGCGGTAGGCCCGGCTGTCGCCCACGTGGGCCACGGCCGCGATCCCGCCCCGCACCAGGCAGCCCACCACCGTCGTCCCCATGCCGTAGAGGTTGCCGTCCCGGCGGATCGCCGAGAGCACCTGGTCGTGGGCCAGGCGCACCGCCGCCCGCAGGACGTTCGAGTGGCGGGCCAGGGCCGGCTCGTAGGCGAAGGGCCAGGTCTGGTCCTCCTCGTCCTCCTCCGCCTGGCGGACGAACTCCCGGATGGCGTCCACCGCCATGCGCGAGGCCACCTCGCCGTGGCTGTGGCCGCCCATGCCGTCGGCGACGACGAAGAGCTCGTGCTCCGCGTCGATCTCAAAGGAGTCCTCGTTGTGGCTCCGGACGCGCCCCGGGTCGCTCTGGCCGCAGGCGGAGACGCGCACGTCAGGACGTCCTTCCGAACAGGCCGCGGCGGCCCTTCCCGCCGCCCCGGAGCTCGTCCAGGGTCGCCTGGACCTCGGGGTCGTCCTCGCCCCAGGCGAGGGCCTTCTCCAGGAAACGGCGGGCCTTGGCGTTCTGGCCGGCCTGGGCGTAGAGGCGCCCGGCGAGCTTCAGGTAGGAGGGCTTCATGGGCTCGATCTCGCAGGCGCGCTCGGCGGCCTCCACCGCCCGCGAGAGGCCCCGGGACTGGCGGCTCCGCGTCATGGCCAGGTTGAACCAGGCCTGGGGGTTCTTCGGGTCCACCTCGGCGGCCCGCTCGAAGCTCTGGGCGGCCCCGGCGTAGTCCTTCGCCTTGTACGCCTTGACGCCCTGGGCGAGGTACGCCTTGACGAGCTGGGAGCGGTCCTCGCCGCCGCCGGCGCCGGATCCCGCCGGGCCGGCCGAGCGGGCCAGGTCCAGATCGTGGACCCGCCGGCGCTCCGGATCCGTGAGGACGTTGAAGGCCTCCGTGATCGCCTGGAACTCCTTCTCGGCGCGCACCTTCTCGTCGCCCCGGAAGCGGTCCGGGTGACGTTGCCGGGCCAGCGTCTTGAAGCGGCGGCGGATCTCCTCGTCCGGGGCGCTCCGCGCCAGCCCGAGAACGTCGTAGTAGTTCTTCGCCATGCCGGATCGCGGTGTCTACCTGCTTTTCATTCTATACAAGCTCTGGGCCCGCATCCGGACGGCGCTCGAGACGTTGCGGTCCCGGGACAGGTTCCGGAGCTCCCGTACGGAGATGCGCGGGACGAGCCGTACGGCGACGCCCGCGGGAGTGCGCGGGTTGTGGACCAGGGCGCTCACGATCTTCTGCTTCGACGTCCACTCCCGGCGCCGGGCGATCTCCTCCAGCACCTCCCCCACCACCGCCCGGTTCGCCGCGATCTGCTCCACCTCGCCGTCGGAGAGCGCCCCCTCCCCGAGGGCCGTCACGGCCACCCGGGCGTTCGGATCGCGGATCAGGATCGAGCGCAGCGTCTTGGAGGCCCCGCGGGCGAGCTTCTGCCGCACGGGCACCGGCAGCAGGCGGATCTGGGCGTCCGAGAGGCCGGTCTGGCGGTCCAGGTCGGTCCCGGTACCGGGCTGCTGCCGGGCCTCTTCGATCGCCTCGAGGACCTCCCCGTCCGAAGGCTCGTCCTCGGAGCGCTCCCGTTCCCTGGCCGGAGCGGCCTTCTTCGGCCCCGCCAGGAGGTGCTCCCGCAGCTCCTGGATCCGGCGCCGGGCGTAGGCCGAGAGCTCCGGGTTGGTCTCCAGGGCTTCGAGGATCTCCGGGTGCTCCACCATGGCGTCCTGGCGGAGGAGCAGGATCTCCTGGAGGTCGGCCGAGAGCTTCGCGGCGAGCTCGGCCAGGAGCTCCCGGGGGACGTCCCGCCGGCGGAGGACGGCCTCCAGCACCCGGGGGTCGTCGCTCTCCCGGGCGAACCAGGAGAGGACGTCCAGGGGGGCGTTGTCCTGGATCAGGGCCGCCACCCGCTCCGGGTCGAGCTTGCCCAGGTTCCAGGCGGCGACCATGGCGAGCTCGGGATCGACCGCCGCGGCACCCTCGGCGCCGGACCGAGCCCCCCGGCGGGCCAGGGCGACCTGGACCGCCACCAGCTCGTCCGGCGGGAGCGGGACCAGGCCCTCCGCCGCGAGGCGGGCGAGCTTCGGGTCCTCCCCGGAGAGCACGCGCTCCACCAGGGCGCCCGGAGCGGACGGTGGGGTCGGCTCGCCGGCCACGATTCAGTCCTCCTGGGAAGGCCCGGGAACGGAGTCCGTCTCGGGGTTCGCGTCCGAGACCGGGCCGGCCGCCTGGGGCTCCGGCTCCTCAGGCGCCTCGATCCGCACCGTGCGGACCTGACCGGGCTGTCCGTCCACGGCGTAGGGCTCGCCGTTGACCTCCACGGCCACGGCCCCGGCGTCCCCCAGGCGGAGCTCCACCGACTCCTCAGCCTGGAGCTGGAGGGACTCGCCCTGGATCCGCATCTCCGCGACCCGGGGCTCGCCGTCCACGGAGGCCTCCACCCAGCAGTCCCGCCGGAAGTCCAGGGTCACCGTCAGCGGTGCCGCCGACGGCTCCACCTCGGGGGCGGGCGGGGGCTCCGGGACGTCCGCCGGCACGTCGGGCACGGCCACGCCCACCGGCGGCTCGGGAGCCGGCTCGGGCGCGGCGTCGCGTTGGGCCAGGCGCGGCACCAGAAAGACCAGGGCCAGGAGCACCAGGGCCAGGAGCAGCACCAGGAGAGCGGTGCGCCAGGGGAACTCCTCGGCCGGGGTGCCCTCGAGCATCGAGCCGGTCCCCCGCCGGGACGCGCCCTCCGGCTCCTCCTCGTCCTCGTCCAGCTCCGTCTCGTCGCCCTTCTGGGAGACCAGCAGGCGGTTGACCGCCTCGTCCGGGTCCAGGCCGACATAGCGGGCGTACTGGCGCAGGAACCCCCGGGCGAAGACCGACGCGGGCAGGAGGTCGAAGCGCTCCTCCTCCAGGGCCTGGAGGTAGCGCAGGCTGATCTTGGTGGCGTCGGAGATCTCCCGCAGGGTGATCTCCCGGAGCTCGCGCTGCTGCCGGAGCCACGGGCCGAAGGAGGCCGCGTCGGCGTCGGTCTCGCGCTCCCAGGGCGGCGCCTGGCGGTTGCCGGCTCGATGGTTCTGGTCCGTCATCGGCTCGCTGGGCGACGGCACACGCCGGAGGTCTCTCGGTTGTCCCTGGAAGCGGGAAGGTGACGCGGCCGTGCGATCCTGGCGCACAGGCTTCTAGGCGACACACTGTACGACCGCGAGCCGGGCGCGGTCAAATGACAGGGGCGCATACGGTTGCGCTTCATCGGGCGATGCCCAGGAGGACCTCCGCCCGGCGCCGGACCGCGGCGGGCACGCGGGTGGAACGGGTGATCTGGCGCAGGTCGGCCTTGCGCAGGTGCGGCAGGAGGCCCAGGGCGGTCTGGACCGGCGTGCGGGGGTTGTTGCACAGCGTCAGGCGGACCTCGTAGCGCACACCCCAGCGCCGGTGCCGGGCCACCGCCTCCAGGACCTCCGGGCGGGCGTCGTCCTGGGACAGGAGGGGGAGCAGGACGCCCTCCGTCGTCCGGGGGTTGTCCATCACCGCCCGGATCACCCGCACGGTGGGGTCGCTGCGCAGGTGGCCCAGGACCCGGTTGGACGCGCGCCGGGCGATGGCCGCCTTCTCCCCCACCGCCAGGCCGGGCAGCCGGGCGATGAGGCGCCGGTCGGCGGCCCGGCGCACCGTGGGGCGCACCCGCGTGTTCGCGCCCAGCTCCAGGAGGTCCTTCCAGAAGAGCGACGGCACGAAGCGCAGGGCCAGGGGCTCCGGCGCCCGCGGGTGGAGGGCGATGGAGCGCTTGACCTCGTAGGCCGGGAGCAGGCGTCCCTGGGCGGCCACGAGCTCGATCCCCTCCCGGCCCAGGAAGGGATTGCGCAGAGCCTGGCGGGCGGCGGGGAGGTCGAGCTCCTCGGCGTGGCGGCGCAGGAGGTCCATGAGCTCGTCGGCCCCGGCCTCGCGCAGCCGGCGGGGGAGGTCGCCCGCGTCGGTGGAAGCATCCGGCACGCCCCGATTATCCCAAGCCGCCGGCGGCCCGAGCTCTCGCTTGTCGTTCCGAGCGGAGCGAAGCATCGTAGGGTGCGCCTCGGCGCACCGTCGGCCCCCCCCTGGCCCCGGCGAACCGGGGTCCTCCCGCCGGGCAGGGGCCGGGGGTTCCGCTCCGGCGGCGGCCCCGAAGCCCTCTGGTCGGCGGGGGTGCCCTTCCGCCGGGTTGCGTGCTCCTTGCCGCCGGGTGCCGTTCCACAGCGAGGCCTGGAGGAGGCGAGCGTGCCGGCGCCTGCTTTCGGTGGAGTTCGATCCGAGGCTGGCTCCGCCGGGAGGTTCGTCTACCCGGCCTCGATCGGCGGGCGCGGCTGCCGCCGCCTGCGCGGAAGCCCCGACCCCTGCCCTCCCCCCGCCCGGCGGGCACTCCCGTGGGGTCTTCTACCGATGGTTGAAGCGGCCGAGCTCTGCCTCGGCCGGGGAGGGGGGCTCGGGGGGCCTCCCGCGACGGCGAACGGCGCGCGCGTGGTGGTGAGGTGGGCGAAAGGCGCGCGCCTCCGCTCAGCCCCGGCGCGGGGCGCTCGGTGGATGGTCCCACTCCCACACCTTACGTGTCGTTCCGAGCGGAGCGAAGCGGAGTCGAGGAACCTGGGCGGGGGAAAGCCCCGCAGCACCCAGAAGCCCCGCCCCCTCCCAGGCCCCTCGACTGCGCTCGGGGCGACAAAGAAAAGGACTCCGGGCGGCAAGACAGACACTCCGGGCGGCGAACAAGAGCCGGACCCACATGAAGCGGCCGAGCTCCGGCTCGGCCGGGGAGGGGGCTCGGGCGGCCTCGATCAGTGCTACCCTTCCCCATCCAATGAGCGTTCCCGCAGACGTGCGAAGGACCATCGAGAACGGGCAGCTCGACCGCATCGACGACCTCTGGCTCCAGCGCCTGGCCGAGGACCCGGCGGACCTGGACCACTTCGTGGGGGTCGCCCGGGCCCTGACCGGCGTGGCCGAGGAGGAGCGGGCCCGCATGCTCCTCCAGATGCTCGACGAGGCCCTCCAGGAACGCGAGCTCTGGGCGACCCGCCTCGACCTCCTCCGCCGGGCCGGAACCCTCCTCTTCGAGCCCCCGGACGTCCACCCGGCGATCCTGGAGACACTCCGGGCCCTCCACGGGGAGACCCCCAGCTTCGACGAGCTGGTCAAGGCCGTCCGCCTGGACAAGGCCCCGCACGACCTGGAGAAGGCCTGGAAGAAGGTCGACCGCCTCCGCGAGCTCGTCCCCTACGACGTGGGCGCCGTGGTCTGGATGAAGGGCCGGGGCGCCGGCCGGGTCACCGAGGTCAACCTGGAGCTCGACAGCCTGAAGGTGGAGTTCCCCGGCCACACGAACCTCTCCGTGGGCTTCCGGGCCGCGCCCAAGATGCTCCGCCCCCTGCCGCCGGGCCACGTCTTCCGGCGCAAGGAGGAGGAGCCGGAGGCCCTGAAGGAGCTCGCCGAGTCCGACCCCCCGGAGCTCCTGCGGATCGTCCTCACCAGCTTCGAAAAACCCCTGGAGGCCTCCGAGGTCAAGGAGGCGGTGGAGGGCCTGGTGCCGCCGAGCCGCTGGACCTCCTGGTGGGCCGCCGCCCGGAAGCACCCCCAGGTGGTGGCTCACGGCAAGGGGCGCCAGAGCTACTCCTGGCTGGAGTCGGAGGAGCACGCCCTGGAGGCGGTCTGGGAGCGCTTCGTGGAGGCGGAGCCCCGGGCGCGGATCGCCGTCCTCCGCAAGGAGGGGAGCCGCGACCGGGAGCTCGCCCGGCGGATGGCGGAGTCGCTGGCCGCAACCGCCCGGGAGGCGGAGGAGACCGACCCGGGCCTGGCGTTCGAGGTCGCCCTGGGCCTCGAATCCGGGAGCTCCGTCCCGGACGGCGCCGCCGGCGAAGGCATCCCCGACCCGGAGGAGCTGGTCACCTCCGCCGAGGAGCCGAAGCGCCTCCTCACCGGCATCGAGGACCGGGCCGCCAAGGAGCGGGCCTACCGGCTGGTCCGGGAGCTCCGGGACGACTGGGTGGAGCTCTACGGCGCCCAGCTCGGCCGAGAGGAGGAGGCGAAGGTCCTCGACCTGCTGGCGGACGCCCTGACCGAAGCCGCCCCGAAGGAGCTCCAGCGCTTCGCCGAGGCCCTCGCCGGCCAGCCCCACAAGAACCCGGCCGGCTTCACCTGGCTGGCGGAGCGGGCCGGCGAGGATCCGGAGCTCCGGCGCCGAAACCCGCTCCGCCTCATGGAGCAGATCTTCACCTCCATGGTGGACCGTCGCTTCGCCCCGTACAAGATGCGCCTGGCCAGGCTGGTGGAGTCCGGCGGGACGGTGCCGCGCCTCCTGGACCACCTGGAGGAGCGCCACGCCGAGCGGGCGGAGACGGCGATCCACAAGGCCGCGGCCCTCGAGAGCTACCAGCGCGACGCCCTGACCAACGCCCTCCACCTCCGGTTTCCCGAGCTCCGGGGCGAGGGCGAGTCCCAGCTCATCTACTCCACCCCCGAGGCCATCGAGGCCCGGCGCCGGGAGCTCGAGACCCTGGTCAAGGAGGAGATCCCGGCCAACCGCAAGGCCATCGAGGAGGCCCGGGCCCTGGGCGACCTGCGGGAGAACTTCGAGTACAAGTCCGCCCGCCAGCGCCACGAGTACCTCTCCTCCCGCCAGGCCCAGCTCGAGGGCGAGCTCACCGTCGCCCGCCCCATCGAAGCCGACAAGATCGACCCCTCCCAGGTCCGGATCGGCACCCGCGTGGAGCTCCACCCCACCGACGGCGCCGCCGAGACCCGCACCATCACCATCCTCGGCCCCTGGGACTCCAAACCCGAAGAGGACGTCCTGGCCTACGAGTCGGACCTGGCCCAGTCGCTCCTGGGCAAGAAGCCGGGGGAGGCGGTGGACGCCGGGGGGACGGAGTACGAAGTGGGGGCGATCCGGCGGTACACGGAGTGACGCGTAGCGAAGGGATGGCTCCGGAGCACGTCGGCTTCGGTCGGGCCGCCGCCGTGAACGCGGCCGAGGCGGCCGGCGGCGAGGTCGCCGTCCCGCCCACCGAGATCCCGGGCCACGGCACGTTCGCCATCTACTTCCTGGGCGGCATTCAACACGGCCTCTGGGAGCTCTGAAGGCAATCGAAGATCGCGACCCGAAACGCGTTCTCCAGCGCCATCAGCCCTCCTCCTTGGCGGTCGCGTCACGCCAACGCTACGGACGGCATCTGGCTCCAGGTGCGCCCCTGGAGCAGACGCCCACTCATCGCCGCCGAGGCACCGCGCTCGATGGACGGAGTCCGCTCGCCCGGCTCCGGCTCCTCCGGCTCGACGGGCTCCTGCTCGGACCGCCGGATCAAGTGCTCCGGCCGCTCTTGGCGAAGGTGACTGGAATTTCCCATCGCGCAATTCGCGTCAAGACCAAGCGGGCCCGTGTCCCCTTCCCCTTGTCTCCGATGACATCGGTGTGGGCGCGGTTGTGTTCCAAGGGCGAATGCTGAACTCGCTGCTTAGCTTCCTCGCGAACAGCACCGACCGAGAGGCAGACGACTCCGTTGTCCTCCGGAACCCTTGCACGTTGTTGGGCCTCATCTGGCGTTGCGTACTTGGACCAGTCCGTCGACATCGCACCCTCCCGATCTCTGAAGGCGCCAGGAGGGATGTACGTGTCATTTCTCGGCACATTTCCTGTGAAGAAATCCCGATGCACCCTGTAGTACAGGAGGTCCTCATCCGGCACATGTTCTACATCCCAGCTCAATCGTCTACCAGCCATGTCACCAATGCAAGCCTTCCAATACCCTTCCCCTCAGGCATGAAGCGGCCTTCGATGAACATTCCATTTTGATGATCGCCGTAGAAGGTGGCTTCTTCAGGCGCCCCGGGGATGTTGACAAGCAGCTCGTATGTCTCCGCTTGCCAGTGGAGATCGATACTTCCTTCTGGGCCGGGAGTAATCCAGGGTGGGGGTATAGCCACTCGAAACTCCTCCCAGCAAGAGAGGGCAATCCGCCGGAGGTAGTCGGTTGCACGTTGCCATGTCTCGACCGAATAACCTGCGCTACCCTCTCCATCCCAGTCATCGCGGAGTTCTGTTATCTGCCGCGATCGGTCGATGGCGTCCATCACACTACTCAGCGCCGAAGGAAGCGCGCTCGCGGCAGCAGCCCGAACGAATTCTCTTTCCTGAGCCAGAGGCCTTGCCTTCTCGCCGCGTAGCCAATGTGTTATGGGCAGTACCCCGGGCCACTCACGCGCTCTCCAATCAGCTTCCTCCCCATGCTCCCACTCAGCCCCAGGGCGGGAGATTGCGTGGTCGCACAGGTCCGCAACAGCCAGTTCCGCCATGGCTTTACTCCCTCGTTTCGTCTTCTAGGAACGGTGTTCCGGAGGCCTGAGCAAACTGGCGCAGTTGTTGGTGCTTCCGTAGGGCGCGATCTATCGTGTCGCGCAAGTTCAAGAGGTGTCGCTCCGTCATTGTCACAGAGAAGGTATCGAGGTCGAAATCCGCAAGGCGATGGTATGCGATTTGTAATGTATGAGTTGCGAGGAGCGCTGCCGGTGGCCGGTCTTCATAGTGAAAAACTGGACGTAGATCGGACAGGGTTTTGGCGGTGCAGTAGAATCGCTCCGCGTCCTGCCGGACGACTGCGGCTTTTGCAGTCACTGCTAGTGGACCCTCGGGGCTCAGTACTTGCTGCAGGAAGGTCTTGACGGCCGGCCAGTTCCCTTGATCCGGGTCGAGGCGTGAGTCTTCCCCCTTTTTCCGTGCGAGCGCGTCCTTGATGTCGGCTACCAGCTCCTCTGCGGCTGTATCTCTTTCGTTGAGCACGCCGTACAAGCTGGTAAGTGCATCCAAGATACTGATCAGCTCGCTCCCATAGAGACTGGTCTCCTCGGCGATCTTCGATGCCAGCTGGCGAGGTGAGGGGGCGAAGCCAGACTCTGCGATCTTCCTCGACAGCTCCTGGAGTTGATCGTCATCATAAGCCAGTAGAGCGGCAAACCCTGCCTGGTAACGTCCGGGTATGGTGAGGCTCATCTGCTTGGGTCCTGGTTCTGAAGTTACCGTGTTTTGTGCCGAAAAGCCCTCCGGAACCGGGGCTTTTCGCCGGTTTGCAAGTTTAGCATGGCGAGCGCTTTCTCACCATGGGGCAGCCGCTCCCGTCCCGGGCGACATCAGAGTTGCTCGCACCGAAGTCGCCTTGTGGCACACCTCTGCTTGATTGCTGCTGAGCTCGCCAGTAGCGCGCCCGCCACTGCGCCAAGCGCTGCCGGAGGATCTTCGCCGGATCGACTTCGGCCTGAGCGAGCACCTGGCGGCGCAGGAGGTCCAGAGTGAACTCCTCCACCTCTCCGAAGCTTGCCCCAGCCAGGTGGCGTGCCAGCTCCTCCGGCGCGCAGCCAAGGTCCACCTGCAACCGCTCCCGGTAACGGTTCAGCAGGCAGGCGATTTCCTTGCGGTCCGGGTTCGGGAGCTCCAGGCGGAGCTGGAAGCGCCGCCAGACCGCCCGGTCCAGGAGCTCCGGGTGGTTGGTGGCCGTCACGACCACCACGTGGCTCGGGAGACGATCGATCTGGAGCAGGAGGGTGCTCACCACCCGCTTGATCTCGCCGGTCTCATGCTCGTCGCCCCGCTCCTTGCCCAGGGTGTCGAACTCATCGAAGAAGAGCACACACCGCCGGGTCCGCACGTAGTCGAAGAGCCGCTGGAGGCGCACCGACGTCTCGCCCAGGTAGCTCGCCACCACCGTCTCGTAGCGGACGACGCAGAGGGGTACCACCAGCTCGGCGGCCAGGGCCTCGGCGAGGCTGGTCTTGCCGTTCCCGGGGGGGCCGGCGAAAAGGAGCCGATGTCGCGGCTCCAGGTTGTGGCTACGGAGGAGCTCGGCGCGGTGCTGCTCCTCGACCACCTCACGGATGGCGGCCTCCGCAGGGTCAGGGAGGACCAGGTCGGAGAGCCGGCGCTCAGGGAGGATCTCCAGCACCTGCTCCCCCGACAGGCTCGCCAGGCGCTGGTCCGGCAGGCGGCTCGACCCGTTGGTCCTCAGGGACTCCGCCAGCCGCTCGGCCAGCACGTGGTGTTGCTTCGCCCGCTCCTCGGCGATCAGAGCCTCCACCGTCTTGCGGATGAGAGGCTGATCGCCGCGGGCCGCCGAGCGAACCAGGCGAACGAGGAGGTCTGCGCGTGCCATCGGATGGTGGAGGGCCGTCGACTGACTCCGCAATCTAGCACAGGAGGCCGGGCGGCCTCGCCCCTGCACGGCCCCGGCCGGAGCGGGCTTGCCAGCCTGTGGTGGCTCGAGGATCGTGGGTGCCTTTCTGGGGGCAACCAGCTCGAGTAGAAGACGCGGAGGGACGGCCAGGGGACCGCCCCTCCGGCGTGCTCACGGGCCTAGCCTGGCCGGTTGACTCGTAACAAGGTGCCTACCAGCGTTTCCGCGGCGTCGATTGCAGCCGCAATCCGCTTCGCCTGGCTCTCGAAGTCGATGTCCAGGGAACAGGCAACGATCCCGGCATGCTCCGGTCGCTCGCCGTGCAACCGGACGAAGTGGCGTCGGTTGATCGTGAGAACCGCCCGGTCTTGACCGTGGCGAGCGCCAACACGGCATCGTCCCGCAACCCCTGATCGGCCCTGCCGAGCTCCTCGAGGGTTGCAACGTCATGACCCAGGCGCCGGAGTTCCTGGGTCACAGGTAAGGGGAAGTTCTCATCGGCGAGGAGTCGTGCCACCGCCCCTCACGCCGCCTCATTGTCTTGAATCTGCCGTTCGATCTCGTCCCGGTGGGACTCGTAGTAGGACCAGGCATGAACCAGATCCTCGGCGCGTAGCGAAGGGTAACTCCGGAGGACGTCGGCTTCGGTCGCGCCGAGCTGCCGGGCGCGGACCAGCGCCCAGACTGGTATGCGAGTGCGGATGATGCAGGGCTCCCCCCCGGAAACCCCGGGCGTCGATTCGATCCCAGGAAAGGACCCGCCCAGGTCCCGGACGATCCAGTCCAGGACCCTGACCTTCTCCCTGCGGCTCAAGGTTCCCAGCAGTGACTGTGCTTTCTCCAGATCGGTCATGAAATCAGCTCCGGCTCCATAGTCGGAATCGTACCACCGAGCCTGGGCCGGCCTGGCATGGCCACGGGACCGGTCGGCCCCGGGGTACAGGTGTGTGGTGGTTCGTAGAACGTCGGTTCCTTCCGGCGGGCAACGGCCTTGACGCCCATCGGGCGAAATGTCAACCGCAGGCGGCCCGGGCGGCCCGGCAGGGCCCCCCGTGGCGGTGCTCATGTGCCAGGACGGGCTTTCATGACGCAGGAGGGTCGTTCATGAGCGAGAACGGCCCTTCATGACCTCCGGTTGGACCTTGTCTTCCTCCCAACAGGCGGTGAGCGGGCCCGTTCTCCTCTCGCCGCCGCTCCCTCAGGAGGTCAATGAGGAACGAGCTGTCCAGGTGAATCACAGCTTGACGGGGCGGGCCAGGTCACGCTGCCGGTCCTCGATCTGGCGGTCGACGGCGTCCAGAGTCCCCTCCGAGAGTAGGACCTCGTCCAGAGCTCTCCGGAAATCATCGACCGTTCCTCGCGGCCCGAAGTGCTCCTTGGTGTCCGAGATGACCTCAGGCACTCTCGAAGTCCCTCTGCAGCTCCTCCTTGGAAAAGCCGAAGGTGGAAACTCCGTACTCTGCGAGCTTCGTGAGGAACAGAGTCCGTGGGATTCCGGCGAGTGCAGCGGCTGCCCCCGAAGACAGGCGTCCCAGCTCGTACAGCTTGACGGCCGCAGCAAGGCGAAGCTCCGCACCCACAGACTCGGAAGTCCCCTTCAGCGCCAGAAGTGTCTCGTCGGGCACGGTCAGCTTGATCTCGCTCATACGTGGCTCCTCGCGGCTTGGTGTACAACCAGGTGCTGGGGGCACCTCGAGGGGAACTAGGACGCGACCGCGAGCTGTCTACGGAGAAGATCGCTCACCAGATCGCGCACCGGTACACCCTGCTGGCGGGCTCTCCGGCGGAGCTCCTC
>JBKHJP010000099.1:0-12674 GCA_046538065.1 Thermoanaerobaculia bacterium | reverse complement strand
GATCCCGGAGGTGGAGAACTTCGCCGGCATCATCAAGGACGACGAGCTCGCCGAGGTTCGGGATGCCTACGTCCTGGCCGCCGAGCAGCTCGGGCTCGAGGTCGTCGACGGCGGGCCGGCGGACCTGGAGCTGGCCGTCGCCATCGTGGACGTCAACCGCGAAGGGGGCGGCTTCGGCCCCTTCAAGATCGACCCGTTCATCGAGATGGAGTTCCGCCTGCGGGAGCTGGGCGGCGGGGAGCGGGACCTCCTCCTGGTGCGCCACCAGAAGCACTCCGAGACCCCGGGGGGCTCGGCCCTGGAGACGGCCAACATGCTGACCCAGTTCATGCGGTAGAGGGCTTCCGCAGCCAGCGGGGGTAGAGGTCCCCCCGCCGGTGCCGGAGGAAGAGCCTGCGGGCGGTGGAGGTCTCCGCCGCCCCCAGGTCCAGCTCCGCCACGACCACCGCCTCCTCCAGGGCCGGTCCCTGGGCCAGGATCCTCCCCTCCGGGTCCGAGACGAACGACTCGCCGGAGAAGGTGAGCTCGCCCTCCTCCCCGACCCGGTTGCACAGGGCGGCGAAGTAGCCGTTCTGGAACGCGGCGGTCCGGACCTCCGCCTCGTACATCCCCTCCGGCCACTCCCCCAGGGTGCCGGCCTGGGGGATCACCACCACCTCGGCGCCGGCGAGGCCCAGGGCCCGCGTGAGCTCCGGGAAGTGGCGGTCGTAGCACACGGCCACACCCACGCGGCCGGCGCGTGTGGCGTAGACGGGGGCGCCCGCCTGCCAGGCCTCGTCCCCCGGGTGGTAGTAGTCCTGCTCGTGGAAGCCGGCGTAGTCGGTGATGTGGAGCATCCGGGTCACGCCCAGCAGCGACCCGTCGGCGTCGATCACCGGCGAGCTGTCGAAGTGGCGGCCCTCGCCGTCCCGCTCGTACAGGTTGAAGACCACCACCACGCCGAGCTCCCGGGCCAGGGCGGCCACCCGGTCGGTGGTGGGCCCGGGGATCGGCTCCGCCAGCTCCCGTGCGGAGTCGTCACCCCGGCAGCGGGGAAAGAAGCGGTCGACGGCGAGCTCCGGGAAGGCGACCAAGGAGGCCCCGTCCGCGGCGGCCCGGCGCATCGCCCCCAGGGCGCGCTCCAGGCTCTCGGCGCGGTCGTCGCCGGCGCGGTGCTGGACGAGGGCGATCTTCACGGAGTCCTCCCGGGCGGACGGCATCATACCGGGAGCGCTCGGACTCGAACGAACCGCCAGCCCCTCGGGCGGACGCAAGGTCCGCCCCTACACGCCGGGAAGGCCCCCCCACCGTGAACGGATGTAGGGGAGGAGCTCGTCTCCTCCCCAGGGTAGGCGACACCCACCCGTTCGGGTGGGCCGGCCGCGCGCCCGATCCACCCGGGCGCGCGGTGACGCGGGGCGGTCGCCTCGCTAGCGTGGGCCCGTCATGCTCTCCACCGACCGTCTGCCCACGAAACGGCCGGACGCCCCCGAGCCCCCGCCCCCTGACCGGGGCGAGGCCTACGCCCGGTTCCTGGAGGCCTGGCCCGAGTACCGCTCCACGACCCGGATCGACGAGCTCCGGGCCACGGAGTTCGCCCGCCTGGACGCCGGCGGGCACGTCTACCTGGACTACACCGGCGGCGGGCTCTACGGCGCCACGCAGGTGGAGCGGCACCGGCGGCTCCTCCTCTCCCGGGTCCTGGGCAACCCCCACTCGAAGAACCCCGCCTCCCGGGCCGCCACCGAGCTCGTGGAGGCCACCCGCGAGCACGTCCTGCGCTACTTCCGGGCCTCGCCGGACGAGTACGTCGCCGTCTTCACCGCCAACGCCAGCCACGCCCTCAAGCTCGTGGGCGAGTCCTACCCGTTCCGGCCCGGCGACCGCTTCCTCCTGACCTTCGACAACCACAACTCGGTCAACGGCATCCGGGAGTACGACCGGGCCCGGGGCGCCGAGACCACCTACGTGCCGGTGCTGCCGCCGGAGCTGCGGTGCGACCCCGCGGTGCTCGTGGACGAGCTCGAGCGGGGCCGCCGCGAGGACAACCGCCTCTTCGCCTACCCCGCCCAGTCGAACTTCTCCGGCGTCCAGCACCCGCTCAGGTGGATCGACGCCGCCCAGGAGCGGGGCTGGGAGGTCCTCCTGGACGCCGCCGCCTTCGTTCCCACGAACCGCCTGGACCTCTCCCGCTGGCACCCGGACTACGTGGCGCTCTCGTTCTACAAGATGTTCGGCTACCCCACCGGCGCCGGGGTCCTCCTGGGGCGCCGGAGCGCCCTGGCGAAGCTCCACCGGCCCTGGTTCGCCGGCGGCACGATCTCCGTGGCCTCCGTCCAGGCGGACCTCTTCAGCCCGGCCGCCGGGGCCGCCGCCTTCGAGGACGGCACCCTGGACTACGCGGTCCTGCCGGCGGTGGACTTCGGCCTCGACTTCCTGGAGGAGGTGGGCGTGGAGACGGTCCACCGCCGGGTCCGGTGCCTGACGGGCTGGCTGATCGACGCGCTCCTGGCGCTGCGCCACCCCTCCGGCGAGCCCCTGGTGGTCCTCTACGGCCCCGCCGGCACCGAGAACCGGGGTGGCACGGTGACCCTCAACTTCCGGGACCGCCAGGGCCGGATCGTGGACCACGAGCTGATCGAGGAGCGGGCGGCGCGGCGGGGGATCTCGATCCGCACCGGGTGCTTCTGCAACCCGGGGGCGGGGGAGCTCGCCCTGGGCCTCACCGGCGACGAGATCAGCGGCTGCTTCACCCGCTCCGGGGGCCGGATGAGCTACGAGGAGTTCCGCCGGTGCGTCAACGACAAGAGCACCGGAGCGGTCCGGGTGTCGACGGGGCTCGCCTCGAGCTTCGCCGACGTCTTCGCCTTCTACGACTTCGCCCGGGAGCTGCTGGACGCCTGAAGGCCGGAGAGGAGGCCGTCCTCCACCGCGTGTAGGGGCGGACCTTGCGTCCGCCTGGAGCCAGGGGGACCCACTGAAACCCGGGGAGGAGGCAAGCTCCTCCCCTACACCCGGTAAGGAGCTAGTTGCGCGTGTAGGGGCGGACCTCGTGTCCGCCCGCGCTTACCAGCCCGCCGGGGGCTCGACGCCGCCCTCTCCGGTCTCCCGGTGGCCGGGCTTGTCCGCGATCTGGACGGTCGTCGCCTGCGGCCCCATCTCCCCCATGGCCTCTTCGAAGCGGACCTGGGTGCCCACCTCCAGGCGCTCGTAGTCCTTGCCCAGCACCGCGTTGCGGTGGAAGTAGATCTCACGGCCGTCGGGGGTCTTCAGGAACCCGTAGCCCTCCTCGTCGAACTTGCGCACCACGAACGCCCGGGGCTCGTCGTGGGTCTTCACCTCCCGGCGCTGGCGCTCCATCAGCTCCTTGACCTGTCGCTCGGCGGCGTCGAAGGCGTTGATGATCACCGACCGGAGCTCCTGCTTCGGGCCGCCCTCCCTGGGGGTCCGCTTCACCACCAGCTCGTGGCCGGGGGGGATGGTCAGGTCGATCTGCACCCCGTACGGGCTGCCGCTGTCGGCGAAGGCGTTCGGCTGGGCGATCGTCACCCGGCAGCGGGTCAGGTGGTCGCAGAAGCGCTCCAGCTTGTCCGCCTTGCGGCGGACGAGCTCCTCCATCCAGGGCTCCCGGGGGAGATCCTGCACGTTGAGTTCGAGGGGGATCTGCATACCCCCAAGATAGTGCAACGGAGGTGCCGCCGGCTCCACCCCACGGGGCGGGGAATGGATCTTGCGTTCTCTCCTCGTGGGGAGCGGCCGGGACGCCCCGCCGCCCCGGGGCGAGCCACCGTGCCCGGACCGGGGCGCAGCCGCTCCCGGGCGCCCGGCGGTGCAAGACTTACAACCGAGCCCATCCCCCCCGGATCTGGCCGGGTGCCCCGAGCGTGTCACCAGGCGCACCTCCGATGACGGAGCCAGCCGGAGCACAACCAAACGCAACCACCACGAAAGGGAACGCACCATGCGCATGCTCATTCGGACCTTCGGGATCGCCGTCTTGGCGCCGTGGGCCCTGACGGCGGCACCGGCCGCCGCCGCTCCCGGGCAGGAGCCCGAGGAGCCTCGGCCGCAGGAGCAGGTCGAGGAGGAGATCCAGGTCACGGAGGTCCTCCTGGACGTCCTGGTCACCGACCGCCGGGGCAACGTCGTCCTGGGCCTCGGCGCGGACGACTTCGTCGTGGAGGAGGACGGCGAGCCGGTGGAGCTGACCGACGTGACCTTCTACAGCAACCGCCGCTTCCTGGAGTCCGCCGACCGGGCGGAGGCCCTGGGGGTCGACGCCGCCCAGGTGCCCACCGAGCGCTACTTCATCCTCTTCTTCCACGACCAGCGCAACGCCCTGCCTCGGGTGACGGCCCAGCTCCTGGACGCCGGCCGCCGCGCCAGGCAGTGGGTCGAGACCGACCTCCTGCCCACGGACCACGTCGCCGTGGTGGGTTACGACTACGACCTGGACGTCTTCCAGGACTTCACCACCGACGAGGAGGCCATCCTCGAAGCCATCGGCCAGGCGGTCCGCGGCGTCGAGCCGGAGCCCTGGCCGTCCCGCCGCCAGCCGGCGGAGGGCCCTTCGCTGCTGGACGCGGCGCTGTCGCCCGGGGAGGCCGCCGACGTCACCGAACGCATCTACGGCGCCATGCAGCTCATCGCCAAGGGCGCCGAGGACGTCCCGGGCCGCAAGAACCTGATCCTCTTCTCCCTGGGCTTCGGCGAGGTGAGCACCTTCGGCTTCTACACGCCGGACTCGCGCTACTACCGGCCCATGGTCAACGACCTCAACGACGCGAACGTCGCCGTCTACGCCGTCGACCTGATCTCGGTCGAGGCCGGCGGGGCCCTGCGGGACAACCTCTACGGGAACTCGCTCTCCCAGCTCGCGAGCGATACGGGCGGGCGCTACTACTTCAACTTCGTCAACTTCCTCGCACCCCTGGAGCAGATCGCCCAGGACAACAGCGGCTACTACCTGCTGGCGTACCGGAGCCCGCACCCGCGAGGCGAATCCGGCTACCAGGAGGTCCGGGTGGAGACCACCAACCCCGAGTTCCGGGTCCGCGCCCGGGAGGGGTACGAGTGGGGAGAGGACGAGGGCGGGTCCGCCGAGCGCGGCCGCCGGTAGATCACCGAGCAATCGAAGGGGGATTGTGATGCCGAAGACCGTCGAAGTACCCGAGTACCAGATCGAGGACCGGGTCCAGGTGGACCCGGCGACCACCGCCGTGGTGGTGGTGGACATGCAGCACGACTTCGTGGACGAGGACGGCGCCCTCTCGGTGCCCGGGGCCGGGGACACGGTGCCCCGGATCCGGCGCCTCCTGGACTGGGCGCGGGAGCAGGGAATGACCGTCTGCTACACCCAGGACACCCACCGGGAAGGCGACCCGGAGTGGGAGCTCTGGGGCCGCCACGCGGAGGAGGGCACCCACGGCTGGAGGATCGTCGAGGAGATCGCCCCCCGCGGGGACGAGATGGTCTTCCGCAAGGTCCGCTACGACGGCTTCTACGACACCGGCCTGGACCACCACCTGCGGGTCCAGGGCGTCGACACCGTGATCGTCTGCGGCACGGTGGCCAACATCTGCGTCCACTACACGGCGGCGAGCGCCGGCCTGCGCTGGTACGGCGTGATCCACCCGGTGGACGCCATCTCCGCCTTGACGGAGTTCGACATGGAGGCGGCGCTCCGCCAGGCCGCCTTCCTGTTCCAGGCCCTGCTCACCACCGTCGACGGCCTGGTGGGCGGCTCGTAGACGGCCGGAGGTCCACCGCCCGGCGCAAGCCTCTCCAGCCAGCGCCGCCGCCTCGTCGCTCGCTCCCCTGGCGTGCCTCTGGAGGGATACTCCTCCCCGGAATACTATCTTTAGATGAAGTATACTGGGGTAGAGCATCGCGAGAGGAGGACCCGTGGACCAGGACACCGCCCGTGAACACCTCGAGCGATTTGTCGGCTCGGACGTCGGCCACCACACCCTCGGGCTGGTGTACGGCCGGCGGCGGATCGGAAAATCGACGCTGCTCGATGAGCTGACTTCCGCGCGCGGCGGGTTCTACTGGGAGGCCACACGCGGGGAGGCCGCCGTGCACCTCGCGCGGCTCGGCGCAGCCCTCGGCCGCCATCTCGGGACGGGACGCCTGTCGTTCGACACCTGGGAGGACGCCGTAGCTCAGCTCGTCCGCCTCGGCGGAGAAGGAGCGGTGCCCGTCGTGCTCGATGAGTTCGGGTATCTCCTCGAAGCCGAACCGACTCTCGATTCCATCGTTTCAGCGGCACTGGGCCCGGCGGGCCGCCGCCGCACACCCGGGCGGGCTCGCCTGATCCTCTGCGGCTCGGCCATCGCCCTCATGCGGGCTCTCACCGCCGGAGAGGCGCCGTTGCGGGGCCGTGCAGGCCTGGAGGTCGTGATGCAGCCCTTCGGCTACCGAAGAGCCGCCCGGTTGCTCGGAGGCGACCCTCCCCTCGATCTTGCGGCGCGCGTCTATTCGGTGATCGGAGGCGTGATCGGGTACTACACCGACATGGTGGACCACGACCTGCCCGAAGACCGCGCCCGGTTCGACCGCTGGGTCGTGACGAGGGTGCTCTCCCCCGCGGCAACGCTCCACCACGAGGCGACGACCCTCCTCGCCGAGGACCCCACCCTCTCGTCGGCGAGCCCGACGATGCATCACAGCATCCTGGGGGCCATCGCCAACGGGTCGGTCACTGCGGGGAGGATCGCGAACCGGCTGCGCCGGCCCGTCTCGAACCTCGATCCAGCTCTGAAGCGCCTGATCGACGCAGGGTTCGTGCTCCGGCACGAGGACCCCCTCCGAGCCCAGCGGCCCACCTATGCGCTCTCCGACCCCTTCTTGCAGTTCCACTACGCGATCCTCGAGCCCCACGGCACGCTCCTCCGGGAGCGGGATCCCCGGAGGACCTGGGAGGACCGCCTCGCAGCCGTGTTCGATGCCCGCGTGCGAGGCCCGGTGTTCGAGGAACTGGCCCGCGCCTGGGTCCGCCGCCACGCGGCGGCAGCCACCCTCGGTGGCGTCGCCGACCACGTCGGTCCCTCCACCGTGGTCATCGACCGGACACGCCACGAGCTGGACGTCGTGGCGGCCCGCGCGGACGAGCCCACCACGGCTCCCGGAGAGCGGCCGGTCCTGGCCCTCGGCGAGGCGAAGGCCGGGGAGACCGTCGGTGCGACACGCCTGCGCCACCTGGAGAAGGCCCGAGTGGCCCTCGGAACCCGGGCCACCCAGGCTCGGCTCTTGCTGTTCGCCCCCGCGTTCACCGCGGAGCTCCAGGCGATCGCCAGCGGCCGGGACGACGTCGAGCTGGTGGACCTCCATCGCCTCTACCACGGCGAATGACGATCGGTCCCCGGACGGGCACCCGGATGCCTTCAGGGACCGAACAGCTCTTCGAGGCGCCGTTGGCGGTGGTCGAAGATGCGCTCGACGTCGGGTCCCACCAGGAAGCGCTGGACCGGGCGCTCCAGGAAGGGGCCGCCGGGGACGGCGTAGCGGACGTGGTCGAAGACGGCGGTGGCCCCCGGGCGCTCCTCGAAGCGGTGCTCGTGGCGCCACCGCCGGTACGGCCCCCGGACCTGCTCGTCCACGAACCGCTCCGGCGGCTCCCACAGCGTGATCTCGCTGGTCCAGCGCACGGGAACACCCCGGAGCTTCAGGCGGTAGTCGATCCGGGCCCCCCGGCGCATCTCCACGGGCTCCGAAACCACCTCGAAACGCAGCCAGTCGGGCGTGAGCTCCTCCAGGTTGCCCGCCTCGGAGAAGAAGGCGAAGAGCTCCCGGCGGTCCCGGGGGACCACCGTCTCCCGCCTGATCTCGTAGGTCCGCATGGATCACCTCCCTCCAGCCCCCTCCCACGATTCTAGGCACCCGCCGGCCCGTGCCTGGAAAAGCCGCCCTGTAACCCCAGCCGCCCTCAGGTGTCATACCCTCCGTGAGCATTCCGGGGGAGATGGCGCTGGCCGCACCGACCGAAACGCGGGACGACATGGCCTTCTGGCGCACCGCCTACGAGGCGCACGCGCCGGCCGTGCTGGCCTACGTCCTGCGCCGCATCGGCCGGCGCGACGAGGCCGAGGACCTGCTCCACGAGACCTTCGTCCGGGCGATCCGGGCCGGCTCCCTGGGACCCGACGCCAACCTGCGCGGCTACCTCCTGCGGATCGCCCACAACCTCTGGGTCAACCGCCTCCGCCGGCCGCGGCTGGTGGTCCCGGCCCCGGCGGAGGACGGAGAGCCCGACGCCCTGGACGAGGCCGCCGGCGGCTCCCCCTCGCCGGAGGACGCCGCCGAGTGGTCCGGCTTCCGGCGCGGGCTCGCCCGGGTCCTCGCCGGGATGCCCCGGGCCCACCGGCGGGCCTTCGAGCTCGCCGTGCTCCAGGGGCTCCCCTACGCCGAGGTGGCCGAACGCACCGGCTGGACCCTCCCCCAGGTCAAGATCAACGTCTTCCGCGCCCGACGCCGCATCCTCGAAGAGCTCGGGGACCAGATCCCCGGCAGACCACGGAGTACCGAGTCATGAACGAACGCTGCGATCTCCACCAGGCCGACCTCTCCGCCCTCCTCGACGGCGAGCTGGGCGCCGGCGAGGCGGTCGCCGCCGTGGACCACCTGGCCGACTGCGGAGCCTGCCGGGACTACTGGCGCTCGGCCCGGGACCTCCAGGCCGCCACCGCCCCGGGGGCCGCCACGGAACCCACCCCGCCGGCCGACGGCTGGCGGCGGATCGAAGCCGCCGTCGAGAAGGACCACCGGCGCAGCTCCCGGGCCTGGGCGTGGCGGGTGGCCGCCGTCCTCGCCGTGGGCATCGGGCTCCTCGTCGCCCTGCGCCCCGGCCCGCGCCCCGGCTCTCCCGGGGGCTTTCGGCTGGACCCGATCCCCGGCGACGTCATCGAGGTCCAGGCCGGAACCCAGCCCATGAGCGAGCGGCGCTTCGTCGAGGTCACCACCGAGCTGCTGCGGGCCGACCCGGCGTACCACCTCAAGATGCTCGAGGTCATGCGCCAGGTGGCGGACCCCGAGGACCTCCCCGGCGTACTCCGCGAAAACGCGCCCACCACCGAACACGACCGCCGCCGCGGTGAGACGGGCCCCGAGCGCCTGCCCGGCGGCCGGATCCAGACCAGCTAGCCAGCCCCATCCGGGAACGACACACAGCCACGGCCACGAAGGAGCCCTTCATGCGACCCACCGTCCTGTTCACCGCCGCCCTGTCCCTCGCCTGTGCCCTGGCCGGGGCACCCGACCTCCACGCCGCCCCGGACACCTCGGGGTTCCTGTACGGCACGGTCCTCACCCGAAGCGGCACCGAGTACGAGGGCCGCCTGCGCTGGGGCGACCAGGAGGCCTTCTGGGGCGACCTCTTCAACAGCTCGAAGGAGGACCTGCGGTGGCGCAAGGAGATCCCACGGGACCAGCGCACCCGCAGGAACACCATCGAGCTCTTCGGCCTCGAGATCGCCTGGAGGCGGGAGGACTCCTCCGGCCGACAGCTCATCGCCCGCTTCGGCGACATCGACCGCATCGAGGTCACCGGCCGCGACGACGCCGTGCTGGTGATGAAGTCCGGCCACCGGGTGGAGGTCGAAGGCGGCTCGAACGACATCGGCGGCAACGCCGAGGTGACCGTCTGGGACACGTCGCTGGGGGCGGTCACGACCCCCTGGCGCAACATCGACCGCATCCAGTTCCGCGACAGCCCGCCGGACCTGGAGGTGGACGCCCACCGGCTCTACGGCACGGTCCAGACGGAGGCCGGCGAGTTCCGCGGCTGGATCCAGTGGGACCAGGACGAGTGCCTCTCCACCGACGTCCTCGACGGCGACACGGCGGACGGCGACGTGGAGATCCCCATGGGCAAGCTGCGGACCATCGAGCGCCGCAACCGGCGCAGCTCGCGGGTCGCGCTCCGGGACGGACGCGAGCTGGTGCTGGACGGCAGCAACGACGTCGACTCGGACAACCGGGGCATCTTCGTCGAGGACGAGCGCTTCGGCCGCGTCCTCGTCTCCTGGAACGCCTTCGAGCGCGTGGACTTCTCCGAGCCCCCCGGAAGCGGCCCGGCCTACGACAGCTTCCCCGGCGGCGGCCCCATCCAGGGCACCGTCACCACCCGCGACGGCCGCCAGCACACGGGCCGCCTGGCCTACGACGCGGACGAGGAGGAGACCTGGGAGCTCCTGGGCGGCGAGCGGGACGGCATCGAGTACTACATCCCCTTCGCCCTGGTCCGCTCGGTCACCCCCCGGGGCCTCGACCGCAGCCGCGTAGAGCTCACCACCGGCGAGACCCTGGACCTCGAAGACTCCGCCGACGTCGGCGAGCCCAACGCCGGTATCGTGGTCCTCCGGGACGACGAGCGGCCCACCTACGTCCCCTGGGACGAGGTGGAGCGGGTGGAGCTCGAGGGGTGAGGCTCGGTTAGCGGGGCCGCACCCTCGACGACGAGCTCACCGACGATCCGCAGGAGCTGGAGAAGGCGTGGGCCGCCGAAATCGAGCGGCGCGCCCGGCGGGTGTTGGCAGGCGAGTCCACGGGAACCCCATGGGAAGACCTCGAGCAGCGCGTCCGAGCCCGTCTGGCGGGTTAGGTGCCGACACGGAGTACTTCTCCCTTCTTAACCTTTTCAATCGCATCGATCACGGCTGGAACTAGGGGCTGAAGGTGCTCCATCCGGTTGCTACGTGCGGCAAGTACCACTACGCCGACTTCGAGGCCACTGAGGTTCTGTTGAAACTCAATACCCTGGTCCGCCGTCAGGAAGATGGAAAATCCATCCGCCGCAGCACGCCGCAAGAGCGCACCGTTCTCAAGGCCACTCCAGCCCTGCTGCTGCACGGTATTGCACTGGTAGGGCGCCAAATGGCGAAGAAGCTGCCGAGGCAGGGACTCGTCTACGAGGACTCGCACGCCGATTCCATGACGCGTGCCGCCTCTTCCAAGGCGGCAATGGCCTGGTCCCTCGTGACGGACGGAAAGTCGGCCAGGAACGTGTTCAGGTCCTCACCACCCTCAAGGTAGTCGATGAGGTTGCGAAGCGGCACTCGTGTACCGCGAAAGACGGGCACCCCGCCCTGGATCTTCGGGTTCCGGTGGATGACCGACGCAGTCGCCATGGCGGCCTTAGTTTACCACGTGGGTGCCTCGGCACCTAACGATCAGGCGTTTCAACGATCAGGCGTTTCAGCGGCGTCGGGCGATGACGCCCAATCGGGATAGGGGGGCGCCTCACGGCGCCCCTCCTCCCACACCACCATGCGTACGGATGCACATTCAGTGAGCTGAACACACCGGTCATGCCCGCCCGGCACCGACTACCGGCCCACAGCGCACACCGAAGCGATCCGCGACCGTGTCCAGTGCCCGCCTGTAGTACTTGCGGTCGCGCTTGTGGGTCAGCATGAATCCGGCCGATGCCCGCAGGCGCCGCGGGAGCGGGAACCAGCGGTCGAGATCGAGGCCGTACTGGGAGACGACCCTCGTGAACCGCCATGCCGGGAGTGCTTCTGCGATCAGGCTGAGGTTGTATAGATGAAGCGGTCCGGTTGCGGCGGCCATAACGTATTGCGGGGCCTTCCGGCGAAGCTCCTCGGCATCCATCGCGTAGAGGGGGACCTGGAGCAGCTTGCCGAGAAACAGCAGGTGGGTAAGGAAGTACGCGGCGGCGCCGCCCGTGGGGAAGGGAATCGTCACGGAGCGGTTCTGAACCGACAGGATCCTGCCACTCGCCGAGGTGTACGGCTCATAGGGATGATTGCCGCGAATCAGGGACCCGGTGCAGTTGATGACCCAGCTGTCTGGCTTGAACGGCATCATGGCCCTGGACCGGAGGACCACCTCGGCACCACCGCGGCAAGTGATGCGCACCATCCCGCCGACCTCCTCGGCATTCTCGAACTCGTAGCCGAACAGCTCGGTGACCCGGACGCGTCGCTTGATTTCCTCCAGGCAGTGGCGCAGATGGCCCAGAACCTCATCCTTGTTCGCGAGGTGCTCCCGTTCCTTGCCTAGGGTCCACTCGATCCTCCCCGCGGTAAAGAACGGATGCGGCTGATGGAGGCGGACATAATCGTAGGTGTCGATCCACATGCCGCCTGCACGGGAACGGCGGTCAACCAAGACAACCTTCTGGTCGCGGGAAAGATACCGACTGGCGACGAACAGTGCGTTCAGGCCGGAGATGCCCGCCCCTACGATGCATACCTCGCACTTTTCGGTCATGGCGACCTCTTGGCTGCAATAGCGGTCATCTGGCCTGCCCAATCGGGGTTGCCCTTCACCGGCGACCGGCGAAGCCGGGCGTCCGGTGCAAGGGCTCGGCCAGGCCCTTGCGCATGGGCAGGAGCTGCTTGGGCTCGGCGGGGTCGGCTCCCTGCTTGCGGCGATGGACGCGGAAGACCGTCGGGTCGTTGATCGTGCTCTCGATCCTGAGGACGTTGCGCTCGTTGTAGAGCTTCACGCTGTTGCGCCGGTGCCAGTGGCGAATCCGGCATCCCTCGTCGAGATGCAGGACCGAGGTTCGCAAGGAGTCCCGGGCGAATCGGCGTGGCCTCCCGTCCTTCTGGAGCCGGCGACCGAAGTAGCGCAGCGGGCGATCGGGATGCGCGCCGACAAAGGCGTGCCGGAGCGCACGCGTGGCCTCGAGTCATTCTCGTGTAAGTGCCAGGCCTAATTCTCGAACAATG
>JBKHJP010000485.1:0-2916 GCA_046538065.1 Thermoanaerobaculia bacterium | reverse complement strand
GCCGGCCTGGACTACTGGCCCCGGGTCCGGCCGGTGGTGTGGCCGGGATGGGACGCCCTGGAGGAGCGCCTGCCGGAGCTGGGGGCGCCCTTCTTCTTCACCAGCGAGGCCGGCCGGCTCTTCTGGGACGTCGAGTACCCCCGGCCGGCCGTCCTGGTCTTCGGCCGGGAGAGCGTCGGCCTGGATCCGGCTCTCCGGGAGCGCTACCGGGACCGCCTGGTCCGGGTCCCCATGGCGGACCCGGAGCTGCGCTCCCTCAATCTCTCGACGTGCGCCGGGGTGGCGATGTACGAGGTCCTGCGGCAGCACCGGTCGAACCCGGCGTGAGCTCGGCCGCCGGCTCCGCCGCGGGCTCCTCCCTCCGGCGCCGGCGGGCGACGGCCCGCCCCACAGGATAGGCGAGGGCCAGCACGGCCGCGGCCCCGGCTGCCAGGAGGAGCCCCTCGTCCGGGGCGCCTCGGCCCAGGGCCGCCCAGGCCGCCCGGAGGACCCCTGCGGTGCCCAGAACCACCGTCACCGCCACCACCAGGGCCGCCACGGCGTTCGCCAGGGGGCCGTTGACCGCGCCGCCCCCCAACAGGCGCCGGTCGTTGATCGCCAGGAACAGGAAGACCGCGGCCACGGGGAGGAGCACGCCGTTGAAGGCCTGGGCCAGGACGATGGCCGGCACCGGGGACACGCCGCTCACGCCGAAGGCCACCCCGAAGAGGAGCACGCCCCCCCAGACCGCCCGGTAGCGGGGGGACCGCGGGCTCCACCGGGGGTCGTCCGGCCCGTCGCCGAAGAGGCCCCGGGCCGCGAGGGCCGCCGCCAGGGGCGCCGTCACCGCCGAGGACAGGCCCGCCGCCGCCAGCCCCCAGCCGAAGAGCGCCGCCGCCCAGGGGCCGAGGCCCTCCGCCAGGGTCTCCGCCACCCGGCCGAAGTCGAAAGGCCAGCCGGAGGCCGCCCCCACCAGGACCACGCCCATGGAGATGATCCCGCCGAGGACCACCGCCACCGAAAGCCCGAACCGGATCTCGCCGACCTGGCGCCCCGCCGCGAGCCCTGAGCCGAGGAAGAGGTTGTAGGGCACCACGGTGGTGCCCACCAGGCCCAGGACCAGGAGCCCCGCCGAGGGCAGCGTCCCTCCGCCGGCCGGCGCCGCAGCCTCCGGGATGGAAGGCACCAGGAGCCCCGCCGCCACCGCCACCGGATCGGGCCGCACGAGGGCCGCCGTCACCAGGAAGGCCACGCCCATCAAGGCCACAAGGAAGGCCAGGGCGTGGGCCACGGTCCGGGGAGCTCCGAGCCACAGCAGGAGGCCGGCGGCCCCGCCGGCGCCCAGGGCCAGGCTCCACGACGGCAACCCCAGGACGAGGCCCGCCCCGGCGGCGGCCCCCAGGAGATTGCCCGCCTGGTAGGCGGCGTTGCCCAGGAGCACCGCCCCCAGGACGAGGACCAGGATCAGGCCCCCCCGGGCGCCGCCGTGATAGCTGTCCCGGAGGGCCTGGGCCAGGTCGCGGCCCGAGACGGCGGTGAGCCGGGCGCTGGCCTCCTGGAGGACCAGGGTGGCCACCGTCGAGAAGCCCAGGGCCCAGAGGAGAGCCGTCCCGTAGGCCGCCCCCGCCGTGCCGCTGGTGGTCACCGTTCCCGGGCCGATGAAAGCGGCGGCGATCACCGACCAGAAGACGACGGAGAGGACGCGCTTCACGCCGGCGTCCCCCATCCGCCGCCTCCCGGCGTCTGGAGGACCAGGCGGTCCCCGGCCTCCACCTCGCAGCCGTCGACGGGCCCCAGCTCCTCCACCTCGCCGGAGGCCCGCTCCACGCGCTGCCGGCCGGCGCTCCCGGCCTCTCCGCCCGCCACGCCGTAGGGCCGCTCGCGCCGGTGCTGGGTCAGCACGGAGAGGGACAGCGGCTCCAGGAACCGGATCTCCCGCACCGCCCCGTCGCCACCGCGCCGCCGGCCGGCGCCCCCGGAGCCCCGGCGCACGGCGAAGCGCTCCAGGCGAACCGGGTAGCGCAGCTCCAGGACCTCCGGGTCGGTGGCCCGGGTGTTGGTCATGTGGCTGTGGACGGCGGAGGCGCCGTCCTGTTCGGCCGTCGCCCCGGTGCCGCCGCAGACCGTCTCGTAGTAGCCGAAGCGCTCGCTCCCGAACAGGACGTTGTTCATCGTTCCCTGGCTGCACGCGGCCAGGCCCAAAGCCTTGAGGAGGGTGTCGACCACCCGCTGGCTGGTCTCGGTGTTGCCCCCGACCACCGCCGGGGCCCGGGCCGGGTCCTCCGGGAACTCGGGGTTCAGGACCCCCCGGGGGACCTCGAGCTCCACCGGCCGGAGCAGACCCTCGTTGAGGGGCAGGCGGGCCGGGGCCAGGGCCTCCACCAGGAGGCGCAGCACGTAGAGCACGGCGCTCCGGACCACCGCCGGCGTGGCGTTGAGGTTCCCCGGGTGGACCGGCCCGGACCCGGCGAAGGAGACCCGGGCTCGGCCGCCGGCGACCTCCATCGTCACCGCCAGGGGCGTGCCGTCGTCCAGGCGCTCCCGGGCGCGGTAGGTCCCGTCGCCCAGGGCCCGGAGGGCCTCGCCCAGGCGCTCGGCGGCCCGGCCGGCCAGCACCTGCATCTGCTCCCGGAGGGTCCCGCGGCCGTGGGCCGACGCGAGGCCCCGGAGGGCCGCCGCGCCCCGGTGGTTCGCCGCCAAGGCGGCGGTCAGGTCCGCCAGGTTCTCCTCCACGGCCCGGGTGGGCCAGGGCGCGGCGGTCAGCAGGGTGCGGATCGCCTCCCACCGGGGCGCGCCCTCCTCCACCAGCCGGGTGGGCGGGATCACCACGCCCTCCTCCTCCAGGGAGCGGGCGTCCGGGGGCATGGAGCCCGGGCGGCGTCCGCCGATCTCCGCGTGGTGGGCGCGGCTCGCCACGTAGCCCAGGAGGGCCGCCCC
>JBKHJP010000484.1:0-2925 GCA_046538065.1 Thermoanaerobaculia bacterium | reverse complement strand
GCGCGGGAGGAGACAAGCTCCTCCCCTACACGCTTCGATGGAGTGGCGTAGACCACGGAGTCTCCGCGCACCACGCGACGAGTCTCCGATGGAGGTAGATCACTCCTGCCGGAGCGCCACCACCGGGTCCACGGCCACCGCCCGCCGGGCCGGGACCAGGGCCGCGGTGAGGCCGGTGAGGACCAGGACCGCCGCGATGGTGGCGAAGATGGTCGGGTCCCACGGCTCGACCCGGAACAGGATGAGCTGGATCCCCCGGGCGAGGCCCAGGGCCAGGCCGAGCCCCAGGAGGGTGCCCAGGGCGAGCTGGACCGTCCCCTGGCGGAGGACCAGCCCCAGGATGCTCTTTCCCCCGGCGCCCAGGGCCATCCGCACCCCCACCTCGCGGGTGCGCCGCTGGACGGAAAAGGCCATCACCCCGTAGAGGCCCACCGTCGCCAGGAAGAGCCCCGCCAGGCCGAAGATCGCGAAGATCGCGCCGAAGACGTCCACGAACCACATGTCCAGGTCGATGGCGTCCTGCAGCGTCCGCACCCAGTAGATGGGCAGGTACGGGTCCAGGGACGCCACGGCGTCGCGCACCGCCGGCGTCAGGGCCATGGGGTCTCCCCCCGCCGCGGCGGCGATGGAGACGAAGCGCGTCTCGGTCTGGGAGAGGGGGACGAAGACGGTCTCCGGGTCGTCGTTGTCGTCGGCTCCGCCCATGGAGGTGTCCGGCACGACGCCGACGATCGTCCGCCAGGGCTCCCCGGGGTCCTCACCGGAGGGCGCGGTTCCCAGCCGGATCCGGCGGCCGATGGGGTCCTCCCCCGGGAAGAAGCGCTCGACGAAGGGCCGGTTCACCAGGGCCACGGGCTGGCCGTCCCGGCGGTCCTGGGGGCCGAAGGCGCGCCCGGCCGCGGGGCGGACCCCGAACGCCTCGAAGAAACCCGGCGACACGGCGGCCTCCCGCGTCCAGGGGAGGTCTTCCCGGCCGCCGTAGGACTCCCCGGCCAGGGCGACGCGACTCCGCGGCGCCCCGAGGGCCGGCAGGCTCGTGCCCAGGCCTACGGACCGGACGGCAGGCAGCTCGGCGATCGTCTCCCGCAAGGCCTCGAAGAAGCGCACCCGCTCTCCCGGGGTGGGGTAGTCCTCCTCGAACAGGCCGATCCGGGCGGTGAAGACGTCCTCGGTCGAGATGCCGTAGTCCACGGTCCGGAGCTGGAGGACGCTCTTGACCATGAGACCGGTGGCCACCAGCAATCCGCACGCGATGGCGATCTCCGCCACCACCAGGCCCCGGGCCAGGCGTCCCAGGCGGAAGCTCGACGAGCCGCGGCTCTCGTCCCGGAGGATCTCGCCGACCTTGCCGCCGGAGGCCTGGAGCGCCGGGAGGAGGCCCGACAGGAGCGTCGCCAGGAGCGCCAGGCCCACGACGAATGCCCCCACCCGGAGGTCGATCCCGAACTCGAGCCAGTAGGGCGGCTCGGTGCCCTGGATCACCCGGTCGAAGGCCTCCACGCCGACCGCGGCCAGGGCCAGGCCGAGGGCGGCCCCCGCCACGGAGAGGACCAGGGCGTCCGAGAGCACTGCCAGGACCACCCGCAGCCGCCCGGCGCCCAGGGCCGAGCGGACGGCCACCTCGCGGCTGCGCATGGCGGTCCGGGCCAGGAGCAGGTTGGCGACGTTGGCGCAGGCGATCAGGAGCACGCCCATCACCCCGGCGAGCATGGTGTAGAGGAGCGCCACCTCCTCGTCCCCGATGAACTCCTCGGTGTAGGGCTTGACCACGGCTCCCACGCCCTCGTTGGTCTCCGGGTACGCCCGGGCCAGCCGGCGGGCGATGCCGGCCATCTCCGTGCGGGCCGCGTCCAGGGTGACCCCGGGGGCGAGGCGCCCGAAGACCTCCAGGGTGGTGCCCTCGCCGCGCTCGAGAGCGGCCGGGTCGAGCCGGAGGGGGAGCCACAGGTCCTGGAGGACCGGGAAGCGGAAGCCCTCGGGCATCACCCCGACGACGGTCGTGGGCTCCCCGTTGATCCGCACCGTGGAACCCAGCACCCCGGGGTCCGCCCGGAACCGGGTGCGCCAGACGTGGTGTCCCAGCACGACCACGGGGGCGGCGCCGGGCCGGTCCTCTCCGGGCTGGAAGGTGCGTCCGTGCGCGGCCCCGACCCCCAGCGCGTCGAAGGCGTCGGCGGTCATGAAGGCGCCGTCGTAGCGCTCCGGCCGGCCCTCGCCGGTGGCCAGGTTCGCGGTCCCGGTGTAGAAGGCGGCGAGCCCTTCGAACGACGACTGCTGCTCGCGCCAGTCCAGGAAGTCGTGGAGCGTGACCTCCATGCCGTCGACGTCCTCGGAGGGCTTGTTGCGCTCCAGGTGCATCAGGCGCTCCGCTTCCTCGAAGGGCAGGTCCTGGAGCGCCCCCTGGACGATGCTGTACATGGCCGTCGTCAGGCCGATGCCCAGGGTCAGGGCGACGACCGAGACGAGGGACAGGCCGGGGCTCCGGCCCAGGGATCGGATGCTCGTGCGAAGGGTCCGGACCAACTCGTCCATCGGGTGCCTCCTCCGGGGTCTCGTGCGAGTCGTTGGAGCCGTGGGTGGCTCGTGGAGGTACGACACCCGGAGGGACCGAAAAGTTTCAGCCAGGGCGCATCGACTTCGGCGGTGTCGCAGGCTGGTGGACCGGAAAAACGACGGGAGACTCCACCCTGGGTGAAATGTTCGACGTTCGATTCCTGACGCCCGCCGCTGACGAGATCGGCGGGATGACGATGAAGGTCGCCGCGCTGGAACCCGACAAGAGAGTCCCGTGGCGCTCCGCCTCTGGCATGGGTCCTGGACACGGCGTTCACGCTGAGGAGCGGCTTGATTTCAGCCCGGTCGTAGGGAACTCTCCTTGTCGCCCCGAGCGGAGTCGAGGGGCCTGGGCGGGGGCCTGCGGAGCGG
>JBKHJP010000098.1:0-12750 GCA_046538065.1 Thermoanaerobaculia bacterium | reverse complement strand
GATCAGGGGCACCCGGACCGCCCCCTCGTAGAGCGTCCGGGAGTGGTAGCGCTCACCGTGCTCCCCCAGGCTTTCGCCGTGGTCCGCCGTCGCCACCACCACCGTCCGGCCGGCGAGCCCTGTTCTCTCCAGCGAGGCCAGGAGGCGTCCCAGCTCCCGGTCCACGTAGGCGATCTCCCCTGCGTACGGACGGTCGGCGAAGCGCGAGGCGAAAGGCTCCGGGGGCTCGTAGGGATCGTGGGGATCGAAGTAGTGGACCCAGAGGAAGACGGGGCGTCCCTCCCCTCCCGCGGCGCGGCGGCCCTCCAACCATTCCACCGCGGCATCGGTCACCGCCTCCGCCGAGCGCTCGGTCTGCGGGGCGAAGGCGGCGGCCCGCGTGGTTTCGAGTCGGGCGTCGTAGCGGTCGAACCCCTGGGCCAGGCCGAAGCGGCGGTCCAGGACGAAGGACGAGACGAACGCCGCCGTCTCGTAGCCGGCCCGCCGGAGGGCCTCGGCCAGGGTCTCGTGCTCCTGGCCCAGGACGAACCGGCCGTTGATCCGTACGCCGTGTCCCGGCGGGTCGAGACCCGTCAGGAGGGTTGCGTGGGCCGGCAGCGTCATGGGCACCGGGGTCACGGCGTCGGTGAAGCGGAGTCCGCCGGCGGCCAGCCGGTCCAGGTTCGGTGTCTCGGCCCCGGCGTCGCCGTAAGCGCCCAGGTGGTCGGCCCGGGTGGTGTCCAGGGTCACCAGGAGGAGGTTGTAGCCGGCGGCGGCACCTGGAGGCGGAAGCTCGGGCTCCGGGGCGGGCCGGGACGCGGCGCCCCGGCTGTCCGCCGGGTCACCGGCCGGCTGCCCCGTAGCCCCGTCATCTTCGGGCGCGCAGCCCCCCAGGAGCGCCGCCAGCAAGGCCGCGACCCAGAACGCGGAGGGGACGAGAGCCGGTCCGGTGAAACGGGCTCGCACCCCACGCAGAGGCGGGCGAGGCGTGGACGGCGTAGGGTGCGAGCTCATCGCACCAGGGGGTTGGTTCCGATGGGGCGCATGGGGCGCGTGAGGGTGCGACCCCTCGGCTGCGCTCGGGGGAGACCAGGGTCGCACCCTACACCAGGCCCAGGCGCCAGAGGAGGTAGATCCCGGCGAAGACGAAACCGAAAGCCAGGCCGACCCAGGTCAGCGCCCGCATCCAGCGCGGCGGTGCGGTGCCCGCCGGCATGTGGGAGGCGGTGACCGCCCGGTAGTTGAGCACCCCCAGGACCGGCGAGGTCAGGAACGACAGGGTCGTGGCCAGGTCCACCATCCCCAGGAGGCTCTGGCGGAACACGCTCATCAGCAGCAGGGCGCCGCCCACCAGGACCACCATCCAGCCCCAGTAGAGGCCGGCCGGACGACCCTCGACGCCCAGGGACGGGACCAGCACCCGGGTCGTGCGGTCCAGGGCGCGCGGGAAGGCGTCGGTCACGGTGAGCGTGGTGGAGAACATGGTGGTGAACGCGGCCACCACGATCAGGGGCCGGGCCCACGGGCCCAGGGCCGCGGCGTAGAGATCGATGAGCTGGACCGCGAACGCCCCGGGGCTCTCCGCCACCTCCCGGCCGGAGCCGAAGAAGACCAGGGCTCCCAGGGAGAGGAAGCAGAGCGCCAGCACCACCGTGCCCCAGTAACCCAGGTTGAAGTCGAACAGGGCCTCCCGCAGCCGGGGCTTGTGGCGGGTCTCCTTCGCCCGCTCCAGGGTCCACAGGGAGTGCCAGACCGAGATGTCCACCGCCGACGGCATCCAGCCCACCAGGGCGATGAGGAAGGGGAAGGTCGCCGGCCCCCACGGGTCCACGCCGGCCTGCACCGCCTCCCGGCCCTCCCCCGCCGTCACCGCCAGCACCACGGCGGCCACGGTGGAGACCGCCAGGACCACCATGATCGCCTTGACCACCTTGTCCAGGAGCGGGTAGCGCCCGGGCACCAGGATCGCCGCGCAGACCGCCAGCAAGCCGGCGCTGTAGACGAACGCCGAGAGCCCGTCCCCGAAGAGCTGGGTCGCGAGGCTTCCGGTGACGAAGGTCACCGCCGCGAGCACGGCGAACATCGTGCCGAAGGTCAGAACCAGGTAGACCCAGACCGCCCAGGCGCCCTGGCGGCGGTAGCCCTCCACCAGGCTCTCGCCGGTGGCGGCGGCGTAGCGGGGGCCGTACTCGAAGAAGGGGTACTTGAGGACGTTGGCCACGACCACGACGCCGACCAGGGCGAAGCCGTACGAGGCCCCGGCCCGGGTGGACTGGACCAGGTGGGAGACGCCGATGGCGGCCGCCGCCCAGACCAGCCCCGGCCCGAGGGTCGCGAGGATCCCCGGCAGGGTCAGGCGGTCTCGGGTGCTCACCGGCGCGGAGTCTAGCAGCCTGAAGCAGGACCCGGAGACACCGCGCCCCGTGCCGGCGGGCTCAGCCGGCGGACCCCGCCGGGAGCAGACGCGGCGCCGGGTCCAAGACTCCAGCCGAGGCCGCCACCACCCGGTCCCGGCCCTCCCGTTTGGCCCGGTAGAGGGCGCCGTCCGCCGCAGCCAGGAGCTCGCCGGCGTCCGTGGCGCAGTCGGGGTAGACCGCCACCCCCACCGAGACCGTGAGCCTCTCCGAGCCCCCCTGCCCCAGCTCCACCGGGAGGCGGCGGACCTCCAGCCGGAGCTTCTCGGCGGCACGGTGCGCCTCGTCCGCCGACGTCTCCGGCAGGATGACCGTGAACTCCTCACCACCGTAGCGCGCTGCCAGGTCTTCCGCCCGCACCGATCCCCCCAGGAACCGGCCGAAGTGGACGAGGACCCGGTCCCCGGCGGCGTGACCGTAGAGGTCGTTGATCCGCTTGAACCGGTCCAGGTCCAGCATCAGGACGGCCAACGGCCGCCCGGACCGGGCGGCGCGCCGCAGCTCCTGCTCCAGGTGCTGCTCCAGGTGCCGGCGGTTGTGGAGGCCGGTCAGGGGATCGTGGAGCGCCTGGGCCTCCAGGGTCCGCCGCAGCTGCAGATTGGCCAGGCCCAGGGCGAGCTGCTCGGCCGTGCTGTGGGCGAGCTGATACAAGGTGTCGGGACCCGGGGCGGCGGGATCCCCGCCCGCTCCCGTGCGCAGGTGGAGCAGGCCCACCGCCCTCCCCTGGGCCATGAGGGGGATGCAGAGGCCCTCGGCCTCGTCGAGCTTCCCGAGGTGGGGGCAGGCCGGTTCTCCCCCCTGGGGGCAGGAGCGGTGAGCGCGGCTGCGGCGTAGCGCCCAGCAATCGTCCAGACTCAGGGGGGCCACCTCCCGCTCCTGGCTACCCCAGGCGACCACCGGGTCGAGAGTCGGGCTCGCTTCTTCCGCCTTGAGGTACGCGACCCCGCTGCTGCCGGCGAAGGCCCTGGGCAAGAAGCTCCGGATCACGTGCTGGGCCTCGTCGGTCGTTCGGGCGCTCAACAGGAACTCCCCCATTTCATTCAGGAGCTCCATCTTCTGCTTGGTCTCCCGAAGCGTCCGGTTGAAGGTCTCCAGAGAGCGATTGGCCGCCGCCAGGGATTCCTCCGTCCGCTTGCGATCGATGGCTCCACCGAGGATGTCTCCGATCACCCGGACGACGGAGACCACCTCGTCGGGCCACCGCCGCTCCTGGCGCATGGAGGCGAGCCCGACGAAGCCCAGGGGCTTCCCACGAACCGCCACCGGCACCGCGAGCAGGGAGCGGATGCCGTAGGCGCCCAGGAAGCGTGCCTGGGCTTCCTGGTCCGCCGGCAGATCCTCCAACCGCTCGAGGCGGTAGGGCTCGAGTCGATCCAGGGAGGCCTTGATCCCCGGGATCTCGGGACCCCGGATCTGCGGCGGGAGGACCTCCCGCCGGTCGATCCCTTCGGACATCCAGCCGTGGGCCGGCAGGAGGGCCTTGCTCTCGTCGTCGAAGAGGAAGATCTGGCACCCGTCCAGCTCCAGGGTCCGTCCCAGCTCTGCCAGGGCCTCTTCGATCGCCGCCCCGGTCTGCTCCACGGGAGCGGAGATCAGGCGGGTCGAGATCGAAACGAGCCGGGTCTCGAGCTGGCTGCGCCGGTGCAGGGCCTGCTCCGCCAAGATCCGCTCGGTGACGTTCTCGCCGAAGCCCCGGACCACGGGGCTGCCGGCGTCGTCGGTGCGCAAGACGTTGCTGAACGCCAGGACCCTCCGGCCTCCGTCGGGCCGCACGATGGTGACCAGGCCCCGGGCGTGGCCTTCGCTCCGAAGCTCATCGACGTAGCGTTCCCAATCCCCCCGGAAGCGGGGGTCGATGGAGTCCTGGATGCGCCGGCCCGTAAGCGCCTCCGGCGACTCGGCGCCGAAGATCTGGGCGAAGGCCCTGTTGGTGCCCCGCAGGGTCCCGTCGAGGTCGTGGCTCCAGGCCAGGGCGAGGCCGTTCTCCACGAAATCGCGATAGCGCTCCGCAGTTTGCCGGAGCTCTTCCTGGGTCCGGCGGTGCTCCGTGATGTCGCGGAAGATCCAGGCGTGGCCGCCGCGCCCCTCCCCGTCCGCTACGGGAAACGAATCCATCTCCAGGGTCCGCCCGTCCTCGAGCCGGAGCTCCTCGGAGAGGATCCGCCGGCGCTCGTCGGCCAGGGCCTCCAAGCCCGCCAGGGCCGCATTGCGGTCCCCCGGCAGGCTCCGGGCCCCGGACAGCACCTGCCGGAACGACCTTCCCACGAGCTCGGCCGGGGGCCCGGGGTGGTGGAAGAGGTCGCAGAACGCCCGGTTCACCGTCAAGAGGCGGCGGTCCTCGTCCTCGATCAGGACGCCTGCCTGCACAGCGGTGACCAGAGAGCGGAGGAAGGCGGCGGGGATCCGGTCCACGCCCGGAAGCTCGCGCCCCTCGACATCGGAGGGGGCGTCGGAGGCGGGCACGCTCGCGGTCACACTCATGAAGCCATTCTGGCCCGTGGCCACGGCCTTGACCATCGGGGTTGCGCCGCTCCGGGCGGGGAGCTGGACCTAGTCGCCTGTCAGCATCTCGCCGACGGAGCGGCGGACCCCTTCCCCGGCAGCCGCGCGACGGACGGCGGGTCGGTCGTCCGCAAAGCCGGCCGCCGGCGCTTGTCACCCTGCTTCGGGCCGCGGTACCATGCACGTCGCGCCGCTCGCATCCTCCCCCCTCCCGCGGACCGCCGTGGCCACCCTCGACCGACGATCCAGGACGACCCTCGCGGACCGGTTCGCCTCGTTCCTGGCGGAGCGCTTCCCGTTCGCCCTGGACCCGGCCCGGGAGTGCTTCGAGACGGCTCTGCGGGGCGGCGGTGGCGACGTCGGTCCCGATGCCATCGACGCCCTGCGCGAGCCCCTCCGGGACGCCCTGGTGCGGCGCTTCTCCACGGCGCCGCCCTCCGGCTTGCCGGAGGCCACTCCCGGCGTCTCCGTGGGGGAGCGCCTGGACCGGGCGGTGGCCGACCTCCTGGACGCCTGCGACGGCTTCCTCCGGCGCGAGGCGATCGCCGCCTCCTTCAGCCGCGAGGAGAAGCGGGAGATGCTCCGGGGCATGCTCCTCACCCGGGCCACGGACAACCGGCTGAAGGCGTTCTTCACCGGCGGCGAGGTGCGCTTCCGGGGCGGCGCCTTCCAGGGCAAGGGGTTCCGCTCGCTGGGCCAGGAGGCGATCTACGCGGCGGCCCTGAGGCTCCGCCGGGGGGAGCGCTGGCGCGGCGACGACGGCTCCTGGCGGGGGGACGTGGTGGCGCCGCTGATCCGCGACGCCGGGGCCGCCCTGGGGATGCGGCCGGAGCCGGCGATGGTCCGGCGGATCCTGAACGCCCAGATGGGCAAGGCCGGCCCGCCTATGGAGGGCAAGGACCTCCACTTCGGTGACTTCGACCACGGCGTCCTGCCCGCCGCCGCGCCCCTGTCCATCTCCAGCCTGACGATCGCGGGGCTGGCCTTCGCTTTCGCCTGGCGTACCTCCGAGCCGGACGGCCCGCCGGTGGCCGTGTCGTTCATCGGCGAGGGGGGGACCTCCCTGGGCGAATGGCACGAGGCGATCAACCTGTGTGCCGTGCGCCGCCTGCCGGCGATCTTCTGCGTCCAGGACAACGGCACCGCCCTCTCGACCCCGGTGGAGGACCAGTCGGCGGTCCGCGTCTTCGCCGACAAGGCGGTGGGCTACGGCATCCCGGGCATCACCCTGGACGGCACCGACCCGGAGGCGGTGGCCGCCGCCTTCGCCTGGGCGGCGGAGCGCGCCCGCGCCGGATCGGGCCCCGCGCTCCTGGAGCTGGTGGCCTTCCGCATGTGCGGCCACGCCCACCACGACGACATGCTCTACCTGGGCCGCGACCCGCAACCGTCCTGGGAGTACCCCGAGCTCCGGCCGAGCGGCTACGCCGACCCGGAGGCGTACCGCTTCTGGGCGGCCCGCGACCCGGTCCACACCTACGCGGCGCGCCTGGAGGCGGCAGGGCACCTGGTTCCCGGGGAGCTGGACCGGATGAAGGAGGAGGTCGAGGAGCTGGTGGAGGCGGAGGCCCGGACGGTCATCGAGGCCCCCTGGCCGGACCCGGAGCTGGCGGGGCGGGGCGTCTACCGGGAGGGGCCGGACGTCGCCCACCGCGAGCCCCTGGAGGGCCGCCCGCCGGGGAGGATCCTCCCCCTGCCGGAGCTCCCCCCGGTGGAGACGGGTATGGCCTTCGACCCGAAGGGACGGACCTTCCTGGAAGCGGTCATGCTGGCGGTGGGCGACGCGCTCAAGGCCGACGAGCGGGCCTTCGTCTTCGGCGAGGACGTGGGCGGGGCGTACGGCAACGCCTTCCTCCTGCTCCGCCCGCTGCTCTCCGAGTTCGGCGACCGGATCCTCAACTCCCCCCTGGCGGAGGGGGCGGTCCTGGGGGCGTGCACCGGAGCTGCCCTGGGGGGCCTGCGGCCCATCGGCGAGATGCAGTTCAACGACTTCGTGGCCACCGGCTTCAACCAGCTCGTCAACAACGCGGCCAAGATCCACTACCGCTGGGGCGCCCAGGTCCCCATGGTGATCCGGATGCCCTGGGGCGGGCTGCGCAAGGCCGGTCCGTACCACAGCCAGAACACCGAGCCCTGGTTCTACCGCACCCCGGGTCTGAAGATCGTCACCCCGTCGACGCCGGAGGACGCCCGGGCCCTCTTCGCCGCCGCCTGCGCCGATCCGGACCCGGTGCTCTTCTACGAGCACATCGCCCTCTACCGGGAGCCGCGGATCAAGCAGGCCTTGCCGGACGAGCCTCCCGAGCCCCTTCCCCTGGGGCGTTCGGCTCTGCGGCGGGCGGGATCGGACCTGGCGGTCGTCTCCTACGGCGCCTACGTCCACGTGGCCCTGCGGGTGGCCGAGCGGCTCGCCGAGGACGGGATCGAGGCGGCGGTCCTGGACCTGCGGAGCCTGGTCCCCCTGGACCGGGAGGCGCTCCTCGCCGTGGCCCGGCACTGCAGCAAGGTCCTGGTGGTCCACGAGGACACCCGGACCGGGAGCGTAGGGGAGAGCGTGGCGGCGGTCCTGCAGGAGGAGGTCTTCGAGTACCTGGACGCGCCGGTCCGGGTCGTGGGGGCCCTGGACGCGCCGGTGCCCTACTCGCCGTCCCTGGAGGAGGCGTTCCTGCCCGGCGAGGAGCGGGTGGAGCGCGCGGCGCGGTTGCTGGCGGCCTATTGACGGCCTCCCTCCCGCCCGGCCCGGGGGAGGAGGCGAGCTCCTCCCCTACGGTTCCGACCCGTCGTAGGGTGCGACCCTGTCGCACCCGGCGCCTCCCGCCGCAACATCGTCTGGTGCGACGGGGTCGCACCCTACGACGCGTCGGCGAGGCTTTCGACGTCGCGGCGGTCCTCGGCGGTGAGGCCCGGAAGGAGCTTGCGCACGATGGCGCGGGGGGTCTTGGGGTTGCGGGCCAGGGCCAGCCGGACCTCGTACGGCGCGTACAGGCTCGGGGTCTCGCCGATGAGGCGGAGGGCCCGCCGGGGGGCGATGGAGCTACGGGCGATCTCCACCACCAGGCCCTTGTCCAGGTGGCGCTCCCGGAGGCAGCGCAGCACCAGCTCCTCGTCCCGGAAGAAGTCGGTCCAGAGGGCCTTCAGGAGGGAGCGGCCGGAGCTCCGGACCGTGGAGATCTTCTCCGCCGACCCCAGGCTCCGGAAAAGCGCCGTCAGCCGGGCCCGCGCCCGGGCCTTCACCTCCATGGAGCGGATCTTCGGGTTCTGGGTCAGGCCCAGGAGGCCTCGCAGGTCGCCCATGGAGCTCACCACCTCCACCAGCGCCGCCGACGGGACGTGGGCGCTCTCCAGCAGGGCCCGCCGGACCATGGGCCGCTGGAAGAGGCGCCGGTTGCGGTAGATCTCCCGGGCCACGCGGGCGGACGAGGTCCGGGCGACGTCGGCGATCAGGCGCTCCCCCAGCGCCGGGTTGGCCAGCAGGGCCAGGCGTACCTCGTCATTCGTCTCCGCGGAGAGGACCTGGAGCTCCGCCAGGTCCCGGCTGCTCCGGGCGAGCTGCACCCGGCGCCCCAGGGAGAGCCCCGAGATCGCCACCGAGCGGCCGTCCTCCGGCCGGAGCTCGTCGGCCGGCGGACGCGCCGTGGTCTCCTGGTCCGGGGCCTCCCCCGCCGCCGGCTCGAGCTCGGCGGAGGCGGCCGCCAGCTCCGCCGCCTCGTCCTCCGGCGCCGGGGGTGCCAGCTCCGCGCCCCGGGACGCCGAGAGCTCCAGCGCCCGGCTGCGCACCCGCTCCCGATCCTCCTCCGGCAGGGCCCGGATCAGGACCCGCGTCTGCTCCCGGATCTCCCGGCGCTCGCGCTCCGAGAGCTCGGCGGTGTCCAGCTCCCGCAACAGGTCCAGAACCCCCACCGCCTGGGCACACCGGGAGCGGATCGCCTCCGGGGTGTGCTCGTTCCGGATGAAGGCCTCCTTGACACCCCAGTCGGCGAACCAGGGCGGGTGGGAGGCGATCTCCTCCAGAACCGGGGAGGAGTCGATCCACGTGGCGAGGCGCCGGACCACCCCCAGGGCGCCGGTGCCGCCGGCGGCCCGGAGGCTCCTCAGCAGCTTGAGGTGGACCTCTTCCCGCTCCGACGGCGCGGAGCCCTTCCGGGCGGGGACGTGCCCCACGGAGAGCGGCTCGACAGGCATAACGCGATCGTAGGATAGCACTGATGCCCCTGGCGCCGCGTAGGGACGCGGGTTTCCGGGGCCCGGACCTCCCCCCGCCGCCGGGCCGCCCTGTCTCCCGTCACCCGTAACCGGCGGCGGAAGCCCGGCCGTCCCGCACCGGAAGCCAGTGGCTCAGGGGTCGGGGCCGGGCGACACCGAATCCCTGGGCGTAGTCCACCCCGAGGCTCTCCAGGCGGTCCAGCAACGGGGCGCCGCTGACCCCTTCCGCGACCGTCCGCACTCCCAGGACGTGGGCCATCTGGTTGATGGACTCCACGATGGTTCGGTCCAGGGGGTTGGTCGCCAGGTCCCGGACGAAGGTGCCGTCGATCTTCAAGTACTGCACCCGGAGGGCCTTCAGCTTGCCGTAGGAGGCCATGCCGCTGCCGAAATCGTCCAGGGCGAAACGGCAGCCCAGGGCGGCGAGCTCCCGGATCAGGTGCTGCGCCTGGGAGGGGTTCGCCAGGGCGGCGGTCTCGGTGATCTCGAAGCAGAGCTTGCCCACCAGCTCCGGATTCCGCTCCCCGAGCGCCCGGCGCATGCGGTCCAGGAACGACTCGTCGGAGACCGACACCGCCGACAGGTTGACGGCGCAGGTTCCCAGGCGCTCCACGTCGGCGTCGCAGCAGGCGTCCAGGTGGTCCAGGACCCGGGAGACCACCCACCAGTCCAGGTCCCGCATCAGTCCGTAGCGCTCCGCCGCCCGGACGAAGGGCGTCGGCGTCAGGATCCGCCCGTCCTCCTCCACCATCCGGAGGAGGACTTCCAGGAAGAGGGGTTCTGTCCCGTCGCGCGTGCCGAGCTTCCGGATGGGCTGGGCGAAGAGGCGGAACCGGCCCTCCTCCAGCGTGCGGTGGATCCGCACGACCCAGTTCATCTCGTCGGTGCGCCGCATGACCTCGGCGTCGTCGCTCTGGTAGAGCTGGATGCGGTTGCGGCCCCGCTCCTTGGCCACGTAGCAGGCGTGGTCCGCCGCCGAGAGGATCTGGGCCATGTTGGCTTCCCCCGACGGGATCGGTACCAGGCCGATGGACGCCCCCACGGCGTAGCGCTTGTCCTGCCAGCTGAACCGGTACCGGGTCACCGCCCGGTGGATCCGCTCGGCGATCCGGTGCCCCGGGTCCAGGGCGCAGTCCGGCAGCAGGACGCCGAACTCGTCGCCGCCGAGGCGGGCCACCAGGTCCCGGTCCCGGACCTTCTCCGTGACCAGGGTGGCGATGCGACGCAGGAGCTCGTCGCCCGCCAGGTGGCCGCAGGTGTCGTTGACCACCTTGAACTGGTCCAGGTCCATGTACAGCAGGCAGTGGTGCCGGCCTCCGTCGCCGCCGGCGGCGAGCAGCGAGCGGATCCGCTCGTCGAAGGCCTGCCGGTTGAGCAGCCCCGTGAGGGCGTCGTGGGTCGCCTGGTGTGCGAGCTGGAGGGCGAGGAGGCGCTGGTCCGTCACGTCCTGGAAGACGATCACCAGCCCGACGGCCTCGCCCTCGGCGTTCCGGATGGGTGCCGCCGAGTGCTCCACCGCGAAGCGCTGCCCGTCGCTGCGCACCAGCATGCGGCGCCCCCCCGGGTCGGCCCCGGCGAGCTCGCCGTCGCGGCGCAGCGCCTCGTGTACCGCCAGGGGGCTGGCCCGGCCCGTGGACTCCTCCACCAGGTGGAACACCTCGTCCAGGCCGCGTCCGGCGGCCTCGCCGCTGGGCCAGCCCGTGAGGGTCTCGGCCACCGGGTTGAGGAACCGCACCCGCCCCTCCGGGTCGGTGGTGATCACCCCGTCGCCGATGGAGGCCAGGGTCACCTGGGCGAGCTCCTTCTCGCGGGACAGCGCCGCCACCTGCTCCTCGTAGGCGCGCGTCGTCCGGGCGAGGAGGTTGCGCAGGATCGACGCCTCCAGCCTGCGGTCCAGGCTCACCGGGCACGCTCCCGGAGGAGGGCCAGCACGGCCGTCTGGTTGTAGAAGGCCAGCCGGTCGCCGCCGGCGGCGGGTCCGATCTCGCCGAACGTGAAGAAGCCCGAGAGGGCGGCACCCCGCAGGGCCCCGTGGATCGTCGCCACCTCGCTCCGGGCCCGGCCGCCCAGCACCGCCTGTCGGCCGACGCACGAGTAGAGCACCGCCGCCTCCGGCGCCGGCCTTTCCGGCAGCCGGGCGGCGGTCTCGAGCAGCGAGTCGTCGTTGCCCATCCCCAGGCGCACCATGTCGCCGGTGCGCAGATCGCCCCAGAAGGTCACGGCGCCGGGAGGCTCGTCGAAGCTCTGCATGGAACGGTAGAGGTCCCGGCGCTCGGGGCGGGGTCCTTCGATGATCAGCGGGAACAGGTGGGCCGCCTCGGGCATGGGAGCGAGCTCCCCGTCGACGGTGAAGAACCGGCGGAACCAGTCCGTGGCACCTTCGCCGTCGATGGCGCGGAGAACGCTCCCCTCCGCATCGGTGACGGTGAAGATCGGGCTCGCCGGGTCCCAGCCCCGGACCACCTCCACGTCCATCTCGACCCCGTGGAAGGTGACGAGGAGGCACGCACGGTCGAGGATCTCCGTTCCCACGAAGACCCGGGAGCCCCGGTCCCCGATGGGCTCCATCTGGGACGCGAGGCCGCCGGCGACGTGTCGCGGCCGCCCCTTCGGGCTGAAGGTCTCGAGTCTCTCCACGACCTCCCACGCCGGAACCCGCAGGCCGTCGGCCAGCAGGAACGCCGCGTCGGCCGCCTCCAGCGCGGCCGCGGCCTCCTCCAGGTCGCCCTCCACCAGGTTCCGGGCGCCGGACGCTCCCCCGTCGCGGCTCCGGATGACGGTCAGCCGGGCACCGTGGGCGGGCTCCTCGAACCAGAAGAGCTGGACCGCTCCTTCGGCGGTGAGCTCGTCACCGGCGAACTGGGTCACCGCCTCGCAACCCACGAGGAGCGCCCCCTCGAACGACCGCACCAGGTCACCCAGGAGGGTGGCGAGCCCCGGCCCGGGGGGCAGGAAGGCGAGGACCACGTCCGGCGGGCGCTTCGGGCCTCGGCGGCGTGCCTCCAGGCCCCGGCCCTCGGCACGGGGCACGACACGCAGGACCTCGCTCTTCATGGTGGAAGGGGCACGCCGGAAAGCGCACCGGACAGCATTTCGACGCGGACGATGGACCGGCGCTTTTGGAGCTCATGATACACCGCCCGGACCGGGGCGGCGTGGAGGCTCCTCTCGGGCTACCCCTCGGCGAGGCGCTTCTGCACCGCCTGCATGTCCTCCCAGGTGGGGCGCTTCCACGCCCGGTTCCGGAGCAGTGCGGCGGGGTGGTAGGTCACCATCGCCGGCACGCCGCGGACGGTGAACCAGCGGCCCCGCATGCGTCCCAGGGGCAGGTCGTTGCCCAGGAGGGCCTGCGCCGCCACCCGGCCGAGGGCCACGATCACCCGGGGGCGCACGAGGTCGATCTGGCGGTCCAGGTAGGAGCGGCACGCGGAGGCCTCGTCCGGGAGCGGGTCCCGGTTTCCCGGGGGGCGACACTTGATCACGTTGGCGATGTAGACCTCCTCGCGCCGGAGACCGATCGCCTCGATGATCTTCGTCAGGAGCTCCCCGGCGGCCCCGACGAAGGGCAGGCCCTGGCGGTCCTCCTCCGCTCCGGGTCCCTCGCCGACGAACATCAGGTCGGCGTCCGGGTCGCCGGTGCCGAAGACCACCC
>JBKHJP010000483.1:0-2939 GCA_046538065.1 Thermoanaerobaculia bacterium | reverse complement strand
CGCGGGCTCCGAGGGCCGCCGTCCGGGAGGAACCCCCGGACCCGGCCCGGGCGGGGGGCACCCCGGTCCCGAGCTACCGGTGGACGCGGACGCGGCGGTCCGCCGGGAGGCCCCGGACCACCTGGACCGCCCCGTCGGGCCAGCGGACCCGGAGGTTCTCGACCACCTCGGCATCCCCCAGGCCGAAGTGGACCGTCAGGGCGTTCTGCGAAAGGTACGAGGACGCCGTCCGGACCTCCCGCCACTGGGCGGAGCCGCCGGCCTCCAGGGTCACCCGGGCGCCGATCCCGAACCGGTTGCCCTCCGGAGCAGCCAGGTCCACCTGGAGCCACCGGCCGGCGCCGGAGAGGTTCTCGTAGACCTCCGCCCGGTCGTTCGAGTTGTTGACGGCCACGTCCAGGTCGCCGTCGCCGTCCAGGTCACCGACGGCCAGGCCCCGGCTCACCCGGACGGCGTCCATCCCGGAACCCGTGACCTCCCGGAACCGGCCGCGCCCCACGTTCTCGAACACCTGGTTCCGCTGGGCGTAGGTGGTCGAATCCTTGAACCGCTCGATGTTGTGGATGATGTGGCCGTTGGCCACCGCCACGTCCAGGTCCCGGTCGTGGTCGAAGTCGGCGAAGGCCACGCCGAAGCCCACCTTCCCCACCGACGGCTCCGCCAGCTTGCTCACCCAGCGCCGGTCGGCGAACAGGAAGGGCGCGCTGGCGCCGTAGAGGGCGTTCGTCTGGTCGTCCATGTGGGTGGCGATGAGCTCCGGGCCGCCGTCGCCGTCCAGGTCCCCCAGGTCGAGACCCATGCTGGCCTCCGGGTCGCCCCGGTCGCTGAGGGCTGTGCCGGACAGGAGCGCCACGTCCTCGAAGGTGACCCGGCCGGTCTCCGGGTCGCGTCCCCGGTTGCGGAAGAGGAAGTTCGGCGTCATGTCGTTGGCGACGTAGAGGTCCGGCCAGCCGTCCTGGTCCAGGTCGCTGAAGAGGACCCCCAGGCCCTTGCCGTCGGCGCCGCCGAAGCCGGCGTCGGCTGTGGCGTCCTCGAAGCGCGGGCCGCCCGGGCCGGAGCCGGCGTTGCGGTAGAAGACGTCCGGCACGCCGTCGAAGGCGTCCGGGTGGCAGTAGGTGCGGATGCCCCGGCTCTCGTTACCGCAGGTGGGGTTGTTCTCCAGGCTGAAGTCGACGTAGTTCGTGACGTAGAGGTCCAGGTCGCCGTCCCGGTCCACGTCGGCGAAGGCCGCCGAGGCGCCCACCCGCGGGTCCCCGACCCCGGCCCGCTCCGTCACGTCCTCGAAGGTGCCGTCGCCGCGGTTCACGAACAGGCGGTTGGGGCCGAAGGCGGTGACGTAGAGGTCCAGGTCGCCGTCGCCGTCGGCGTCACCGGCCGTGGCCCCCATGCCGTAGGAGTCCACCCGGAGACCGGCGCGCTCCGTCACGTCCACGAACCGGCCGCCGTCGTTGCGGAAGAGGACCGAGCCCGGCTCCTCCCCCTCGTAGCCCGGCAGCTCGCCGCTGTCCACGAAGAAGACGTCCTGGTCGCCGTCGCCGTCGTAGTCGAAGATCACCACCCCGGAGCCCATGGTCTCCACCATGTAGAGCTCGCCGCTGCCGCCGTGGTGGTGGCGGAACTCCAGGCCCCAGGCATCCGAGACCTCCCGGAACCGGATCTCGGCGTCGGCCGGCACCGCCGCCGTGAAGCACAGAACCCCCAGCAGTGCCACCAGGCCGTGGAGGGGCGGAGCTTGCCCCTGGCCTGAGCGAGCGGGACGAGCCGAACGGCTCCGCCCGGTGTCCCGTCGGTTGCGGATGCGCAGCCGGCGTGGGGCCTCCCAACCCCGGGAGGTCCCCCCGCCCCGGGAGGAGGCGAGCTCCTCCCCTACAGGCATTCCGGCCGCCGGGACGCAGGCGGTCCTCACGGCCCCTCCCAGGGCTCGCGCACCGGCTCGCCCCGCCGGTACCCCTCCAGGCGCCGGCGAATCGACTCGACGGCCCCCGGGGGCGCCCCGCCCGCCTGCGCCCGCTCCAGGACCCTCGCCTGCCACTCGGCGGCCCGCTCGAGCTCACCGGCCTCGGCGTAGGCCATGGCCAGGGTCTCGGCGTGGGTGAGGGTCTGCTGCTCGCTCATGACGCGCCCGGCCAGCTCCACCGCCCGGGCACCGTCCCGGACCTCCGGGTCCGGAGCGGTGGCCAGCACCCGCGCCAGCAGGTGGGCCAGGGGCACGGCGTCCGGCAGGGCCCGGAGGTCCTCCTCCAGGGCGCTCCGCGCAGCCGCCGCATCGCCCCCGAGAAGGAGGGCCATGGCCCGGCCGAACCGGGCCTCCACGTCCTCCGGCTCCAGGTCCACGGCGCGGCCGTAGATCTCCGCCGCGGCCTGGAAGGACCCGCTCCGGGCCAGGGCCCGCCCCAGGCCGATCACCGCGGGGCGGAGCCCCGGGTCCAGCTCCAGGGCGGCCCGGTAGTGCTCGGCGGCCGCCGCCGGCTCCCCCGAGCCCTCCGCCAGGCCGGCCAGCTCCAGGCGGGCCTGGAGGCGCACGTCCGAAAGGCTCTTCGGCGCCTCGGCGAGGAGCGCCTCGAGCTCCCGCCGGGCGTCGGCGGTCCGGCCGCCCTGGGCCAGGGCCGCCGCCCGTCCGGCCCGGGCCGAGTAGTCCAGGGGATCGATCCGGACCGCCTCGCCGTAGTGCTCGGCGGCGCGTTCCCACTCCCCGGCCTCGGCGTACAGTCCCGCCAGGTTGACGTGGGCGTCGCGGTAGTCGGGGTCGAGCTCGACGGCCTCCTCGAAGTGCTTCCGGGCCTCCTCCCGGTCGCCCTTCTGGAGCATCACCGACCCCAGGTTGTAGAACGCCTTGGGGCTCTCCGGGTCGAGGTCGGCGGCGGTGCGGTACTCGGCCAGGGCACGGTCCAGGTCCCCCTCCCGCATGGCTGCCGCGCCCCGGTGGATGTGGACCGTGG
>JBKHJP010000482.1:0-2941 GCA_046538065.1 Thermoanaerobaculia bacterium | reverse complement strand
CGGATCTGTGGGGGGCCTGGGCGGGCAACCGCCCAGGTCTACCCGACCGCACCGTCGGGCGCTTCTACCCCGAGCGTTCCCGCAGCCGCTCCAGGGTCTGGCGCGCCTGCGCGTCCTCGGGGCGGATCTCCAGGACCCGCTCCAGGAGGCGCTCCGCTTCCGCCCTCTCGCCCTGCACGATCAGGAGCACCGCCAGGTCGTTCAGGGCGGGCACGTGGCCCGGAGCGATCTCCAGGGCCCGCCGCAGGTCGGTCTCGGCGGCCTGGAAGTCCTCCCGGGCCAGGTGGACCGTTCCCCGCTGGTAGTACGGGTCCGGGCTCTCCGGCGCCAGGCGGACCGCCTGCTCCGCCGCGTCCAGGGCCTCCTCGGGGCGCTCCAGCACCACGAGGACCCGGGACTCCAGCAGCCAGGGGCGCGGATCGTCGGGGTTGAGCCCGCGTTCCTCCTGGAGGAGCTCCAGGGCTGCCTCGGGCCGGTCCTGGCTCAGGAGCTCCCGGGCCCGCCGGAGCTCCCGGGCCGTGGGATCCTCGCGGTCCTGGCGCTCCCGGTTCACCTGGGCGGTCTCGGAGCCTTCGGCCTGGGAGAGCTCCTGGAAGCGGGCCAGGGCCTCCTGGGCCTCCTCGCGGTCACCGGTGGCCGCCAGGGCCTGGCCCAGGGCCTGCCAGGCCTCCTTCTCCCGGGGCTCGGCCTCGGTCGCCAGGCGCAGGTACGGCACCGCCTCCTCGTTGCGGCCGGCGCTCAGCAGCCAGCGCCCGTACTCCCGCGTCACGTCCCCCGCCAGTTGCAGGTTGGGGTTTTCGGGGTCCATCCCGGCTTCCAGGACCGTCTCTGCGAAGGGTTGCAGGGTCTCCAGGGCCCGCTCCAGGGAGCCCCCCTGGTAGAGGGCCTGCGCCAGGAGGAGCGAGCTTTCGGGGTCCTCGCCGGTCCGGTCCTCGAGCACGCTCACCGCTTGGTCCGATTGCCCGACGTCCAGGTAGGCCTCCGCCAACGTGTGCCGGATGTCGTTCCCGACCGTCTCCGGGGCGTCGCCGAGCAGGGGCTGGAGCACGCCGATGGCGGCGTGGGGCTCGCCCTTGAGCAGCAGGAGCCGCCCCCAGAGCAGGCCGGTCGCCGGCTCGGTCTGGGAGAGGTCGGAGAGGAGCTCTTCGGCTTCCGGCAGCCGCTGGAGCTGGATGGCGCACAGCGCGGCGGCGCGCCGCGCCTCCCGGTCGTCCGGGTGGCTCTGAACCCAGGGCCGCAGGAGCGCGTAGGCCTCCCGGTAGTTGCCCACGGCTCCCTGGAGCAGGCCCAGCTCCCGCGCGGCGGGGGTCCCGGGCTGGCGCTCCACCGAGCGCTGGAGGTAAGAGACCGCATCGCGGATCCTTCCCACGGCGAGGGCCGCCCGGCCGGCGTTGTAGAGGGCCGCCGGATCGGCGTCCTCGCCCGAGGCCAGCGGTTCCAGGACGTCCAGGGCCCGCTCGGGCTGCTCCGCCTCGACGTAGAGGGCGCCCAGGGTGGCCGGGACGAACGGCGGGACGTCGCCCTCCTGGTTCAGCTCCTCCAGCCGGGAGATGGCCCCCTCGAGGTCGCCCTCGCCGGCTGCCTGAAGGGCCTCCTGGACCGCCGCCACCACCGGGTCGGCAGGCTGGTCCTCGGCGGTCCGCCGGGCCTCCTCCTGGTCCGTCTCCAGCCCGTGGACCGGTGGCCCGGGCAGGGCGAGGGCCGGAAGGAGGCCGAGGAGGAGCGCGGCGAGAGCCCGGCGGGGCCGGGGCCTAGGGCGGCGGTTCGTGGGCATGGTGATCTCGATGGTGCTCATGGTCGCTTCCCTCGGCCGGCTCGGCGTCAGGATCGCCCGTCGCCGAGCCGAGGCGGAACGGCGCCAGCTCCAGGGGGACCAGCCGGTCCTCCCCTTCGGTCAGTCGATAGTACCGGTTCAGCGCCACGTCCTCGAAGACCTGGCGGGTACCCGAGCCGGGCCAGTGGACCACGATCTCCTCGATGGCCTCGGCGTCGCCCAGGCCGATCTCCTGCTGCAGGCTGGAGGCGCCGAAGGACCCGCCGGTGCCCACCAGGGCGTGGACCGAGCGGCGCTCCTCGCCCCGGCGCACACGGACCTCGATCCGGCCCCCGACGCCGAAACGGTTCGCCTCCCGACCCACGAGACGGAGCGTGATCCAGCTCCGGGCGGGGCCCGGGTTCTCGAAGAGGACGTTGCCGAAGTCGTCGAACGGGAAGGCGCCGCCCATCTGGTGGAACAGGTCCACGTCGCCGTCGTTGTCCAGGTCGCCGAAGGCCACGCCGTGGCCCTTCTGCAGGTGCCCGAACCCGCCGGCGAAGGTCACGTCCAGGAAGCGCTTCCCGGAGTCGTTGCGGTACAGGACGTTGGGCATGGTGGCGTCCGGATCGGGGATCCCGGTCCCGAGGTAGACGTCCGGAAAACCGTCGTTGTCCAGGTCGCCGTGGTTGGCCCCCATGGGGAGCGACGGCCTGGTGAGTCTCACCTCTTCGGACACGTCGTTGAACCGGCCGCCGTCGTTGCGGTAGAGGACCGGGTGGTGGCCCGGGACCTCATGCCCCAGATACGAGGCCGAAACGTGCTCCATGCGGGCGCCGTACCGGTTCACCCACAGGTCGAGGTCGCCGTCGTTGTCGAAGTCGAAGAACCAGGTGCCGAAGCTCTCCGCCGAGGGCTCGTCGACGCCCAACTCCGGGGCGACGTCGGTGAACCGGACGGTACCGTCCTCGTCCAGCCCGTCGTTCCGGTAGAGGCGGTTCGGGCCGAGGTTCGAGACGTAGAGGTCCGGATCGCCGTCGTCGTCGTAATCCCCCCAGGCGACGCCCTCGGCGAACCGGTCGTTGGTCACCCCCGCCCGCCGGCCGATCTCGGTGAAGGTGCCGTCGCCGTCGTTGCGGAAGAGCTGCGACGGGTAGGCTTCGGTTCTCCGGCTGGACAGGGTCCAGG
>JBKHJP010000481.1:0-2948 GCA_046538065.1 Thermoanaerobaculia bacterium | reverse complement strand
GGGTCATCCGGGGCAAGCCGGAGGTGATCCGGATGGCGGTGGTCTCCCTCCTCGGGCAGGGGCACGTCCTGATCGAGGACGTGCCCGGCGTGGGCAAGACGACCCTCGCCCAGGCCCTGGCCCGGTCCGTCGGGCTGGCCTTCCAGCGGGTCCAGTTCACCAGCGACCTGCTGCCCTCGGACATCATCGGCGTCTCGATTTTCAACCAGAAGGAGCAGTCCTTCGAGTTCGTCCCCGGGCCGCTCTTCGGCAACGTGGTCCTGGCGGACGAGATCAACCGGGCCACGCCGAAGACCCAGTCCGCCCTGCTGGAGGCGATGAGCGAGCGCAAGGTCTCGGTGGAGCGCAAACGCTACGCCCTGCCCGAGCCCTTCGTGGTCCTGGCCACCCAGAACCCCCTGGAACACCACGGCACGTTCCCGCTCCCGGAGTCCCAGCTCGACCGGTTCATGATCTCGCTCAGGGTCGGCTATCCGCCGCAGGAAGAGGAGCGCTCCCTGCTCCTCTCCGGAGGCGTGGAGGACATCCTCGCCGCCCTGCGGCCGGTCCTCGCCAGGGAGGAGCTGCTGGAGCTCCAGCGCCGGGTGCGCGCGGTCCGCGTGGCGGAGAAGCTCGGCTCCTACATCCTGGAGCTCGCCGCCGGCACCCGGGAGGGGCGGGAGTTCCTGCTGGGGGTCTCCACGCGCGGCGCCCAGAGCCTCTACCGGGCGGTCCAGGCCATGGCGCTCTGCGAGGGGCGGGATTACGCGGTGCCCGACGACGTCCAGCGCCTGGCCGCGCCGGTCCTGGCGCACCGGGTGATCCTGCGGCGGAGCGGCGGCGACCTGGACGCGGCCCGGCAGGCGATCGACCGGGTCGTGGACGCCGTGCCGGTCCCCGTGTAGGGTGCGACCCTGTCGCACCGAGCCGCCCACGCCATCTCCGGGTGCGATGGGATCGCACCCTACGGCGACACTCCTGGGATCAGGCGGGCCGCGGGCCGGCCGGCACCCGGGGTGTGACCGCCTGGAGCCGGAGCGCCTCCAGCACCCGGCGGATGGGAACGCCGGTGGCCGTCTCCACCCCTGCGTCCTCGCCGGCCCGATGGAGGGCCACGGGCGCCATCGTCCCCTGCTCCAGCCAGACGGCGCCGGAGTCGGAGACCTCGCTCAGCTCGTACTTCGACGGGAAGTCCGGCGGCAGGCGGATCCGGATCCGCTCGGCGTCGACCTGCTCCACCACCCCTTCCGTGATCCCGGTGGCGATGCCGGACTTGACCACGCGCATGCCGGCCGCGGGTTCCTTCACCGGGGCCAGGGCGCCCAGGCCCAGGACCTCGCCCACCGCGTCGACGCCGTCGATCACCAGGGCCGCCGCGGCGTCGAGGTCCGGGTCCGCCCGGTCGGCCCGGGTGACCGCCACGAAGGGGCCCTCCCCCTCGCCCGGCTGGAAGACCGGCTCCCCGTCCTGGAGCGGGGGCCCACCGGTCCGGGCCAGGACGTGATGGGCGGTCACCAGCCACCGGTCCCGGCCGTCGCTCGTGGCCACCAGGCCCAGGGTCCCCAGGGCCCGGACGTTGGCGTTCAGGATCAAGACACCGCCCCGGAGCGGCCGGTACATCCGGCAGTGGTTGGGCGCCAGGGAGGTCACGGCTCCTCGCTCCAGAGCGACCCCTTCCGGGCTTCGAGCTCTTCGGCCACGAGGGGGTCCACCAGGTCCGGGAAGAAGTCCAGGCCGGTGCGCTCCTCGATCCAGCGGACGCTCCGGACGTGGTCTTCGAAGCGGAAGGGCCTCTCGTAGGGCCGGTTCTCCAGGACGAAGGCGACCGCCCGGAACGGAGGCTCCCCCTCGGAGGAGCCGGCCCCCGGCTCGCCGGCCGGGTCGTCCGGGTCTTCGGCGTCCCCGGCGTGCTCCGGGCCGGTCGGGTGCTCCGGGTCCGGGGGGGCCTCGGGATCGGCCGGCGCCGGCCCGCGCCGGGCGAGGACGACCTTGTAGACGTGGGTCGGCACCGACACCTGGTTGTCACCGATCGCCTGGAAGGGGATCAGCCCGTCGGCCGTGGCCTCGTCCTCCTCGTCGGGATCGTAGAAGAAGCCGCCGGTCACGATCCAGGCCGACGGCACGACGCCCTCGGCCACCCAGTCGCGAGTCAGCTTTTCGAGCTCCCGCCAGACCTGCCGGTTGTTCCCCGGCTCCTGCGGGATCATGTTGGAGAGGAAGAAGGTCTCGTCGTTCAGGCGCTGGGAGGCCTTCTGGTTGCCGGCGGGGGCCTCGTGGCCGCGGTCGTAGCCCGAGCCCCGGTAGTCGGCGAGCTCGGCGCGCTGCCCGGGCTCGAGCTCCGGGTCGGGGTCGAAGTCGTCGCGCCGGCGGGCGTCGCCCTGGAGCTCGCCCGGCTCCACGTGCTCGCACACCCAGAGGGCGATCTTGTCCACCGAGCTGTGGCGGAGTACGTAGCCCTCCCGGACCACGAACGCCGTGGGGCCGTGGGGCCACTCCGGCGTGAGCGTCGGGGCGCCGAAGGGTCCGCAGTTGTCCTCGATCCAGGCGATCTCCTCGGCGGTGAAACCCGCCTGCGGGCGCTGGTAGGCGGTGAAGGGAGCGGGTCGGAGGCGCTGGACCTCCAGGGCGCACCCGGCCAGGGAAAGGACGACCAGGAGCGCGGCGGCGACCCGGGGCCGGGCGGGCAGGCCACGCCGCCGGTGCGGGGCCGGCTCCCCCCGGGGGGCCGGACGGCGTCGTCGGAGCATCGGACCTCCTCTCTCGTCCCCCTCTTTCCCTACTTTAAGTATGGCCGATCGGACCGGAAGCGGGACACTCACCCGCCTGCCGGGCACCCCCGAGCGGCGAGCGTGGCCCCTCCACAGGGAGAACGCCGCCCCGCGCCCGCTTCCCTCTAGCCCGGATGATTCACGAGAGCCCGTCGCGAAACGCCGTAGATGCCTGCGGCTGCAAGGCGCGCGACGGAAGGG
>JBKHJP010000480.1:0-2950 GCA_046538065.1 Thermoanaerobaculia bacterium | reverse complement strand
CCAACCGGCCGCTGGCGGAGCTGGTGGAGCGGGGCGAGTTCCGGGAGGACCTCCTCTACCGCCTGAACCTGATCTCCCTCCACCTGCCGCCGCTCCGGGAGCGCCCCGGGGACGTCGAGCCCCTGGCCCGCCACTTCCTGGCGGCCGCCGCCCGGTCCTACGGCCGCGACGCCCCCGAGCTCGACCCGGACGCGCTGGACTGGCTCCGCGAGCGCCCCTGGCCGGGTAACGTCCGCCAGCTCCGCCAGACCCTGGAGCGGGCGGTCCTGGTCTCGGAGGCGCCGCGGCTCCGGGCGGAGGACTTCCGGCGGCTGGCGGAGCTGGGGGCGGAGGGGGCCGGCGCGGGCCGGGGCGCCGGCGGCGAGGAGGCCCCCCTCCCCCGTCCAGGTGCGATGACCCTGGACGAGATGGAGCGCGCCATGATCGAGCGGGCCCTGGCCCACTACGGGGGCAACATCACCCGGGCTGCGGAGGCCCTGGGCCTGTCCCGGGCGGCGCTCTACCGGCGCATCGAAAAGTTCGGCCTGGAGGCGTAGGGTGCGACCCTGTCGCACCGGGGGTGGCACGGCCCGGGCGCCGCTCCAGTCCGCAAAGGCCCTCCGGGGAACTGGAAGATCGTGGGGGGAGCCGGTCCGGGGGTGCCCCCCTCCGGGGACCGGCGCGAGCGTCTGGGAACCTGGACCGTCGGCTCGCGCCTGCGCTCAGCCCGCGGGCGAACCATCGATCACTCCTGGACCGCTGGAAGCGGCGCGGGCTTCGAGCTCCCCGGAGGGGGGCACCCCCGGACCGGCTCCTTCACCGACAGTGGTCTCCCCGGCACGACCCGGCAATCGCCACCCGCGGACTCCGGGTCTGCGCGGGCACGCCGTCGAGGCCACCACCGAGCTCCGGTCCGCAGGGGGCCGCAGGGGAACGTTGAGGCCGGCGTTCCGCCCACTCGCTCCGGAGGCCGCCGGCGTCCCGCGCGCCGGCCGAACCGAGGCGAGCGCCTTTCGCCCCAGATACCGCGATGCGCGAGCCGGTTCCCCGGAGGCCCCCTGCGGACCGGAGCGGAGCCCGGCACGCGCGACGCCCGGTGCAACCGCCGGGCGACCTCGGAACGGGCTGGGGGCGCGCCCTCCGGGGCGCTGAGCCGTGCCGCTGCGCTGGAAGCTCGCGCTCTACCTGGCGGCGATCCACGCCGCGCTGGGCGCCGTGGCGTTCCTGGCGCTCCGGGACCGGCCGGGGTGGCTGCTGGCGGCGGAGGCGCTCTTCGTCCTTTCCCTGGTCGTCGGGTGGCTGTTGCTCCGGGCCTTCTTCGTGCCGCTCCGGCTGATCCGCACCGGCGCCGAGCTGGTCGCCGAACAGGACTTCGGCTCCACCTTCCGCCCGGTGGGCCAGCCGGAGATGGACGCGCTGATCGCCGTCTACAACCGGATGATCGCCGAGCTCCGGACGGAGCGCCTGCGCCTCCAGGAGCAACACCACTTCCTGGACCAGGTGCTCCAGGCCTCCCCCCTGGGGGTCGTGACCCTGGACTTCGAAGGACGCGTGAGCGACGCCAACCCCGCGGCGGGAAGGCTCCTGGGGGCCGCCCCGGGGGAGCTCGCCGGCCGGCCGGTCGCCGCCCTCCCGTCGCCCCTGGGGCCGGAGCTCGATGCCCTGGCACCGGGGAGCTCCCGGGTGGTGGCGGCGGGGAGCCGGCGGGTGAAGCTCTCCCGCGGAGAGCTCTACGACCGGGGTTTCCCCCGGAGCTTCTTCCTGGTGGAGGAGCTCACCGAGGAGCTCCGGGCGTCGGAGAAGGCGGCCTACGAGAAGCTGATCCGGATCCTCTCCCACGAGGTGAACAACAGCCTGACGCCGGTCCTCTCCCTGCTCGAGACGCTCCAGGAGGACGGGGTTTCTGAGCCGGTGGGGGACGCTTCCGCCGGGAGCGATCCGGGGGGCGACCCGGAGCGGGGCCTCGACCGGGCGATCGAGGCCGCCGCCCGGCGCCTGGACCACCTGCGGGCCTTCATGCGGGGCTACGCGGACGTGGTCCGCTTGCCGCCGCCGGAGCCCCGGCCGTGCGACGTGGCGACCCTGGTGGACGAGATCCTGGCCCTGCTCCGGCCGGAGCTGGCCCGGCGCCGGATCCGATGGCGCTGGGACCATCGGGCCGAGCTCGCGCCGGTGGAGCTCGACCGGAACCAGCTGGAACAGGTCCTGGTGAACGTGCTGCGCAACGCCATGGAGGCGATCGGCGAGGACGGGCGGATCCACCTGTCCCTGGAGGTGGCGCCGGGACCGGAGCCGGAGCCGACCGCCCGGAAGGGCCGTCCCGGGTGCCCCGTGCTCACCGTCCGCGACACCGGCCCGGGCCTGTCGCCGGAGACCCGGGGCCGGCTGTTCACACCCTTCTTCAGCACCAAGAAGAGCGGCCGCGGCCTGGGCCTGACCCTGGCCCAGGAGATCCTCACCCAGCACGGTTTCGAGTTCCGGCTGGAGGACCACCCGGAGGGTGGCGCGGCATTCCGCATCCTGTTTTGAGGCCCCCGCCCACCCCGGCCGACACAGAGGTCGGCCGCTTCAAGCATCGTGCTCCGGGGGGCGCGGCGTTCACCGTCCGGTTCTGAGACGGCACGGGGTACCCAACGAAAAGCGCCCCGCTCCCGGGGGAGCGGGGCGCCGTGAAACCTCCGAGGAGGTCGGCGACTACAGCCCGCTGGCGTCGAGGAAGTCCTCGTCGTGCGGGTTGCCGCTGGTGTTGCTGAAGCCGTCGGTGCTCTCGGCGGCCGACAGCAGGCCCGCCCGGGCGTTGGTGAAGGCGCTGAAGTCGGCGCTCTGGGGGTTGCTCGCCAGGAACAGCGCAGCACCGCCCGCCACGTGGGGCGAGGCCATGGACGTGCCGCTGATGGTGTTGGTGCCACCGTCGTCCCAGGTGGAGAGCACGTCCACGCCCGGCGCGGCGATCGCCACCGGGGCGGAGTTG
>JBKHJP010000479.1:0-2956 GCA_046538065.1 Thermoanaerobaculia bacterium | reverse complement strand
GGCCTGGGGCTCCAGGGTGAGGGATCGCTCGGAGGCCGGGTTAAACATTCTCCGGGTCCGGCGCGTATAGAAGGGTGCAGACAGAGAGACGAGGCGAGACGCTTCGACACGAGACTCTCTCCTTCCTCCCTCCTCCCCGCCCCGCCGGCGACCCCGGCGGGGCGCTTTGTTTCCGGCGCCTCTGAAGCCGGCTTGGATCGAGAGCGTAGGGTGCGCCTCGGCACACCGGGTCCCGGGGAAGCCACCACCGTTTCGGCGCGCCAAGGCGCACCCTACGGGGCTCGTAGGGTGCGACCCTGTCGCACCGGGGAGAGCCTCACCCCTTCCGGGCCGCCGAGGCCACGCCGAAGAACTCCGCCGCGGCATCGGCCGGGTCCGCCGCCAGGGCCTCGGGGCCGTCCTCCGGCAGCCACTCCGCGGGCAGGTGCTTCCTGTACGGCCCCTCCAGGAAGCGCCGGTCGAAGAGCGCGATGACGCCCCGGTCCCGGTCCGAGCGGATGAGCCGCCCGGCGGCCTGGACGACCCGGGTCATCCCCGGCACCACGAAGGCGTACTCGAAGCCTCGTTCGAAGCGCTCGTCGTAGTAGTGCCGGAGGAGCTGCTGCTCCACGGTCAGCGCCGGCAGGCAGGGCCCCACCACCGCCACCGCCCGGAGCATGTCGCCGGGGTAGTCCACCCCCTCGGCGAAGACCCCGCCGGCCACCGCCAGGAGCAGCACGTCTCCCAGCAGCGCCGAGCGGAGCGTCTCCAGCATGTCCTCGCGCTCCCGGTCGCCGGAGGCGCGGCGCTGGATGAGCACCCGCTTGGCCGAGAGCTCCAGGTGGCCCGCCACCTCCGCCAGAAAGGCGTAGCTGGGGAACAGCGCCAGGCAGTTGCCCGGCACCGAGTCGGCGAACTCCCCCAGGCGCCGGGCGATCCGGGGGGAGTAGGCGGGGCGCTCCCGGTAGGTGGTGGCCACGGAGGAGTCGATCACCACCCGGCGGTTGTCGGCGGGGAAGGGGTTGGGCACGGCGAGGGCCGCCGTCCTCTCCGTGTCGAAGCCCAGGAGGTCGCGGTAGAACTCCGGCGGGGAGAGGGTCGCCGACAGGCCGATGGTCGTGTGGGCGCGGTTGATCGTGCGGCCGAGGAACCGGCTCGGGTCCTTGCACAGGACCTTCCACCGGGCGTCGCCGCCGGCGCGTTCCACCAGGTGGCTGAAGGAGTGGTCGGAGACCACCAGGGCGTTCAGGAACCGGAGCACGGCGAAGTAGAGCTCCACGAACTCGTCGTCCGGCCGGAAGCTCTTCGTCTCGCGCTGGTGCTCCAGGTAGTCGATGAAGGCGGCGTCGAGCTTCGGGCGCAGGCGCCACAGGTCGTCCTCCGGCAGGGTGCTCTCCGCCGCCCGGTCCCCGGCCGGTCCCTCTTCCAGCACGTCGCCCACGGTCTCCTCCACCAGCTTCGCCAGCTCCCGGCAGAGGGCCTCGATCCGCCGGTGGATCGACTCGCCCCGGGCCGCCAGGGATTCCGCCGTCCGCCGGGCGGCGCCGGCGGAGAGCTCCGGGCTGTAGTACCCCCGGCCCCGGTCCACCAGGTTGTGGACCTCGTCCACCACGAAGACCACGTCCGAGAGGTCCTCGTCCGGGCCCAGCTCCCCCAGGGAGACGTAGGGGTCGAAGGCGTAGTTGTAGTCGCAGACCGTGACCTGGACGCGGCCGGCGAGCTCCAGGCTGACCTCGAAGGGGCAGACCTCCTCCGCGGCGGCGGCCTCGTAGACGGTGTCCGGATCCAGGTAGGGGTGGTGCGCCATCAGCCGCTCCAGGATCCGGGAGCCCTGGAGCTTGGCCTGGTAGTCCTTGGCGTAGGGGCAGTACTCCTCGTGGCAGAGCACCTGGCCGTTGGCGCACATCTTCGCCTTGGCCCGGAGGCGCAGGGCCCGGAAGGCCTCTTCCCGGTTGAGGAGCTCCAGGACCTGGGTCGCCATCTCCTGCTGGAGGGTCTTGGCGGTGAGGACGTAGAGCCGCTTGTCGTGCTCCAGGCAGTGGCGGAGCGCCGGGTAGAGGGCCGCGACGGTCTTGCCGATTCCGGTGGTGGCCTGGAGGAGGAGGTGCTCGCGCTGGGTGAGGGCGGTCTCCACCGACTCCATGATCCGGGCCTGGCCGGGGCGGACCTCCGGGTAGGGGAACTCCAGGCGCCCGGCGGCCTCGCGGCGCTTCTCTGCCTGCAGGCGGGCGCGGACGTAGGTGGCGATGAGGGCGTTCAGCCGCCGCTTGACGGCCTTCGCGACCTCGGCCGTCTCGAAGGCGATGGGCTCCCGGTCGATCACGTCGCTGCCGATCTCGATCAGGACCAGCTCGGCGCGAATCTCGGGAGGCGCCTCGGCGACCTCGCCGGGGGCGCCGGGGAGGATCTCGGTCGCCTCGGGGTGCGAGAGCATCCAGGCGTAGAGGCGGGCCTGCTGCTGGTAGAGCTCCCGGACGGGCTGGGCGAGCTGGCCGCCCCGGCGCACGGACTTGATCTCTTCGACCACCAGGGAGCCGTCGGGGTCGCGGCGGAGGCCGTCCAGGCGTCCGGTGACGGTGACGTGCCAGCCCCGGTGGGAGAGGCGGTGGCGCAGCCAGACCTCGCGCCGGTAGGAGGGGTCGGCGGCGAGGGCTTCTTCCTGGTAGCGGCTGTGGATGGCCTGGCCGAGCCAGAGGCGCTCGTAGCCGCCGCGGTGGGCGAAGCCGAGGCTGCCGGCGGCCTGCCGGTCCAGGAGGTCGGCGACGGAGAGGTCCAGGGTCAGCCGGTCGGGGTCGAAGCGGACCGCCATGCGGGGAAGACTATACGGCGCTGGGGGGGCGGTGGTGGGGGAGCGGTGGCGGGGTGCAGGGCTCCCGCGCCTGCGGACGCCGCGCGCATGGTGGTGATGGGGGCGTGTGGCGCGCGGCTCCGCTTCGCCTCCGGGCGGGACTCCTGGGGTGTCCGGACCGGGGGGAAG
>JBKHJP010000478.1:0-2960 GCA_046538065.1 Thermoanaerobaculia bacterium | reverse complement strand
CGACGGTGTAGGTGTCGGTGGCGAAGCGCAGGTCGCCGGGGCTGTCGCTCCCGCCGCCCCCGTCGTCGCTCCCCTCGACGATGACGGTGCCGGCCATGCCGACACCTCCAGGAGCGCCGTGGCTCTCGCAGTGGTAGTTCACAGTGCCGGCTTCGTTGAACTGGAGCTCGAAACTCCATCCGGCGGCGACATCCCCGTCGCCGCCGAACTCATCGCAGCCGTTGGCACACCGGAAGCCTCCGTTGTCTTCGGCGACGTTATGGAGCATCGAACCTTCGTGGCACCAAGTGACGGTATCGCCCACCTCGATCTCGATGTTCCTGGGGGAAAAGGTTAAATCGTCCCGAACCTGGACGACGGTGTCTCCGCTGCAGTCACCACCCCCATCGCCCCCGCCGGGGTTCGGGTCGTCGTACGCCTGGGCGGCCAGCCCGCCGGCGGTCAGCAGGAGGAGCCCGCTCGCCAGGCCCGTGATCCTCGAAGCGAATGACCTCATCTGCAGTCGACCTCCCGTGGATTTCGAGCGAAGCGCGGCCCCGGGCCCTGGAACCGGGGGCCCGGGGCCGCGCCCATTGGTAGAGCTCGACGGGTGTGTTCCCGTGGGCCGACGTTCGGTTCAATGCTGCCGGCCCGTTCTCACTGTCCGATACGGACGAGGCGCTCGTCCTGGATCCGTTCGGCCTGCTCGGCGTCGGTCACGCGCTCGCTGTGGCACGGTGCGGGCGCCTCGCCGTCCGCCCCCACGGCGCGGCGCGTCTTGGCCGCCAGGCGGTGGACCTCCTCCGGCGAGAGGACGCCCCGGCGCTCCAGGACCTCCCGCTGCTCCGGGGTCAGGGCGCCGGAGCGGGTCGGCCGCTCCCAGGCGTAGGTCGCGTCCTTGCCCGACGCGAACTCCTGGATCTCCTTCGAGATCCGGACGCTGCACCAGTCGTGGCCGCACATGGCGCAGAAGTCGGTGTCCACGTCCAGGTCCTCGTCGTGGAGGGCGCGGGCCGTGTCCGGATCGAAGGAGAGCTCGAAGTGCTTCTCCCAGTTGAGCGCCGCCCGGGCCTTGGTGAGCTCGTCGTCCCAGTCGCGGCTGGCGGGGATGCCGAGGGCCACGTCGGCGGAGTGGGCGGCGATCTTGTACGCCACGCAGCCCTCCTTGACGTCGTCGCGCTTGGGCAGCCCCAGGTGCTCCTTGGGGGTCACGTAGCAGAGCATGGAGGCGCCGTGCCAGGCGGCCAGCGTCGCCCCGATGGAGCTGGTGATGTGGTCGTAGCCGGGAAAGACGTCGGTGACCAGCGGCCCCAGGACGTAGAACGGCGCCCCGTGGCACAGGCGCCGCTCGATCTTCATGTTGTACTCGATCTGGTCCAGGGGGACGTGCCCCGGACCCTCGATCATCACCTGGACGCCCTTCGCCCACGCCCGCTCGGTGAGCTCCCCCAGGACCCGGAGCTCGGCGAGCTGGGCCGAGTCGGTGGCGTCGGCGAGGCCCCCGGGGCGCAGGCCGTCACCCAGGGAGACCGAGACGTCGTGCTCCCGGAGGATCTCGCAGATCTCGTCCCACAGGGTGTAGATCGGGTTCTGGCGGCCCTTGTCCAGCATCCACTTGGCCAGGAGCGAGCCGCCCCGGGAGACGATCCCGATCAGGCGCTTCTCCACCAGGGGGAGGTGCTCCCGGAGGATGCCGGCGTGGAGGGTGACGTAGTCCACCCCCTGGCGGGCCTGGTGCTCGAGGGTGGAGAGGATGACGTCCTCGTCCAGGTCCTCCAGGCGTCGGCCGACGATCATGGAGTAGATGGGGACCGTGCCCACCGGCACGGTGGAGGCCCGGACGATGGCCTCCCGGCAGGCGTCCAGGTCGCCGCCGGTGGACAGGTCCATCACCGTGTCCGCCCCCCAGCGCACGGCCCAGCGCATCTTCTCCACCTCCTCGTCGGTGCCGGAGGAGACGGGCGAGGCCCCCAGGTTGGCGTTGATCTTGGTGTGCGACGCCCGGCCGATGGCCATGGGGTCGAGCTCGTAGCCGAGGTGGGTCCGGTTCGCCGGGACGATCATCCGCCCGGCGGCCACCTCGTCCCGGACCTGCTCCGGGGTGAGGTGGCCTTCGCGCTCGGCGACCCGCTGCATCTGGGGGGTGACCTCCCCCAGGCGGGCGCGCTCGAGCTGGGTGACTGCCTTGGCAGCGGTTCGGGGCGCCGGATTGAAGTCCCAGGCGGTCTTCTCCGACGGCGGCGGCATGCCGGGGGTGTCCGGGGACGAGAAGGTGAGGGGGCCGCCCACCTCTGGCCGGAGGGCGAAGCTGCCGGGGGTCGTCCCCTGGCCGGTGGAGGACGGGTCGGGCGCCCCGTGGAGGGGCAGGGGGAACCGGGACGGATCGAAGGCGGAGGCCACCGCGCCGTCCGGGGGCGTCGGGGCCCCGGCGGCCGAATCGGACGGCGGGCGGTTCGGGTCGAACTGTGCAGACATGGGCGCTTCCTCCTTCGGAGCAGCCGGAGGAGCGCGCCGCGGGGCGTGCCTCCTCCGGGAGTGGAGGCTCGCCCGGTCGTCTGAAAGCCGGAATCGGGTGGGCGGAGCACGGACGCGCCGGGCTGGGCACCGCCGGGTCCGCCACCCAAGGTCGCTTCCCTACGCCGGTACGAACCGGGTCAGGTTCGACGGGTACGTCTCAGCGGCGCCCGGCGGAGCCGCCCCCCGGATGGGAGCGGCCGGCCCCCGGGGCGCCGCGCCCCGAGCGTTCGAGCGGCATTATAGGGAAACGCCCCTGGGGTAGCATTCACCCATGGGAGAGACGGCCACGAGGCTCCACGGCTGGGAGGACATCCTGGCCGCCCCCGAGGGACTCAAGGCGGAGGTCCTGGGCGGTGAGCTGGAGACCTTTCCGCGGCCCCACCCCCGGCACGGCCTGGCCCAGGCCGTGCTCTCCGCGGAGATCGCCGGTCCCTTCGGCCGGGGGCGCGGCGGCCCGGGGGGCT